>JBOFBK010000210.1:0-11360 GCA_051645525.1 Dermatophilaceae bacterium | reverse complement strand
CCGGCCCAGGCCACGTGACCGTCCGGTCGGATGACGACGGCCGCCGGGGCGGGCACCTCACCGATCGCGGGAAGCCGCCACACGTCATCCGCCACCGCCCGTTCGACAACCACGTCGGCACGAGGATGGCCCGGCAGGTCACGGGCCGTGCCCGTTCCGGTGTCGCGACCACCTTCCTCACCGGCGCCGCCCAGCACGAGGACCAGCGGCCGGGCGTCGTGCATGAGGGAGTAGACCGTGGTCCGCCCGTCGGCGGTGACGAGGTCGAGGTCGGGAATGCGTCGTCCGACGAGCGGGTGGTCGCCGCCGAGGTCGTGGTGCACGTCGAGCCCGCAGAGGCGGGCCGCGACGGTGTGGCGGGCAGCATCCACGGTCAGCAGCTCGCCGAGCACGCCACGCAGCGCCTCGTGCCGCTCGTCGCTCTTCCCGAGCGCGACCTGCGCCATCACCACCTCCTGCACCCGCGCCCCGGCCGGATGACGCTCGACGTGGTAGCTGTCGAGCAGGCTCTCCGGTGCCCGGCCGGTGACCACCCGGGCCAGCTTCCAGCCGAGGTTGACGGCATCCTGCGCGCCGGTGTTCAGGCCCTGGCCGCTCTGCGGCGGGTGTACGTGCGCGGCATCCCCGGCGAGCAGCACCCGGCCGTGCCGGTACGACTCCGCCTGCCGCGACGCGTCGGTGAAGCGTGAGGTCCATGCAGCGTGGCGCAGTCCGAAGTCGGTGCCGTACACGCCGATCAGTGCGGCCCGCACCTCCTCCACCGAGGGCTTGCCGCCGCGCACCACCTCGCGCTCGGTGAGCACCACGCGCAGTGGTTCGTCCGGTTCCCGCCGCCCGATGGCGTGCGTCCCTGCGGCATCCCGGCGGATGCCGAGCTCGGGCTCGTGGTCGGTCTCGACCTCGGCGATCATCCAGCTCGTGGTGGGCTCCAGCCCCGGGAAGCCGATGCCGGCTGCCTGGCGCACCAGGCTCCGCCCGCCGTCGCAGCCGACGACGAACGCGGCTCGCTGGGTGGAGCCGTCGGCCAGGGTGAGGCTGACCCCGTGTTCGTCCTGCTCGAGGCCGACGACCTCGTGGCCGCGGCGCACTTCGACCCCGAGCTCGTCGATCCAGTCACGAAGCAGGCGCTCGATCTCGTTCTGCCACAGGGCGAGCGCGTAGTTGTGGCGCGTCGGCAGGTCGCTGATGTCGAACGGGATGAGCGCGAAGCCGTACTGGTGGTGCACCTGCCCCGCCTCGACGAACCGCTCGGCTACACCGCGCTGGTCGAGCAGCTCGAGGGTCCGTGGGTGCAGGCCGCCGGCGCGCGAGCCGTCGAGCTCGGTGCCGGTACGTCGTTCGAGGATGACGACGTCCGCACCTCCCAGCGTCAGCTCCGCCGCGAGCACCATCCCGGTCGGTCCGCCTCCGACGACCACCACGGCGTGGTCGAGGCTTTCGCCCCCGGTGCTGTCTCCTCTGTTGTGCTGTGCTGTATCACGCATCTCGTCCCCTCCCGATCACGTTGTCCGAGTGGGTGATTCTGCGTCATGACCGGGGCCTTGCCGCAAGCCCCACGGGCCGCGGTACGGTAGCCACGGCGAGGTGTTCAGCTCGCCGTCCGCTCGGTCGACGAGGTCAGTCGGCGCCGTTGCGACGGGCGGAGGTCGCGGCCAGGGGTCATTCGTGCAGGACGAGGGGTCATTCGTGTAGGACGAGCTCGGCGAGTGTGCCGGACGACCTGCGTGTCTTGATTAGGTATGCCTAACCTTAGTAGCGTCTGCACGTCCCGTCCTCGGCAGACAGGTAGTGCGCGATGTCGTCCTCGCTCGACAGCCCGACCGCGGTGTCGGCCGTCCCGGCCGCCGCCCGCCCTGCGTTGAACCGACCGCGGCGCCGGGTCAAGCGGGCGGTGGTCAGCGTGCACCGATGGTCGGCGCTGGTCCTCGGCCTGGTGCTTGTCGCGATCACCACCTCGGGGGTCGTCATGCTGTACGAGCCGGAGTGGACACGCTGGGTGCATTCCGAGGCGTACGTGCCGTCCGGTGACCGCGGCGGCATCCCGCTCGCCGACACGCTGTCGGTGCTGCGCGAGCACGACGCGGAGTTCGTGCCGCAGAGCGTGTACGACGCGCATGGCACCTACGTGGCGACGAACTACGACGACGGGCGCACCGTCACCGTCGACCCGGCGACGTCCCGTGTTCTCGCCGACTACGACTCCACGGAGCGGGTGAATGCCGCCGACTGGACCATGGGGCTGATGCACAACCTGCACCTGTGTCTGCTCACGTGCGAGGGGGAGCCCGGCTACCAGGCATGGCTGCTCACCGAGGTGCCGGGAACGTCGTGGGCCGGCTTGGAGGAGGGCGTCAACCTGACGGTCGGTGCACTGATCCTCGGCGTCGGCGCCCTGCTGCTCGGGTTCTTGGCGCTCTCCGGTGTCTGGCTGTGGTGGCCCGGGGTCAGGAGGTGGATGTACGGCTTCCGAGTCCGTTGGCGCAGAGGACGTTTCGCGCGTGACTACGACCTGCACCAGGTGGCCGGCATGGTCGCGGTCCCCTTCCTGCTGATGTGGGCGGTGACCGGGGCCGGCTTCGAGCTGGGCTTCGTCGGGAAGGCGTGGTTCCAGGCGCTGCCCGGGGAGTCCTCCGAGGTCGAGTTCGTCTCCGTCGAGGCGAAGGAGGGGACGCCCGACATCGCCCCCGCGGCGGCGGTCGCGGCCGCGCAGCGGGAGCTGGGCACGACAGCATCCCCCACCGGTGTCGACCTGCCGGCCGCCGACGACCCGACCGCGACCTATGCCGTGTGGTTCGCCGACGGTGTCGACCCGTACCGCGAGACCGACTACGCCGGCGACGTCAGTGTCGGCGTGGACCGAACGACCGGTGCCACCGAGGTCACCTACGGCGGCCCCGGGCGGCCGGTGACGGCGCAGATGTGGGAGGAGTGGAACTTCCCCACCCACACCGGCTACGTCGTCGGCCCGTGGTGGCGGCTGGCGTGGGCGGCGTTCGGCCTGGTGCCGCTGCTGCTGGCGATCACCGGCTTGTCCACCTGGCTGTACCGCCGGCGCACCCGCCGGAACCGGCGGAACGCCTCCGCCGCTGCCGACCGCTCGACACCGGCCCCGGCTCCGACCGGCGTGACGTGAGCTCCGCGCAGCTCGCGTCCGTCCTGCTGCCCTATCTCGCCCTCGTCGCGCTGCTGTCCGGGGCCGCCGCGCTCGGCATCCGCTGCGGTCGGGCGGCCGACGCTGGTGTCGTGGTCGCGGAGGTGCTGCTGATCGCGCGGGCGGTGGTCGACGTCGTCGACGTGGTCCACGGCCCACGGGTGGCGGATGCCGCGACGCACCTCGGGTACGTCGTGGTCTCGGTGGTGCTGCTGCCCCTGCTCATCCAGCTGGCGGTGTCGGCACGCTCCGCGACCGAGGTGGAACGCACGCCTCGCGATAGGTCGCGTGCCCGTCATATGGCGTCCGTCCTCGCCTGCGCCGCCCTGATGGTCGTGGTCGCCCGCCAGACCACCACCGGTGCCGGATGACGCCGACGCGCACCCACGCGACGCCAGCCGACATCCGTGACCCGCTCGCTACGCCGGCGCACCTCGCCGACACCGGCGCGTGGTGTGCCGACGGCCGTCGTGGGCCGCTCCACCAGCGGCATCCGCCGAACGGCCCACCATCATCGGACCGAACGTGCCAGGGCCAACTCTGCGGTCGGGCGGTACGTGGCGCTCGGTCACGTTAACCTCACAGGTAACGGCGATCGTCCGATACGACGCCGTCGCAGGGGTCCTGGGAAGGACCATCGATGCGGGAGCGTCGACATGTCACGGTGCGGCGCCGTGTCGTGGCGGCCATGGCGGTCGTCGCCGTGTGCCTCACGGGCGGCATCATGGCGCCCGCGTTCGCGTACCAGGTGAACACCACGGCTGCCACCGGCACCACCGGCACGAACGGCAGCGCCCTCATCACCTTCCCGGGCGGCACGACGGCCACCGTGCAGACGGCCGGGCTGACCACGCTGACGACGGTGAGCTCGACGCTCGCCGGCCGCGGTGCCACAGTCGGCATGTTCGACCCGCAGGTGTCCACCTCCACCTCGATGCCGGAGCTGACGACATCGGCCAGCGGATGTGCGGCGAGCGGTCTGTGCAGCAACCGTGGGACCGTGACCATCACCTTCAACCGGCCGGTAAGAAACCCGGTGATCCATGTCGCTGGCCTGGGTGGCTCGATCGGCGCCGTGCCGAACAACTCGATCCTCCACGCGCTCGGAACCATCACCTCGAGCAGCCCGGCCGGCGCCACCTTCGGGGCACCGAACACCAGCGCGGTAAACCTCTCGCGCACCAACGGAAACCTGACGTTCGACACCACCGACCCGCGGCCGTCGTCGAACTGCGGGGCCACCACCACCGGCGGGCAGACGTCCCTCTCGGGGTGCGGCAGCCTCCCGATCACCGGCACCTACACGTCGATCACCATGCGGATGGACATCCTCATGTCGCCGAACACCGCCGGCACCGGGACGGCAGGCACCGCCGCCTCGGGGGACGCGTTCGTGCTCGGCGTCACCGTGCCGGAGGACTTCGGCGACGCGCCCGCCTCCTACGACACCGGGACCGCCGCGTCACACGTACTGAGCGACCTGCAGATCGGGCCCGCGGTCGACGCCGACAACACCGGCACCGCCAACGCCACGACCAGTCCCAACGCCGTGGCTGCGGGGGCAAGCGCCAGCTCGACGAACGGCGACGGCGCCGACGAGGACGGCGTCGCCGGAGCACCGCCCGACCTGCCCACCTCCCGCATCGGCCTCCCCTACACGATCTCGGTGCCGATCTCCGGGGCGAGCTCGGCGGGTCAGCTGTGCGGGTTCATCGACTTCAACCGCAGCGGCACCTTCACCGTCCCGGGGGAGCGGGCCTGCGCGGCGATCGCGGCCGGGGCGACCTCGGTGCCGTTGACCTGGACCGTCCCGGCCGGCTCGACCAGCGCCGGCACCACGTACCTGCGGCTCCGGGCGTCGTACACCACCGCCCAGGCCGAGCTCCCCACCGGGCGCGCCGACTCCGGCGAGGTGGAGGACTACTCGATCTCGATCTTCCCGACGGTTCGCGTCACCAAGACCGTCGCGGGCGGCTCGACCCGCACCTTCGACATGGCCGTCAACGGCACGACCGTCGGCACGCTCGGGAACGGTGGCACGACATCCGAGCAGAAGGTCTTCCACACTTCCGCCTTCGGTGCCCCGAACGTCACGGTCGCCCAGAACATCGGCACCACCGCGGTGCCCCTGACCATCACCGAGAGTGCCGTCGGTGGCGCACCGGCTCCGTACACCAGCAGCTACCGGTGCGTGAACGGCCTCGGCACCGAGGTGGCCAACGGCACCGGGACCTCGATCTCCACGTCGCTCCCGGCATCGACCGGGAGCAACGGGCAGAACCAGAACCTCGTCTGCACGTTCACCAACACCCCGCGGCCCGAGTACTCGATGACCAAGGCGGTCGCCTCGGTGACCGACACGAACGGCAACGGCCGCCGGGATGCCGGTGACGTGGCGCAGTACACGTTCACCGCCATCAACCTCACCGACATCCCGCTGACGAGCCTGACCATCAACGACCCGCTGGCCACAGGCATCAGCTGCCCCAGCACCACGATCGCGGTGGGTGGCACGGTGGTCTGCACGGGGAGCCACACCCTCACCCAGGCCGAGGTCGACACCGGGAGCTTCACCAACGTCGCCACCTCCACGGTCAGCTCCTCGGTCGGCGGTGCCACCTCCACGCCGTCGGCGGCCAGCGTCCCGATCCCGGTGGCCGGCGGGGTGAGCCTGGTCAAGAACGTCGCCTCGGTCACCGACGTGAACGGCAACGGCATCCGGGATGCCGGTGACCGCGTCGGCTGGACGTTTACCGTCGCCAACGACAGCAACGTCACCCTCAACCCGGTGGCCGTGAGCGACCCCAAGGCCGGTGCCGTCACCTGCCCGGTGACGACCCTTGCCCCGGGGGCGAGCACCACCTGCGCCGCGGCGCCGTACACGGTGACCCAGGCCGAGGGCGACGCCGGCGTGGTGACCAACACCGCGACCGCCACGGGCCGGACCCCCGACGGCGCCACGCTCACCTCACCGGGGTCGTCGACCAGCACCACGCTGGTCCGCCAGCCCGCGATGACGTTGAGCAAGAACGCCACCGTCGCCGACGTGAACGGCAACGGCGTCACCGACCTCGGTGACCGCATCACCTGGACGTTCCAGGTGCGCAACACCGGCAACGTCACCCTGACCGGCATCCAGGTGAGCGACCCGGCCGCCGGCGCGGTCACCTGCGTCCCGCCCAGCATCGCGCCCGGCGCCACCTCCACCTGCACCGCGACGGTGCCCTACACGATCACCCAGCCCGACGTGGACGCCGGCAGCAAGGACAACACGGCGACGGCGTCCGGGCAGGACCCGGCCGGGAGCACGGTGACCTCGCCGCCCGCGTCGGCGTCCGTTCCGGTGCAGCAGGCTTCGGCGCTGTTGCTGACCAAGGCGGCCGCGGTCACCGACGTGAACGGCAACGGCGTCACCGACCTCGGTGACCAGGTCGGGTGGTCGTTCGTGGTGCGCAACACCGGCACGGTGACGGTGTCGTCGGTGGGGGTGAGTGACCCGCGGGCGGGCGCGGTCACCTGCCCGACCACGACGCTCGGCCCCGGCGCGCAGACCACCTGTACCGCTGCGCCGTACGCGATCACGCAGGCCGATGTGGATGCCGGCGTGGTGAGCAACACGGCCAGCTCCACCGGCACCGCCCCGGGTGGTGCCACGGTCACGTCCAACACCTCGACCACCGACACCCCGGTCACCCAGGTCGACGGCCTCGCCCTGGTCAAGACCGGCACGGTCACCGATGTCGACGGCAACGGCACCGACCTCGGCGACACGGTGAGCTACGCGTTCCAGGTGACCAACTCCGGCACCGTGACCCTCACGACGCTCGCGGTCGTCGACCCCAGGGTCGCCTCGGTCAGCTGCCCGACCACGACGCTCGCGCCGGGTGCGCAGACCACCTGCACGGCGACCGGTGCGGTCACCCAGGCCGATGTCGATGCGGGCGCCTCCACCAATACCGCTCAGGCGCAGGGGCAGAACCCCGGCGGCACGACCGTCACCTCGAACAGTTCCACCAGCTCGGTCCCGGTGCCGCAGACCTCGACGCTCTCGCTCACCAAGACTGCCGCGGTCACTGACGTCGACGGCAACGGCACCGACCTCGGCGACACGGTCCGGTGGACGTTCACGGTCACCAACTCCGGGACCACGACGATGACATCGGTGGCGGTGAGCGACCCGCTCGCCGGCAGCGTCAGCTGCGCCGCGTCATCCCTGGCACCGGGTGCGTCGACGACGTGTGCCTCCGGTGGTGGCTATGTGGTCACCCAGGCCGATGTGGATGCCGGTGAGGTGGTGAACACCGCCACCGCGGGCGGGCAGAGCCTGTCGGGTGCGACCGTGACCTCGCCGTCGGCGTCGTCCACGACACCGGTGCCGCAGGTCTCGACGCTGGCGTTGACCAAGGCGGCCGCGGTCACCGACGTGAACGGCAACAGCCTGACCGACCTCGGGGACCGGATCGCCTGGTCGTTCGTCGTGCGCAACACCGGCACGGTGACCCTCACCTCGGTCGGGGTGACCGACCCGCGGGCCGGCACGGTCACCTGCCCGGCCACGACGCTCGCCCCCGGCGCGCAGACCACCTGCACCGCAGCCGCATACACGATCACCCAGGCCGACGTGGATGCCGGCGTGGTGAGCAACACCGCCACCTCCACCGGCGTTGGCCCGGGCGGCGCCACGGTGACCTCGAACGTCTCGAGCACCGACACCCCGGTCGCGCAGACCTCGTCCCTCGCGCTCACCAAGTCGGCGACCCGGGTGGATTTCAACGGTGACGGCCTGGTCAACACCGCCGACCGGATCAACTGGTCGTTCCTGGTGCGCAACACCGGCACCACCACGATCACCGCACTGGCGATCACCGACCCGCGCGCCGGGACGGTGACCTGCCCGGTGACCACACTCGCCCCGGGTGCGCAGACCACCTGCACCGCAGCGGCCTACCTGATCACGTCGGCCGACGTCGAGACAGGGTCGGTGACCAACACCGCGACAGCGAGGGGTACCGGCCCTGGCGGCGCCACGGTGACGTCGGCGCCGTCGACTGTCAGGACACCGGTGGACCAGGGCCCGGCGATGACGCTGACGAAGAACGCCACCGTCACCGACGTGAACGGCAACGGCGTCACCGACCTCGGCGACCGCATCGCCTACACGTTCACAGTGACCAATATCGGCAACGTCAGCCTGAACACGGTCAGCGTGAACGACCCCAAGGCCGGGCCGGTGACGTGCGCCGCGACCACGCTGGCGCTCTTCGCCTCGACCACCTGCACCGCGAACAGCCTGTACGTCATCACCCAGGCCGACGTCGACGCCGGGGTGGTCCGCAACACCGCTCAAGGTCGGGCCCGCTCACCGTTGAACGCGTTCGTCATCTCCACCAACGCCTCCACGAACACCCCGGTCACCCAGACCAGCGGGATGACGCTGACCAAGACCGCCGCGGTCACCGACGTGAACGGCAACGGCGCCACCGACCAGGGCGACCGCATCGCGTGGTCCTTCGTCGTCCGCAACACCGGAACCGTCACCCTGACCTCAGTGGGTGTCACCGACCCCCGCGCGGGCACCGTCACCTGCCCGACCACCACGCTGGCTCCCAACGTGCAGACCACCTGCACCGCAGCGCCGTACACGATCACCCAGGCCGACGTCGACGCCGGAGTGGTCGCCAACACCGCCACCGCGGCCGGCCGCACCCCACAAGCCGCCACGGTCACCTCGAACGTCGCGAGCACAAACACCCCGGTCGCCCAGGCCCCGGCCATCGCGCTGACGAAGACCGGCGCGGTCACCGACCTCGACGGCAACGGCACCGACCTCGGCGACACCATCCGGTGGACCTTCACCGTCACCAACTCCGGCACGGTCACCCTCACCACCATCGTCGTGAGCGACCCGCTGGCCGGCACCGTCACCTGCGCCGCGGCATCCCTGGCACCCGGCGCCTCGACCACCTGCACCGCGGCGCCGTACTCGATCACCCAGCCGAACGTCGAGGCCGGCCAGGTGGTGAACACCGCGACCGCGAGCGGTCAGGGCCCGACGGGCGCGACCGTCACCTCACCGTCGGCGTCGTCCACGACACCGGTACCGCGCACCCCCCAGCTCGCCCTGGTGAAGTCGGTGGCGTCGGTCGGTGACCCGAACGGCAACGGCCGGGTCGACACCGGAGAGGTCGTCACCTACGCCTTCGCGGTCACCAACACCGGCACCGTCGCGGTCAACGGCCTGACCATCGACGACGGCGCGGTCACCGCCCTGTCCTGCCCGGTGACGACGCTGGCACCCGGCGCCTCGACCACCTGCACCGCGACGCGTGCCATCAGCCCCGCCGACATCGACGCCGGCGTCCTCTTGAACACCGCCACCGCGAGCGGCACCTCCAGCGCCGGCCCGGTGGTGTCGCCGCCGTCGTCGGTGAACCTGCCCATCACTCAGCGGGCCGCACTCGACCTCGTCAAGACCTCGGCACCGCCGGGCGATGCCAACGGGAACGGGCGACTCGACGCGGGCGACACCATCCAGTACTCGATCCTGGTCCGGAACTCGGGCAACACCTCGCTGCGGGACATCGTCGTCACCGACCCGCGGCTGGCCTCGCTCAGCTGCCCGCTCACGGCCCTGCCGGCCGGCGGCGAGATGAGCTGCACCAGCCCGCCGTACGTGATCACACAGAACGACGTGGATGCCGGGGTGGCAGCCAACACCGCGGCCGCCACGGCGACCTCCCCGACCGGGTCGGTAAGCCGGTTCTCGTCCACGGACCGGCCGTTGCCCCCAGAGCGCCGGCTGGCGATGGTCAAGAGCGCGGCGGTCGCCGACATGAACAGCAACGGCGTCACCGACGTGGGCGACCGCATCACCTGGTCCTTCGAGGTCACCAACACCGGCACGGTCACCGTCGGCGACATCTCGATTACCGATCTGTACGTCACCGGCCCGATCACCTGCCCGGCGACCACCCTCGCCCCGGGCGCCGCCATCACCTGCACGGCGACCACGCCCACCGTCATCACCACTCGTGAGGCGGTTCGGGGCTCGGTGGTCAACGATGCCGGCGTCGACGGACGAGCGCCTGACGGCACCGTGGTCAGGGCGCAGGACAACATCAGCGTGCCGGTCGAGCAGATCCCGGCCGCGGTGTTCACCAAGACCGCAGCGGTCACCGACGTCAACGGCAACGGGTCCACCGACCTCGGCGACACCGTCTCGTGGTCCTTCGAGGTGCTGTACCGCGGCGACCGGGGCTTCGACTTCACGGTCACCGACCCGCGTGCCGGCCCGCTCACCTGCCCCACGACCAGCCTCGGCCCGGACGAGCGCACCACCTGCACCGCCGCCCCGTACACCATTACCCAGGCCGACGTCGACGCCGGCATCGTGTCAAACACCGCCCGGGCCGACGGCGCCGACAACGGCGATGTCCCCGTCCCGTTCTCGGCCACCTCCAGCACCGACACCCCGGTCGCCCAGCGCCCTGCCCTGTCGCTGGTCAAGTCGGTCGAGTCGGCGGATGACGCCGACGGCGACGGCCGGATCGGGGTGGGTGACGTCCTGCGGTACGTCTTCGCCATCACCAACACCGGCACGGTGACGATCAGCAACCTCGGTGTCGTCGACCCGCTCATCTCGCCCGAGAACCTCGACTGCACCGGCCCGATCGTCCCCGGCGAGACCGGCTTCTGCTCCGGCAGCCACCCGGTCACCCAGGCGGAGGTCGACGCCGGCGTCGTGTCGAACACCGCCACGGCATCCGGCATCGATCCGGATGGCGACCCGGTCACCTCCGCGCCCGACACCGTCGACTACCCGCTCGTGCAGGAGCCCCGGCTGGCGACGACCAAGACGGCGACGCCCGACGACGGTGGCGACGGCTCGCTCGACGTGGGCGACACCATCGCCTTCTCGTTCCTCGTCACCAACACCGGGAACGTCACGGTGACCGCCCTCGGGATCGCCGACCCGCTCGCGGGCGACGTCAGCTGCCCGGTCGCGACCCTCGCCCCCGGGGCCAGCACCACGTGCACGGCGGATGACGCGTACGTGGTCACCCAGCCCGACGTCGACGCCGGCCTGGTCGCCAACACCGCCGTCGCCACCGGCGAGGACCCGAGCGGTGACGCGGTCAGCTCTCCGCCGTCGAGCACCGCCACCCCGGTCGACCAGCTCGTCGGCCTCACCGGCAGCAAGAGCGGCGCG
>JBOFBK010000209.1:0-4364 GCA_051645525.1 Dermatophilaceae bacterium | reverse complement strand
CTGTCCCAGAGGAACGGCTGGTAGCTCAGCGCGAGCAGCAGCAGCCAGGCCGTGCGCCGCGACGAGGCCACGGTGAGGGTCTCCTGGAAGGCGGGCGCGACCACGCCGACGTCACCGAACTCGGTGACCGCTCGCCGCGCGGCCGCATCGGGGGACAGGCCGGCCTCGGTGAGGGCGTCGGTGGCGTCCTCGAGATGGCCCTCGGCCTCGGCCAGCAGGCTGCGGCGCACGCGTCGCGGCCCCACCAGCGCGGCGTCGAGGCGCGCCAGGTAGGCGGCGTGCAGGTGGCTGCTCACGACGCCCATCTTCGCCGCGCCGGTGGCCGCCGGCATCAGGGAGACCCCTGGGTCCGGACCCCGGGTTCGAGGAGCCGCGAGACCACCTCGGCGAAGGTGGTCCACTCCTCGCGCCGGACGGCCAGCGCACGAGCGCCGGAGCGGGACAGCCGGTAGGTGCGTCGCTTCCGCCCGGTCTCGGCGGACCAGGAGCTGTCGAGCAGCCCGGCGGCCTCGAGCCGGCGCAGCGCCGGGTACACCGTGCCGGTGGGCAGGTCGAGCGCCCCGCCGCTGCGTGACGCGAGGTTCTCGATGATCGCGTAGCCGTGCAGCGGCGCGGGCTCGAGGGCGGCCAGGATCATCGCGTCGAGGTGTCCTCGAAGTGCGTCGGCTTTCATGTAGACAGACTACCTGTAAATGATCTACGGTCCATGCGTTGGCTATCTACAGTTGCTTGTCTACATATGAGGACGACGCCGTGACGACCCACGCCACCCGGGGCACCCAGCGCCCCACCCCTGGACACACCACCCGGCTGACCCGGCTCGCCACCTGGTCGCGTCGCCACCATTGGACGGCGATCGTGGCCTGGCTGCTGGTGCTCGGCGGCACGCTGGCCGCCGCCACCGTGGCAGGCGACGACTACCGCAACGACTTCTCGCTCCCCGGCACCGAGTCCGAGCGGCTCATCGACCTCCGCGCGGCGCACGCGCCCGACGACCAGGGCGACACGGTCAGCGTCGTCGTCCAGGCCGAGGGCGGCGTGGCGGCCCGCGCCGGCGAGGTCGCGTCGCTGGTCGACGCGCTCGCCGGGCTCGACCACGTCGCCGCGGTCCAGCCCCCGGCGCGGGAGGCGGGGACGGTGTCCGGCGACGGCACGCTCGGCCTGGCGACCGTGGTGCTCGACGGGCCCACGGGGGACGTACCGCGCGAGGCCAAGGAGGCCATCCTCGACACCGCCATCGCGTTCGACGGCGACGGCCTGCGGGTCGAGCTGACCGGGGATGCCGTCCGCGAGGTCGAGGAGGGCGGCGGCGGGGCCGCCGAGGGGGCCGGGCTGATGGCGGCGCTCGTCATCCTGCTGTTCCTGTTCGGGTCGCTGCTGGCGGCGTCGCTGCCGCTGATCACCGCGGTTTTCGCGGTCGGGACGACCGTCGGCGTGGTCGCGCTGGCCTCCCACTTGGTCACCATTCCCGACTACACCCCGCCGGTGCTGATGCTCGTCGGGCTCGGTGTGGGCATCGACTACGCGCTGCTGGTCTTCGCCCGGTTCCGCAGCGAGCTGCTCGGCGGCGCCACCCGCGAGGATGCCGCGGCCGTCGCCCTCGACACCGCGGGCCGGTCGGTGCTGTTCGCCGGAGCCACGGTGGTCATCGCCCTGCTCGGCCTGCTCACGCTCGGCCTGGCGTCGCTGGAGGGGCTCGCGCTCGCGGTGACCCTGACCGTGCTGATGACCATGCTCGCCTCACTCACCCTGTTGCCGTGCCTGATCACCATCTTCGGCCCCCGGCTCGAGCGCAGCGTGCGGCGCCGCGCCGCCCGTGCACAGGCCCGCGGTCGCGAGCCCGGACGACGCTGGCGGGCCTGGGCCGACCGGGTGCACCGCCGGCCAGTGGCCGCACTCGGTGTCTCGGTGGGGCTGCTCGGCGCGCTGTGCGTGCCGGCCTTCTCGATGCACCTCGGGCTGGCCGACGCCGGCAACGACCCGCCGGACTCCACCAGCCGGCAGGCCTACGACCTGGTCGCCGCCGGGTTCGGCCCGGGCGCCAACGGCCCGCTGGTCGTGGTGACCGAGGGCGGCCCCGCGGCCGGACAGGCGGCGCTCGACGCGGCGACCGGCACCGACGGCGTCGCCTCCGCCACGCCGCCGCAGGCCTCGCCCGACGGGGCGATCACCACCAGCCTGGTGTTCCCGACCACGGCGCCGCAGGACGAGGCGACCGCCGAGCTGGTGCAGCGGCTGCGGGCCGACCTGCCCGCCGGGTCGGTGGTCGGCGGCGCCACCGCGGCCACCGTCGACTTCGCGGACGCCGTCGCCGAGCGGTTCCCGCTCTTCGTCGGGGTGGTGGTGGGGCTCTCCGCGCTGCTGCTGTTCCTCGTCTTCCGGTCGGTGCCGATCGCGCTCAAGGCGGCTGCGCTCAACCTGCTCTCCATCGGCGCCTCGCTCGGCGTGGTCACGCTGGTGTTCGACCAGGGCTGGTTCGGTGCGCAGCCGGGGCCGGTCGAGGCGTTCGTGCCGGTGATGATCTTCGCCATCGTGTTCGGCCTGTCGATGGACTACGAGGTGTTCCTCGTCAGCCGGATGCACGAGGAGTGGCGGCGCTCCGGCGACCCGGTGCGCGCCGTCCGGGAGGGGCTGGCCCGCACCGGCTCGGTGATCACCGCGGCGGCCGGCATCATGATCGTGGTCTTCGGCGCTTTCGTGCTCTCGCCCGACCGGATGCTGCAGCAGTTCGGTCTCGGCCTCGGCGTCGCCGTGCTGCTCGACGCGCTCGTCATCCGATGCCTGGTCGTGCCGGCGGTGATGAGCCTGCTCGGGCGCCGGGCCTGGTGGGCACCGTCCTGGCTGCGCCGCGCGACGCCCGCGGTACGGGTCGACTGATGCCCGGCTGGGTCAAGGCGCTGCTCGCCTCGCTCGTCATCGGGGTGCTGGGTGTCGCGGCGTTCGCCGCCTGGATCGGGGTCTCGTTCGTCACCGCCGAGGTCGACACCGTCGGCGAGGTCGACTTCGACCGGCCGCTGGCCGTCCCGCCGCTGGCCGCGTCGCGCGTCGAGGACGGCGTGCGGGTCTTCGAGCTCGAGATGCAGCAGGGCGAGACCGACCTGGGGCGCGCTGAACCCACCACCACCTGGGGCGTCAACGGCTCCTATCTCGGCCCCACTCTGCGGGCGGCGCGCGGCGAGCGGGTCGCGGTGCGGGTGCGCAACGAGCTGCCGACGACCTCCACCCTGCACTGGCACGGCATGCACCTGCCCGCCGAGATGGATGGCGGCCCGCACCAGCCGATCGAGCCGGGCGAGATGTGGGAGCCGACCTGGGCGATCGACCAGCCGGCGGCCACCTTGTGGTACCACCCGCACCCGCACGGCGAGACCGCCGCGCACGTCTACCGCGGCCTGGCCGGCATGTTCTGGGTCGACGACCCGGCCGCGGCCGACGTGCACGACCGGCTGCCGCACACGTACGGGGTCGACGACGTGCCGGTGATCGTGCAGGACAAGAAGTTCGACGGCTCCGAGCTCGACCCCACCGCCGGGTTCTTCTCCGGCACCGGCATCCTCGGCGACACGATCCTGGTCAACGGCACACCGGGCCCGTACCTCGACGTCACCACCGAGCGGGTCCGGCTACGGCTGCTCAACGGCTCCACCGCGCGCACCTACCGGTTCGCTCTCGACGACGCCCGCCCGTTCGACGTCATCGCCTCCGACGGCGGGCTGCTGCCCGCGCCGGCACCGGTCGAGGAGCTGTGGCTCTCTCCCGGTGAGCGGGCCGAGGTGGTGGTGGCGCTCGAGCCGGGTGAGGATGCCGTGCTGCGCAGCACCCCGACCGGGCAGGACGGCGGCGGCCGGTTCCAGGGCGGCGACGACCGGTTCGACGTGCTGCAGCTGCGCGCCGCCGACCGGCTGCGCCCCTCGGAGCTGCCCGACCGGCTGGCGCCCGCTCCCGACCTCTCCGGCGACGACATCGTGCGCACCCGCGAGTTCGACCTGGCCGGCACCGCGATCAACGGCAGGCAGATGGACCTGACCCGCATCGACGAGACCGTCACCGCCCGCACCACCGAGCGGTGGGTGGTGCGCTCGGCCGACGGCGGCCCGCACAACTTTCACGTGCACGACGTGCAGTTCCAGGTGGAGTCGGTCGACGGCGCGCCACCACCGCCGACGCTGGCGGGCTGGAAGGACACCGTGTTCCTGCCCGGCGCCCGTGAGGTCGCGCTGCTGCTGCGGTTCGGCGACCACACCGACCCGGACACGCCCTACATGGTCCACTGCCACCTGCTGCGTCACGAGGACCAGGGGATGATGGGCCAGTTCGTCGTCGTCGCGCCCGGCGAGCGGGCCGGCACCATCGACGACGGCGGC
>JBOFBK010000208.1:0-19791 GCA_051645525.1 Dermatophilaceae bacterium | reverse complement strand
ACCGGCGGCCCCCAGGCGCCGACCCCGCGCGAGGTGAACACCGGCACGTCGCCCACCACGCGGTAGCCATCGACGTAGGGCTGCTGCAGCGTGACGAGGTAGCGGATCGGCCACTGCTGCCCGCCGTGGGTGTGCCCGGACAGCTGGAGGTCGACGCCGCGGCGCTCGATCTCCAGCGCCTGCAGCGGCTGATGCGCGGCGAACAGGGTGAAGGTGCCCGGCTCGGTGCCGTCGAGAGCGGCGCCGTAGTCGGGGGCGAACTCGCCCTCACCGGTAGCGTCGTCGACTCCGGCGAGCGTGATGCTCGCACCGTCGCGCGACAGGGAGACGGACTCGTTGCGCAGCACGTCGAGCCCGACCTCCTCGAAGCGGGCCAGCCACTGCGGGGTGTCGTCGAACATCTCGTGGTTGCCGGTGGTGGCGAACACGCCGAGCGGAGCCTCGAGGTCGGCGAGCGGGGCCAGCTCGGGGCCGTAGCGCGCCTCTGGACCGTCGACGAGGTCACCGGCGATCACGACGACATCGGGGCGCGCCGCGTTGACCAGGTCGACCACCTCCTGCGTGAAGGAGGCGCCGCGCACCGCACCCGCGTGGATGTCGGTGACGAGGGCGACCCGGACTCCGTCGAACTCCGCGGGCAGCTGGGCCGAGCGCACCTCGGCGGTGGTGACGGCCGGATGCCGCGCCTCGACCACGCCGTACCCGACGGCGCCGAGCGAGACCAGGGCGACGACCGGCGACGCGACCCGGTTGAGCACGCGCCGGGCCTGCGCGCCGTGGTCGTGACGCCAGCGCACCAGCCAGATCATCACGGACACCAGCCAGACGGGAACCAGGCCGAGGAAGAGGTAGAAGCAGGCGGCCAGGAACACCTGACCCACCCAGACCACCGGTCGCAGCTGCGCCGGCGTCCACCAGCCGCCCCAGGCGTCGAAACCGGCGAGGGCCGCCGCGAGCAGCACGCCGAGCGCGACGGCGACAGTCCAGCGCAACCAGCGCGAGCTCCATCCGGGCGCCACGACCAATCGATGCCAGACGAAGGCAAGGAAGCCTCCGAGGATCGCGGTCGGGATGAGGAACAGCCAGCGGCTCACGCGGGTGACCGGTCGCTCGCGGTGCCGCCGAGCGCGGCCCGGACGTCGTCGGTGAGCTCGGCCGGCTCGGTCTTCGGCCCGTAGCGCTGCACGACCCGGCCGTCGCGACCCACGAGGAACTTCGTGAAATTCCAGTTGATCCGGCCGCCGAGCATGCCCTTGCGCTCGCTCTTGAGCCAGCGGTACAGCGGGTGGGCGCCTGCGCCGTTGACGTCGATCTTGGCGAACATCGGGAACGTCACCCCGTAGTTCAGCTGACAGAAGTCGCCGATCTCCTCGGCGCTGCCCGGCTCCTGGTGGGCGAACTGGTTGCACGGGAAGCCGAGCACGACGAAGCCGTCGTCGCGCAGCTCGTCGTAGAGCCGCTGGAGGCCGTCGAGCTGCGGGGTGAAGCCGCACTTGCTCGCGGTGTTGACGACGAGGACGACCTGGCCCTCGTAGTCGGAGAGCGACCGGTCCTCACCGGCGAGTGTCGCGGCCGTGAAGTCGGAGAGTGTCGTCACGTGCACATCGTCACACGGCGCGTTGTGCGGAGCAGCGCCGGTCCGCTGCGCGGAGACCCCCTGGGCCGGCCATATCGACGCCATGGCGGCGACCGGCGTCCATGGCGTCCAGATGTCGACGCCACCGATGCGCTTCGCCGCCATGGCGTCGAAATGCCGTCGACCTGCCATGGCGTCGACTCGGCGATGAGCTCGGTCTCACGGTGGGTGGGTCTCCGCCCGTCCTCGGAGCCGAGCGGGCGTCATCCTGTACGGCGGCTGCGCTACCCTGGCCCGCATGATCCGGCCACTGCTTCTTCGCTAGCCGCGCCGGCCCCGGCCCGCGCGGCGACCCCTCCTGTGCGAGGGGTTTTTTCATGGGCGCAGCCCGACCACCAGCACGGATGACGACGAGGACGAGATGAGCGAGACGCCGTACCGGTACACCGCCGACCTGGCCGGACGCATCGAGGTCGCCTGGCAGGACCGGTGGCACGAGGAGAGTACGTTCCGCGCCCCCAACCCGGCCGGGCCGTGGGCCGACCCAGGCGCCGTCGCGACGCACGACGGTGCGATGTTCGTGCTCGACATGTTTCCCTATCCGAGCGGCAAGGGGCTGCACATCGGCCACCCGCTCGGCTACATCGCCACCGACGTCGTCGCCCGCTTCAATCGCATGCTCGGCAAGAACGTCCTGTACTCCCTCGGCTACGACGCGTTCGGCCTGCCCGCCGAGCAGTACGCCGTGCAGACCGGCCAGCACCCGCGCACGACCACCGAGGACAACATCGTGGTCATGGCGCGCCAGCTGCGCCGCCTGGGCATGAGCCACGACGACCGGCGCGCCATCCGCACCATCGACCCCGACTACTACCGGTGGACGCAGTGGATCTTCCTGCGCATCCGCGATTCCTGGTACGACCCGGATGCCGTCCGCCCCGACGGCGGCCGCGGCCGGGCCCGCCCGATCGGCGACCTCGTCGCCCAGTTCGAGTCCGGTGAGCGCGACACCCCCGACGGCCGCGCGTGGGCCGGCCTCTCGGATGCCGAGCGCGCGCACGTCCTCGACGGATACCGGCTGGCGTACCCGAGCCAGGCACCGGTCAACTGGGCGCCGGGTCTGGGCACCGTGCTGTCCAACGAGGAGGTCACGAGCGACGGGCGCAGCGAGCGTGGCAACTTCCCGGTGTTCACGAAGGACCTGCGCCAGTGGATGATGCGCATCACCGCGTACGCCGACCGGCTCGCCGACGACCTCGACCGGGTGGACTGGCCCGAGAAGGTCAAGGTCATGCAGCGCAACTGGATCGGGCGCAGCGAGGGCGCCACGGTGAGGTTCCCGCTGGCAGGCGGGGCGTCGTCATCCGGGATCGAGGTGTTCACCACCCGTCCGGACACGCTGTTCGGGGCGACGTTCATGGTGCTCGCCCCTGAGCACCCGCTCGTCGACGAGCTCGTCCGCGAGGGCGGCTGGCTCGAGGGCACGAAGGACGCCTGGACCGGCGGCGCCGCCACCCCGCGCGAGGCGGTCGACACCTACCGGCTCGCGGCCTCGCGCCGCAGCGACCTCGAGCGGCAGACCGAGGTCAAAGACAAGACCGGCGTCTTCACCGGCGGCTGGGCGACCAACCCCGTGACCGGCGGCCGCATCCCGGTCTTCGTCGCCGACTACGCGCTCATGGGCTACGGCACCGGGGCGATCATGGCGGTGCCCGGCCAGGACCAGCGCGACTGGGACTTCGCCGAGGCGTTCGACCTGCCGATCGTCCGCACCGTGCAGCCGACGCCCGGCCACGACGAGTCGGTCGCCTTCACCGGCGACGGGCCCGCCATCAACTCCAGCAACGACGAGATCAGCCTCGACGGCCTGGGCGTCGCGGAGGCGAAGGCGCGCGTCATCCGGTACCTGGAGGAGAAGGGCCTCGGTGAGCCGACGGTCACCTACAAGCTGCGGGACTGGCTGTTCAGCCGGCAGCGGTACTGGGGCGAGCCGTTCCCGGTCGTGTTCGACGAGGACGGCGTCGCGCACTCGCTGCCCGATGCGATGCTGCCGGTCGAGCTCCCTGAGGTGCCCGACTACAGCCCGAAGACCTTCGACCCCGACGACAACAGCAGCGAGCCCGAGGCGCCGCTCTCGCGGGCGGAGGAGTGGGTCGACGTCGAGCTCGACCTCGGCGACGGGCGCGGCCCGCGCCGGTTCCGCCGCGAGACGAACACCATGCCGAACTGGGCCGGCTCGTGCTGGTACTACCTGCGCTACCTCGACCCCGCCAACGACGCCGCGCTCGTCGACCCCGAGAACGAGCGCTACTGGATCGGCCCGCGGCCCCAACCGGTCCCCGGCGCTCCGGCCGGGAGCCGCGACACCGGCGGCGTCGACCTGTACGTCGGCGGCGTCGAGCACGCCGTGCTGCACCTGCTGTACGCGCGGTTCTGGCACAAGGTGCTGTACGACCTCGGGCACGTGAGCAGCGAGGAGCCGTTCCGCACCTACTTCAGCCAGGGCTACATCCAGGCACCGGCGTACGTCGATCCCCGCGGCCAGTACGTCGAGGCGAGCGAGGTGGAGGAGTCCGTCGACGAGGACGGGCAGTCGGTCTTCAGCTGGCACGGGCAGCCGGTGAGCCGGGAGTTCGGCAAGGTCGGCAAGTCGCTGAAGAACATGATCAGCCCCGACGACATGTACGCGCAGTACGGCGCCGATACCTTCCGGCTCTACGAGATGGGCATGGGCCCACTGGAGGCCAGCAAGCCGTGGGAGACCCGAGCGGTCGTCGGCAGCCAGCGGTTCCTGCAACGCCTGTGGCGCAACGTGGTCGACGAGGAGACCGGCGAGGTGCGGGTCGTCGACGCCCCGCTCGACGCGGACACCGCGCGCGTCCTGCACCGCACCATCGACGCCGTGCGCACCGACTACTCCACGCTCGGCTTCAACACCGCGATCGCCCGGCTCACCGAGCTGAACAACGCGCTGACCAAGCTCGAGGACGGGGTGCCGCGCGAGGCCGCCGAGACCCTCGTGCTCATGGTCTCCCCGCTCGCGCCGCACGTCGCCGAGGAGTTGTGGGCTCGGCTCGGCCACGAGCGCTCGCTGGCGTTCGAGGCGTTCCCCGTCGCCGACCCGGCGCTGCTCGTCGAGGACACCGTCACCTGCGTGGTGCAGGTCCGCGGCAAGGTGCGCGACCGGCTCGAGGTGCCCGCCGACATCGGCGAGGACGCCCTGCGCGAGCTGGCCCTCGCCTCGCCGAAGGTGCAGGCGGTGGTGTCGGACGGCATCCGCACCGTGGTCGTCCGCGCGCCGAAGCTCGTCAACGTCGTGCCTGCCTGAGAAGACCGGCGCCGGATGACGGCCGGCCGGGTCAGGCGCGGTCGAGGCGCAGCGCCCGGCGAGGGCAGGCCGTGACGGCCTCGCGTGCGTGACGAAGCTGGGCCTCGCTCACCGTTCCGGTGACCACTGGGTATCCCCACGGGTCGAGCAGCACCCGTTCGGGGAGCAGCTCCGCGCACAGGCCGTGCGCCTGGCACTGCTGCCAGTCGACGACCAGCACGTGCTGCCGACGGTCGCGTCGCGAGCTCACGAGGCCGCCGTCCACGACTGCTGGGCGCAGCGGCATCCGCCGCCGAGGTGCACGCCGACCTCGGGCTCGAGCCGGGTGAGCAGGGAGCCGACCAGGCGGGCGGTGCCGTCGGGATGGGCGCAGGCGCCGCGCCCGTCGACCAGGCCGGCCAGCTCGCGAAGACGGGACCGGGTGTCGGCGCCGCCGTCGAGTGCCGACAGCTCCTGAGCGAGCGCCGGCAGCCCGAGCCGGCACGGACCGCACCGGCCGGCGCTCTCGGCTGCCAGGTAGGCGACATAGCGGGCGGTCTCGTGCACCGGGCACCCGCCGTCGCGAAGAGTGAGCACGACGCCTGCACCCAGCGTCACGCCGGGCAGGCTCGGCACGGTGCCCGACCAGCTGAGCCGCCGCACCTGCTCGGGCCGCAGCCAGCTGCCGTGGAAGCCGCCGAGGAGCGCCGGCGCCTCCAGCGCGGCGTCGTCGAGGAGCCCGGATGCCGGGCTGCCGTGCGCCACCTCGGCCACCCGGACGTCCCGGAAGCGCCCGTCATGACCAGGCGGGCCGGTCAGGGTCAGCAGCGTGGTCCCGGGCTCACCGGGTGCTCCGAACGTGGCGTAGGCGTCGGTGCCGATGCGGACCAGCGCGGCGAGCTGGGCGAGCGACTCGGCGTTCGACAGCAGCGTCGGGCGACCGCGGACGCCGCTCACCGCCTCTGGCTCGCGGGAGGTCACCGGCAGGTTCGCGCGTCCGGACAGCAGCTCGACCACCGCACGCGCCTGCCCCGAGACGAAGCCCCCTGTCGTGGTGTGCTGCTGCCAGGACACCGCGTCATCGCGCTGCGAGATCGCGGCTGCCACCGCCGTTCCGCCCCAGGGCCGTTCGGCCGAGGTGACCACGTGCACCTCGCGTGCGCGCAGCGCCCGGGCGGCGAGCACCGCTCCGTCGAGCACGAGGTGGGGCGCCACCTGGAGGAGCGCGGTGTCCTTCGCGCTGGCCGGTTCGCCCTCGGCGGCGTTGACCACGACCACCGGCCGCCGCGTGCCGGCCCGCCCTCGCGCCCGGTCGACCGCACGCAGCTTGCGGGCCAGCGGGAAGCCGGCGCCGCCGCGCCCACGGACGGCCGCCTCGCGGGTGAGCGCCAGCAGCTGGCGCAGCCTGATGGCGGGCAGTGCGCCGACCCGGTCACGGTGGGCCGACAGGTCGGTACCGTCGCGCACGCCGGCGAGCAGGAGCGGCCCGACCTTCACCGCGACCGACCTGGCCGGGTGGATCACGGCGACCGCCGCCCACCCGATGCTGCACGCCGCCGCCGGCCACCGGACGAGGCGCGCCGGTGCCGCTCGCCGGGCGTCCTTTCGCGCAAGGTGTCCTCGGATGACGTGCCCTTGCGCGAGGTGTCCTCGGATGACGCGTGACGTCGCCGCGCCCTGCGGGTGGCGGTGGCTCCAGCGGCTGGAGGGACCGGCCCGGTGTGGTCGGCGGGGACGGTGGCGGCAGTGTCGAAGGCACGCCCGGAGCGCACGAGGTCGACGACGCGGACGAGCACCGCCACCACCACGGCCACCCCCGAGGCGACGTAGCCGGCGATCAGCCACGAGCTGCCGGAGTCGGTGCCGATGCCGACGCCGTGCACGAGCCCGGCCAGCCAGGCGGCGTACGCGGTGAGGTGCACGGCCGACCAGAGCCGGTGCGGCAGTCGGCTGCGCACCAGAGATGTCGCGACGACGAGCACGAGCAGGTCGAGCGCCAGGACGCCGATGCCGAGCCAGAGCGGCTGGTAGCTGCTGCCGACGGGGACGAGCGCCTGCCACCAGCGGATGTCGACGTACTCGTCGACGACGGCCGAGCCCGCGTGCACCACGAGGAGGAGCACCGCCAGACCGGCGAGCGTGCGGTGCAGCCCCTGGGTGACGAAGCGCGGCCAGGTCGGCCGGGTGGTGCGCCGGGTGGCCAGCACCCCGAACACCGTGGTCAGCGTCATCACCGCGAGCAGCACCACCCCGGTGCCGCGGTTGGCGTACCACAGCACCGACGTCGTCATCGGTCCACCTCGATGCCGGCAGCGTCCCAGGCCGGTGTGCGCACGACGTGGCCGTCGTCGGCGACCAGCCGTGCGGCGACCTGCCGGCGGGCGAGCCAGTCCGGTGCCGCCGCTCCGAGCACCACGGCGGCGGTGCTCGCGGTGTTGGCGGCGGTCGCGGTATGACCCAGCGCGGTCACGGTGCGCCATGGCCCGGTGGCGGGAGCCCCGGTGCGGGGGTCGACCAGGTGGTGCCACTGGCGACCGCCCTTGCGCCACCGCCGCGCCGAGGTGCTCGACGTGGCCAGGCCGCCGTGCCGCAGGGTCACCTCGGTGCGCTCGCCGCCGGCGGCGAGGTCGGCCCTGCTGTGGCCGACGACCACCCGGTGCGCGACCGCGGGGGGACCGGCCACCCGCAGGTCTCCTCCCACCCCGACGAGGACCGGAGCATCCAGCTCGCGGGCGACGGTGAGCGCCGCGAGGTCGGCGGCGAGCCCCTTGCCGGTCGCGCCGAGGTCGAGAGCCACCCCCGGCGGGACGGTGAGGGTGTTATCGGTGACCACGACATCGGCCCAGGATGCCGCCCGCGCCGGTATCGAGGCGGGGCAGGGGTCGTCGGGCGGCACCAGCTCGAAGGTGCGGTCGTAGCCGGCACCGGCCAGCACCCCGCCGAGGGTGGGGTCGACCAGACCGTCCGTCGCGTGTGCCGCCTCGAGCGCCAGCCGCACCGCGGCCACCGTCACCGGGGCGATGGTCACCGGCCCTGCGGTGGTGTTGGCCCGCTCCAGGTCGCTGTCCGGTCGGAAGCGGCTGTACGCCGCGTCGACCTCGGCGAGCACCTCCTCGACGATGCGGACGGCGTCGTCGAGCACGCCGGTGGGGGTGCTCACCTCCACGTAGGTGCCGAGCGCCGCCCAGGACCTCGTCTCGCGGCGTGCGTGCGGGTCGGCGGCGGGTCGGCGGCCCGGCGCGCCGACCAGGGTCATGACCCCGTGCTCGTCGCCGTGGGCGTGGGCTCGGGCGGGGGAGGAGGCGGTGTGCTGGGCGGCGGTGCCGGAGTCGGGTCGGGTGCCGGTGTCGCGGTCGGTGAGCCGCCCGAACCGCCGGAGCCGCCCGAACCGCCGGAGCCCCCTGAACTGCCCGAACCACCTGACCCCCCCGAGCTGCCTGAACTGCCGGACTCCCCGGACCCGCCCGCGTTCCCGCCTGGCTCCTCCGAGCCGCCGCCCGGCGCGACGGTCGGCTCGGCTCCTGGTGTCGCTGCTCCTGCTCCCGACGCCTCGACCAGGACCTCGGGTCCGATCACGGTGCGAGTGGGGCGCGGTGTGGTGACGGTGACGGGATTCTTCCGGGCCCACTCCACCAACGCGGAGTGGTGCTCCTGTGTGGCCTTCGCCTGGGCCGCGGCCTTCGCCGTGGCCTCGGCCACCTCCTCGTCGTGACTCTCGCGCGCGGCGACCGCTGCGGCGGCGCCGGTGGAGCCGACGGCGGCAGCGGCGAGGGTGCCGCTGAGGACACCGAGCAGCAGACGGGAGCGGTCGCGCTGGCGGATGCTGAGCACTGGTCGCACGTGCTCGCCTCTCTTTGGGGAACGGGCGGGGACCAGGCTGACACGTGCGTCGCGAGTGGTGCTGGCGAATCGGGGCAGCCTCGTCCGGACGGCCGAGTGTATCGTCAGCCGCCATCGGTGTCGCCGACCGAGGTGCCGCGGACCGATGACAGCGGCGTCCCGACTGTCCGAGCTGGACTCGACCGACCTTTCGGCGCGGTGCCGAGATTTCCGTGAGCTGGAGGCCGAGATTGTCGACAATCAGAGCGGTGCTCGTCGGGGTGATCGCCGGGCTAGGGCTGGCTGTTCTCGCGTACCTGACGTTGTCACCGTCGGATCCCGTGCCCAGCCCCGCGCCGCCCACGTCGCCGCCGGTGCCCCGCGCCACCACCACCGTGCCCGCGGCGTGCCCGAGCCCGGCGGTGGTTCAAGGTGGCGCGTGTGTCACCACGGCGCCTGGCCCGACCGTGACGGTGACACCCGGCGGCTGAGCCCGTTCGCTCGGCGTCGTCCAGGGTGCTGGCCGTCTCGCGTCGTGGATGCCGGATGACGCGCCCGCCCGTCACGCCGTAGCATTTTCGTCCGAACGGTCATGAGCGCCAGCGCCAAGCCCCGGCTCGCTGGCCGGCAACCCTCCTCCGCGGTGGGGTGCTCCGGGTGACGACCAGGTCGGCGTCGCAGCGGCGTCGGCAAGCGCGGTCCCCGGTCGGAACCGAGGGTCCACGAGGCATCTGGGAGCCGAGATGACCATCGCCCACACCCACCATCCGGCGGATGTCGACGTTTCCCGCGTGAGCGAGGCCGCAGGTGTCGCCGTTAGGCACCGCGTCCCTCCTCGGCTCCGTCGCTCCGCCGCGTCCGAGCACGGACCCGGGTCCGCCGGGTCGACGGGGCGCGTCCCGGGGGTCCGCACACCCTCAGCGCCCCTGCCCGCCGAGCCGGCCGCGCGTGTGGCGGTGACCCCGGCCTCGTCGACGTTCTCGCCCCCGGGGTCGACGGCGCGTGTCGGGAACGCCGACGAGCGAGAGCCGACGCTGCCGGGCGTCATCCGGCCCGAACCGGTGCCGACGGTGTGGGGGACCACCGTCGAGTACGCCGACCTCGACCACGCCGCGTCCGCTCCGCCACTGGAGCGGGTGGCCCGGGCGGTCGAGCTCGCCACCAGGGCCTACTCGAGCGTGCACCGCGGCACCGGATGGACCTCGCGGGTCACCAGCCGGTACTACGAGGCGGCGCGGGAGGAGGTGGCGCGGTTCGTCGGCGCGCGAGGGGACGACGTCGCGGTGTTCACCCGCAACACCACCGATGCCGTGAACCTCCTCGCCCGGGCCCTTCCGCGCGGCACGAGTGTCGTCGTCTTCGAGTCCGAGCACCATGCGAGCCTGCTGCCCTGGCCGGCCGGCTCGACGACGCGTCTTCCGGTGCCGGGCAGCGCCGTCGACGCCGAGCTGCTCCTGGCCGACGCCCTTGGTTCGCTCCCCGCCGCCATCGGTGGCCGGCCACGCCCGGCCCTGGTCGTGCTCTCCGGCGCCTCGAACGTCACCGGCGAGCTGTGGCCGGTGCGGAGGCTCGCCGAGCTCGCTCACCGGCACGGCGCCCGAGTGCTCGTCGACGCAGCCCAGCTGGTGGCGCACCGGCCGGTCGACCTCGGCGACCTCGGCGCCGACTGGCTGGTGTTCTCCGGCCACAAGCTGCATGCGCCGTACGGTGCGGGGGCCCTGGTGGGTCGGCGAGACTGGCTGGATGCTGCCCCGCCCTACCTCGCCGGGGGCGGTGCGACCTCGTCGGTGACCGAGCGCAGCACGACGTGGACCACCGGCGCGGCCCGGCACGAGGCCGGCACCCCCAACGTCCTCGGCGCGGTGGCCCTGGCCGCGGCGTGCGCCACCGTCCGAGAGCACCGAGCGGCGATCGAGACGCACGAGACACGACTGACCACCCGGTTGCTCGACGGGCTGCGTGCGATCGAGGGGGTGCGCACGTACTCGCTGTTCGCGGAGGGGCACGAGCGCGGTCCGGTGGCCACCTTCACCGTCGACGGCCTGGACAGCGCGCTCGTGGCCGCCGCACTCTCTGCCGAGCACGGCATCGGGGTGCGCGCCGGAAAGTTCTGCGCCCACCTGCTTGTGGACGCCCTGCTCGACGACGGTGGCACGGACCACGGCACGGCAGTTCGGGTGAGTGCCGGCCTGGCCACCACCGAGGAGCACGTCGACCGACTGCTCCGCGCCGTCGCCGACCTGGCCGGCCACGGTCCGCGGACCGAGTACCGGCACGACCCGGCGCACGGATGGCGCCCAGTGCACGACCCGCGCGACGCGGAGGTGCCGCTGCCCTGGTGATCTCACGCCGAGGAGTCATCGCCGGTCGTGTTCCGCGTCCAGCGGTCAGGGGACCGGCACCGGCATCCACCCTCGGGTCGATTCGGCTGCCTTCTCAGCCAGCGAGACCGAGTCCTGACCGGTGGAGAGACTCTTCGTCGACGCCGTCGACGGGATGAGGAACTCGACCGGGACAGCGGCGCAGGCGGACTCGACCGCATCGCCGGCGACGAAGCTGCCGACCACCTCGGCGCCGCACTCGCCGAGCGCACTCGCCGGGTCGTGGCCGACCGCGGCGCCCTCGACGACCGTGGTGTCCTGGACCACCTCCTCGATCTGTCTCCCGAACGCGACAGGAGTGATGGGGTCGAACCGTCCGGCGACGACCAGGGTCCGCGTCGATCCTGAGCCCGGCTCCGGACCGTAGGTGTCGAGGTCGGCGGCAGGCACGTCCCAGATCGCGCACTGGTCGGCCGTCGCGAGTCCCCCATCCGACCCGAAGCCCACCTGGACGGCGGGCTGGGTCTGCGCCACGCGCGCGGCCATGGCCTCGGTGTCGAGCGATGCCTGCTCCTCGGCGCAGGCCACCGAGAGGAACATCCCGTCGGCGATGCCAGAGCCGCCGGACAACAGCTCCTCGAGCTGGGCGACCCGCTCGAGGGAGCCGGAGTCGGCCGTGGCCGTGGCGACGGGGACCTGGCCGGCGAGGCTCGCGAAGACCAGCTGGTAGACGAGACCGATGAAGCGACCACCGTTGATGGTCGTCGTCTTCTCCGTGTTGTCGACCTCGCCCTCGGGCAGGATCGGAGTGTCGCCTCGCTGCAGCTCGGCGCAGGGCACCGTGGCGGGCCGGGCGAGCGTCGCTCGGGTGAGATTGGCAGCCACCACCGCGCGGTTCACCCCTGCGTTCGCGCGATCTCGGCGGAGATCTTCGCGATGGCCCGGATGGTCGCGATGTCACCGGTCGAGGCAGTCGACGGCGCACCGGAGCCGGTCGTCCCCGCGATCGCCGGGGTTGTCCCCGCAGTCGCGGGGGTCATCCCCGCGACCAGGGCTGTGGACAGAGCTGCGAGCGCAGTCGTGCGTCGCCATCTGGTCATCTCGGTCGAGCTCCCTCGTGGGTGTCGGGTGGTTCCGGTCGGTCCTCCTCGTCGAACGTATCGAGACTCATGGGGTCGCTGAACGGGTACCTCCGCCGATGCCCACCGATGTCGAGTTGGCCCAACCGGCCACTGCCGGTGCAGTGCCCGTGCAGTCCCGGGGCTTCGTCCCGGTGGCCAGACAGGGCGACCCGGGCACGCGCGCACGTCCAACGATCAGCGCCGTGTTGCGTTTCCGGCGACATCACCGGAAGGGTGTGGGCACAACGCGGATGCGTTCGTCATCCACTCCCCGAGGAGGACCCGTGGCCCAGCTCGACACCAGCCAGCTGCTCGCCGAGCTCGAACCGGTGGTCGCGACCAACCTCGACCGGCACCTCGCGGCCGCCCAGGAGTGGATGCCGCACGAGTACGTGCCGTGGAGCCTGGGCCGCGACTTCGCCGACCTCGGCGGTGAGCCCTGGTCGGTCGAGCAGAGCCAGCTCTCGCCGATCGCGCGCACCGCGCTCGAGGTCAACCTCCTCACCGAGGACAACCTGCCGAGCTACCACCGGGAGATCGACCGGGCCTTCGGCCGCGACAGCGCCTGGGGTCACTGGGTGAACCGGTGGACCGCCGAGGAGGGACGGCACGCGTTCTGCATCCGCGACTACCTGCTCGTCACCCGCGGCGTCGACCCGGACGAGCTGGAACGGGCCCGGATGGAGACGATGGAGACCGGCTACGACTCCGACGACAAGGAGCTGCTCGGCGTCTGTGCCTACGTCTCCTTCCAGGAGCTCGCCACCCGGGTCTCGCACCGCAACACCGGCCGCTACACCGACGAGCCGGTGGCCGAGAAGCTGCTCACCCGGGTGGCGAAGGACGAGAACCTGCACATGATCTTCTACCGCAACATCGTGCAGGCCGCGCTCGAGCTGACGCCCGACCAGACGATGCGAGCGATCACCGAGGAGGTGAAGACGTTCCAGATGCCGGGTTCGATCATCCCGGGCTTCGGTCGCAAGGCGGTGCAGATCGCCATGGCCGGCATCTACGACCTGCGCATCCACCACGACGACATCGTCGCGCCGCTGTTGCGGCAGTGGGGCGTCTGGGAGCTCGAGGGCCTCGGAGCGGATGGCGAGGCCGCCCGGGAGGAGCTGGCCGCCGCCGTCGGCGCGCTCGACACCGAGGCGGCCCGTTTCGTCGAGAAGCGTGCGGAGCGGGAGGCCAGGCTCGCCGCCCGCCGGGCCTGACACGTCGGCCCCGACACACCCCGGGCCTGACGCACCTGGCCCGACGCACCTGGCCGGACCCTGCGCGGCCGGACTGTGCCGGGCCGAACCCCGCTGCCGGGCTGGACCCGGCTGCGGCCGATGAGAGTGGTGTCCGACCGTTAGCCTGCGAGCGTGTCCACCGCGCTCGTCACCGACTCCACGGCCTACCTGCCCGGTGACCTCGCCGACCGGTTCGGTGTCCGCGTCGTCCCGCTGTACGTCGTCATCGGCGGCCGGGAGCATCGCGAGGGCGTCGACATCGAGGCCGGCGGGGTCGCCGAGGCGCTGCGAGGGTTCACCCCGGTGTCGACGTCGCGGCCGTCACCGGCTGCGTTCCTCCAGGCCTACGAGGCGTGCGCCGCTACCGGCGCCGACGCGGTGGTGTCGGTGCATCTCTCGCGAGCGATGTCGAGCACCATCGGCGGAGCCGAGCTCGCCGCCGCCCGGTCGCCGGTGCCGGTCACCGTCGTCGACTCCCGGTCACTGGGGATGGCGATGGGCCACGCGGTGCTCGCCGGGGCGCGTGCCGCGGCCGGCGGCGCCGGTGGCGGGGACGTGGCCCGGCTCGTCGAGGCGACGTGCGCGTCATCCGCCGTGATGTTCTACGTCGACACGCTCGAGTACCTTCGGCGGGGCGGCCGGATCGGCACGGCGGGCGCGTTGCTCGGCTCCGCGCTCGCGATCAAGCCGATCCTCGGACTGCGTGACGGGCAGATCGTGCCGCTCGAGAAGGTGCGCACGTCGAGCCGGGCGATCGCCCGGCTCGAGGAGCTCGCCGCCGACGCGGTGGCCGGGCTGCCCGTCGGGGCGACCGGTGCCGACGTCGCCGTGCACCACCTCGACTCCCCGGAGCGAGCCACCCGGTTGGCCGGCCGGCTGCGGGCTCGGCTGGCCGAACGGGTCGACGCCGGGCCGGCCCGACAGGTCGATGTCGGGCTGGTCGAGCTGGGCGCGGTGGTCGGGGCACACGTGGGGCCGGGCACTCTCGCGGTGGCGGTCGTGCCGCGGCTCGCCCACTGAGGCCATGGACCCGCTCACCCTCCTGACCATGGTGGTGCTCGCCGTGGTGGGGTTCGTCGTGGGGGCGGTGAACCCGGCGACGCTCGTGGCGCGGGCCCTTGGTCGTGACCTGCGCACGGCGGGCTCGGGCAACCCGGGTGCGACGAACGCGGGGCGGGTGCTCGGGCGCCGATGGGGGGCGCTCGTGCTCGCGCTCGACGTGCTCAAGGCCTACTTGCCGACCGTCGTCGTGCTGCGGGAGATGGGCACCGGGCCGGCGCTCGTCATCGGGCTCGCCGTCGTCCTGGGCCATGTGTACAGCCCGTTCCTCCGCGGCCGGGGCGGGAAGGGAGCGGCGTGCGCGCTCGGGGCGGTGACGGCGGTGCAGCCGTGGCTCGGACTCGTCGTCGTCGTCCTCTTCGTGGTCGCCAACGCCGCGCTGCGGTTCGTTGGCGAGGCATCCGTGGTCACCGCCGTTGGCGAGGCGTCCGTGGTCACCGCCTGCGGGCTGCTTGCGGTGGGTGTCGCCGGAACGGCCGGTGTCGGCCCCGGCGTGTCGCGGATGGTCGGAGGGTGGCTGGTGCTCGTGTGCCTGCTCGTGCTTGTGCGACACCGGCGCAACATCCAGGGCTGGTGGGCGCGCCGCACCCACCCCACATCGTGACGGGGTCTGCGCTGTCGGTCTCGTTCGGCGTGCGTCGCCGCGAACCCACCCGCGCACTCGATGTACGGAGCCGGCGCAAATGGACACGAAGGTCGCAGAGGGGAAGGTCGCCGCGGACGAGAAGGGTCGCCGTGCGGCGTCGTCGGTAGACCGCGTCTCCCTCCGGCATCCGGCCATCCTGCCCGGGCCCTCCGACAGCCGGTGGGGCGTGGGTGGGCGCATCCGGCGCCCGCCGACCCTGCCGACCGGCGGCATCCGGTCGTCCACAGGGCGGCCCGGCCGGTCCCGTTCTCCACAGTCCGGCGAGGTTCCGGATGACGCCCGCGCGCCGACCCGCGTGAGGCACCTAGCGTCGCGGCATGCCTCGACGACACGACCTTGACGCCGTCTCGGTGCGCGCGCTGGCGTACCTCCGGACGGCTCGAGGCGGGTATGTCCCGACTGCACGCGAGCTCGCCCCGACGGGGTCCGATCCCGCTCCGGCGGAGGCCGGTTCCGCTCCGGCGGAGGCCGGTTCCGCTCCGGCGATAGCCGGTTCCGCTGCGGCGGCGGCCGATCCCGACCTGACATGGGCTGATCCTCCTCCGGTGGGGGCCGAGTTCGGCCGGTCGTCTGACGCGCTCGTCCACCGGGGTGCCGGTGCGTCGACGGCCGTCGCGACACCGGGTCCGGCGCCATCTCACGACATCGCAGCGCCCTGGACCGAGGATGGCCGACTCTCCGGCCCGGCTGCCGGGAGCGTGCTCGCGGCGGCACCGGACGATGGAGCCGGCCGCCATCGTCGTCACAGTCCGGTCGGCGGATGGGTGCAGCTACCCTCGGCGCTGGTCGGCGCCCGATGGCAGCCGGGACGGGCGGCCGTTCTCGGTGTGGTCCTCGCGGTGTTTGCCGTCGTCGCGGTCCTCGGACTACGGGTCGCCTGGGTGAGCGCGCGAGCCGACGAGACGATCTCCGCTCCCGGCGACGGTCCTCGCGCCGGCGCGACAGGCGTGGCGACCGGTGCGGTGCCGGTCGGCGCGCCACCGCCGACAGCACCGGCGCAGTCTCCGCCGGACGGAGCATCCGCCCGCCCACCGAGTGCGTCCGCGGGTGGTATGGCTGTGGTGCACGTCGTCGGTCAGGTCCGCCGTCCCGGGGTCTACCGGCTGCCTCACGGATCGCGGGTCTCGGACGCGGTCGCCGCGGCTCAGGGAGCCACGGCCAAGGCGGATGTCGCGCGCGTCAACCTGGCCCGGGTGGTGGTCGACGGTGAGCAGGTGCGAGTGCCGGCACCCGGCGAGCCGGTCGGTCCCGCACCAGGTGCACCATCGGGGTCACCGGCATCAGGGAACTCCGGGACATCGGGTGCCACCACGCGTGCGCCGGTGTCCCTGAACAGCGGCGACCTGGCCGCCTTCGATACCCTCCCCGGCGTCGGCCCGGTGCTCGCGCAGCGCATCCTCGACTGGCGTGGCGAACACGGGCGGTTCACCTCGGTCGACGAGCTCAGCGAGGTCAGCGGCATCGGCGAGAAGGTGCTCGCCCAGCTTCGTCCGCTGGTGACGTTGTGACGCCGGACCGACGACCGTCGGCTGGGCATCGTCGAGGCACCGTCCTCGGCCGGCGAGTCCGCGCTCGTTCGAGAACGCTCCGGGAGCTCCCGAGGGCCCGGGTGAGGTCGCTGCTCGACGGAGCCGCGCGTCCGGGGTCACGGGTGGTGTCGGACCTCCGCCTCGTCGGTCCGGCGGTGGCGGCCTGGGCCGGGTCTGCGGCACTGCTCGCTGTCGCACCACCGACTCGGCTGGTCGCGGCCGGGCTCTGCGCCGCGACGGCCGTCGCGGTCCGCCTCGGCAGTGGCTCGCGTGCCCGGCAGCTGCAGGCCGGGCGGGCCGTGCGACGCGGCCCGCCCACGGCTGTGCTGCGCGACCCGGGAACCGCCGACGGAGTGCGGTGGGTGGTCGTGCTCGGGTTGGTCCTGCTCGCCCTCCTGCAGGTCGCGGCAGCCGCACAGCACACTTGGAGCGGGCGCACCGAGGTCGCAGCGCTGGCCGCCGACCGAGCCAGCGTCACCGCCACCGTGGTCCTCACCGGCGACGCCCAGGCGGTGGGGACGAACGAGCGGGCCCGTCTCCTCAGGGCGGCCATGCTCACCGCGATGGTCGGGCGGGGCACGAGTCATCGTGCCGACGTCCCGATCCTGCTCGTCGGAGGTGAGGAGCTACGCGGACCGCCCTGGCGGGCCACCGTGCGCGTGGTCGGGAGGCTCGAGCCGGCCGATGCCGCGGACGCGCGAGCTGCCTCCCTGCGCGTCACCGGCGCGCCCGAGGTGGTCAAACCGCCAGGCGTGATCGCGGTCGCGGCCGACCGGCTGCGGTCGGGGCTCCGGCAGTCCGTCGACGGTGCACCGCCCGACCCGCGTGGCCTGCTGCCGGGGCTGGTCGTCGGCGACACCACCCGCACGCCCGCCGACCTCAGCGAGGCGATGCAGGCGAGCGGGATGACGCACCTCACCGCGGTCTCCGGGTCCAACTGCACGATCGTGACCGCGATGGTGCTCGGGCTGGCGAGCTGGCTCGGCCTGCCGCGGCGGCTGCGTCCGCTCGTCGCACTGCTCGCCCTGGCCGGCTTCGTGGTGCTGGCCCGGCCCGAGCCGAGCGTGGTCCGAGCCGCCACGATGGGTGCCATCGGACTGCTCGGCCTGAGCCGGTCGCGGAGGTCGGCCGGGCTCCCGGTGCTCGGCGGTGCCGTGGTGGTGGTACTCCTCGTCGACCCGTGGCTCGCGCGTTCCTACGGCTTCGCGTTGTCCACGCTCGCCACGCTCGGCATCCTGCTGTTCACCCGGCCGTGGGCGGATGCCGTCGCGAGCCGGCTCCCGGTGCGGTTGTCCGCGTTGGGTCCCGCGGTCGCGCTTCCGGTGGCCGCCCAGGCCGCGACCGCACCGGTGGTGGTGCTGCTCCAGGGGTCGGTGAGCCTGGTCGGCGTGGCCGCGAACGTGTTGGCGGCTCCGCTGGTCGCACCGGCGACCGTCGCCGGGGTGGCCGCGGCGCTCGCGTCGGTGCTGTCCGACCGTCTGGCGACCGTCCTCGGCTGGGTGGGAGTGCTCCCGGCCGCGGGTATCGCCCAGGTCGCCCGACACGCGGCGCAGGTCCCGGGCGGCACCGTGCCCTGGCCGGATGGGCCGCTCGGCGCGATCCTGCTGGCGGCGCTGACCGGTGCCGTGCTCGTCACGGGGCGCTCCCTCGGCGCGGCAGCCGCGGCCCGACCGGTGCTCACACTCGTCCTCGCCGGGCTCGCGGTGGGCGTGGCCCTGCCCACCCACACGGTCACCTGGCCACCGGACGGCTGGCGGGTCGTCGTGTGCGACGTCGGCCAGGGCGACGCCATCGTGCTGCGCAGCGGTCCGGCGGCTGCCGTCCTCGTCGACACCGGGCCCGATCCGCCGCTCGTCGACGGCTGCCTCGACCGGCTCGGTGTCGCGACCCTCGACGCTGTGGTACTCACCCACCTGCATGCGGATCACGTCGACGGGCTCCCCGGCGCGCTCGACGGGCGCCGGGTACGCCAGCTTCTCGTCGGCCCGGAGCGCACTCCGGCGAGCGCCGGCGACGAGATCGACCGACTGGCCCGAGGCGCACAGATACCTGTGGTCACCGTGCGAGCCGGTGACCGGCTCGCTCTCGGCGAGCTCGACGCCGTCGTGTGGAGTCCGGCCCGCACCATCATCGCCGGGTCGATCCCCAACAACGCCTCGGTCGTGCTCGCGGCGAGCACCGGCGGCGTCGATGCGCTGCTGCTCGGCGACATCGAGCGCGAAGCCTGTCGCGACCTCCTGCTCCGCCTCCGCCGCGAGCCGGGGATGGCGCATGCGGCCGCTGCGTTCGACGTCATCAAGACCCCGCACCATGGCAGCGCGGACATCGATCCCGACCTCCTGGCAGCGGTCCGGTCGCCGGTCGCGGTGGTCAGCGTCGGAGCCGACAACGACTACGGTCACCCGGCTCCTCGTCACCTCCAGACCCTGCGCCACCAGGGATTCACCACCTACCGCACCGACCGGCACGGCGACGTGGCCCTGCTCGCCGGGCCGGACGGAGACGTGCGAGTGGCCACCCGCGGGTAGCGCCCTACCGATGCTCAGATCTGGAACGCGGGCTCCGGCAGGCGGGTGGTCGGTGCGAGCGACTGCGACCCGGCACTCTCGATGAGAGCGTCGAGCGCGGCGGCCACGGCCGGCACTCGTCGCAGGTCGGGCGTGGTCACCGCGGTGACGGTGCGGCGCGATGCCGGCGTGATGGGCAGCGCCACGACGTCGTCGTGCTGCACGGTTCGCAGGATCAGGTCGGGGATGAGCGCGACGCCGAGACCCTCGGAGACTAGCCCGAGCACCGCCACGTAGTCCTCCGTCTCGTAGGCCACATTGGGCTGGAAGCCGGCGGCGGTCGACAGCGCGAGCAGGTGGCCGCGGCACCGCGGGCAGCCGGCGATCCACGGATCGTCGGCGAGGGCGGCGAGGTTGACGGTGTCGAGGTCGGCGGCCGGATGGGTCGCCGGCACGGCGAGCCGCACCTCGTCCTCGAGCAAGGGGGTCGTCACGAACGCGTCGAGGTCCTCCTCACCGCGTCCAAGATCGCTGCCCTCGTACGCGAAGGCAACCGCCAGATCGCATTCTCCGGCCCGCAGGGCTGACAGGCTCTCGGGAGGTTCGGCCTCGGCGAAGGAGATGCTCACGTCGGGGAAGCGCCGCTTGACCAGGGCCAGCGCTCGTGG
>JBOFBK010000207.1:0-1777 GCA_051645525.1 Dermatophilaceae bacterium | reverse complement strand
TGGGCGAGCCGCAGTTCGAGGGGCAGACCAAGACCAAGCTCGGCAACTCCGAGGTCAAGGGGTTCGTCCAGCGCGCGATGACCGACTCCTTCGGGGACTGGCTGGAGCGTCATCCGACCGAGGGCAAGGACATCGTCCGGAAGGCGATCCAGGCGGCCGCGGCCCGGATGGCGGCCCGCAAGGCGCGCGAGGCCACCCGCAAGCGGGTGCTCGAGTCCGGCGGCCTGCCCGGCAAGCTGCGCGACTGCCAGGCCAAGGACCCGGCGGTCTCGGAGGTGTTCATCGTCGAGGGCGACTCGGCCGGTGGCTCGGCGGTGCGCGGGCGCAACCCGCACACCCAGGCGATCCTCCCGATCCGCGGAAAGATTCTCAACGTCGAGAAGGCCAGGCTCGACAAGATCCTCGCCAACACCGAGGTGCAGGCGCTGATCTCGGCGTTCGGCACCGGCATCGGCGAGGACTTCGACATCGAGAAGGCCCGGTACCACAAGATCGTGCTGATGGCCGATGCCGACGTCGACGGCATGCACATCCGCACCCTGCTGCTCACCTTGCTGTTCCGGTTCATGAAGCCGCTCATCGAGGCCGGCTACGTCTACCTCGCCCAGCCGCCGCTCTACCGCCTCAAGTGGAGCAACGCCGCGCACGAGTTCGCCTTCACCGACCGCGAGCGCGACGCCCTCGTCGCCGAGGGGCAGAGCAAGGGGCGACGGCTGCCGAAGGACAACCCGATCCAGCGCTACAAGGGCCTGGGCGAGATGGACTACCAGGAGCTCTGGGAGACCACCATGGACCCCGACCAGCGGGTGCTGCTCCAGGTGACCCTCGACGACGCGGCCGCCGCTGACGAGATCTTCGCCATCCTCATGGGCGAGGACGTCGAGAGCCGGCGCGGCTTCATCCAGCGCAACGCCCGTGACGTCCGTTTCCTCGACATCTGAGGCCCCCACCTTCCCGCCCCATGCCGAAACCTGGATCGAGGCACCGCGAAGTTCCAGGTGCCTCGCCCCAGGTTCCGGCGCGACAAGCCGCTGCTGACGAAGGACACCGATGACCGACCAGCCCGTCGAGACCGACCGCACGGAGCCGATCGACCTCAACACCGAGATGCAGCGCTCGTACATCGAGTACGCGATGTCGGTGATCGTCTCCCGCGCCCTGCCCGACGTGCGCGACGGCCTCAAGCCCGTGCACCGGCGCGTGCTGTACGCGATGTACGACGGCGGCTACCGCCCCGACCGTGGTTTCAACAAGTGCAGCCGGGTCGTCGGCGACGTCATGGGCCAGTACCACCCCCACGGCGACGGCGCGATCTACGACGCCCTCGTGCGGCTGGTCCAGGACTGGAGCCTGCGCTACCCGCTCGTGCAGGGCCAGGGCAACTTCGGCTCCCCGGGCGACGACCCCGCGGCCGCCCCCCGGTACACCGAGTGCCGGATGGCGCCGCTGTCGATGGAGATGGTGCGCGACATCGACGAGGAGACCGTCGACTTCCGCCCCAACTACGACGGCAAGACCCTCGAGCCGTCCGTGCTGCCGAGCCGCTTCCCCAACCTGCTGGTCAACGGCAGCGCCGGCATCGCGGTCGGCATGGCCACCCAGATCCCGCCGCACAACCTGCGCGAGGTGGCCGCGGCCGCGGAGTGGGTGCTGCGTCATCCGGACGCGTCCCGCGAGGAGACCCTCACCGCGGTGATGCGCGAGATCACCGGGCCCGACTTCCCCACCGGCGCGCTGATCATGGGCGCCAAGGGCATCGACGACGCCTACCGCACCG
>JBOFBK010000206.1:0-5547 GCA_051645525.1 Dermatophilaceae bacterium | reverse complement strand
GAGGCGGAGGTGGCCGCCCTGGCCGCCGAGGGCCTGACCGACCGCGACATCGCCGAGCACCTGGTGCTGTCCGTGCGCACCGTGGAGAGTCATCTCTCTCGGGTCTACCGGAAGCTTCACGTGAGCTCGAGGCGGCGGCTGCGACCGGCTCTGGACGAGGTGGATCGCGCCCTCCCATCCGGCGGAGGTGCGCAGCGGCCACCTCAGGGCGCCGCTCAGCGGATGAAGGAGTAGACCAGCGCGACCACGACGAGCAGGCTCAGCACGCCCAACGTCATCCGCCTCCGGAACGACGGCGTCATCGACGCCACCTGTATCGAGCTCGCGCAGGGCCGCGCCGGCCGGCGAGCACCCGAGGCGGGCGGGTCGAGCTGCGGGTCAGGCGGGTTGGGCGAGTCGCCCGAGCCGGGCGGGTCGTCATCGCGCCGGCTCCGGCACCGGCATGGTCGGATGACGGTCGCCCGCCACCGGCTCGGTGCTCACCTGGAAGTGCGGATGCCGCCGGGACTCGTAGCTCACCCGCACATTCTCGGACCGCCCGAGGAAGATCGAGACCCCGACCAGCACGAGTCCCACGGCCACGGTGCCCACCCCGATGGTCCACCGCGGCCCGAACGCCTCGGCCACCCACCCGACCAGCGGCGCACCCACCGGCGTGCCGCCCATGAAGATGGCCATGTACAGCGCCATCACCCGCCCCCGCATCTCGGGCGCGACCCGGGTCTGCACCATGGCGTTGGCGGTGGTGAGCGCGGTGAGGGCGGCCAGCCCCACCGGCACGAGCGCGACGGCGAAGGTCCAGTACGAGGGGGCGAGCGCAACCGAGGCCGACGCCGCGACGAAGCCGGCGAGCGCGAGCAGCAGCACCCGCAGCCGGGGCCGCTGCCGCCGCGCCGACAACAGCGCCGCCGCGAGGGACCCGACCGCCATGATCGAGCCCAGCAGGCCGAACTCGCCGGCGCCCTTCCCGAATACCTGGGTGGCCATCAGCGCCATCGTGATCTGGAAGTTCATGCCGAACGTGCCGAGCACGAAGACGAGCAGCATCACCACCTGGAGGTCGCGCCGGTCACGCACATAGGCGAGCCCTTGCCCGATGGCGCCGCGCCCGCTGGTGAGGCGAGGCGCGGGCCGCAGCTCGGAGAGCCGCAGCCGCAGCAGCGCGACGATGACGAACACGAAGGTCAGCGTGTTGAGCAGCAACGCCTCACCGGTCCCCCATCCGGCGATGACGAGACCGGCGACACCCGGGCCGAGCAGCCGGCCGAGGTTGAAGGATGCCGAGTTCAGCGACACCGCGTTGGCCAGCTTCTCCGCCGGCACCATCTCCGACACGAACGCCTGCCGCGCCGGGGCGTCGATGGCGGTGGCGACCCCCTGGAACAGGGCCACGGCGTAGACGTGCCACAGCTCGGCCGCACCGGTGACGGCGAGCACGCCGAGCACCAGGCTCGACAGGGCCAGCAACGACTGGGTGACGAGCAGCGTCATCCGCTTCGGGAAGCGGTCGGCGATCAGGCCCGCCCACGGCGCCAGCACCAGGAACGGGAGGAACTGCAGCCCCGTGACGGTGCCGAGCGCGGTGGCCGACCCGGCGGTGAGCACGGTGAGCACGAGCCAGTCCTGGCCGACCCGACCCATCCAGGTGCCGACGTTCGACACCAGCGCGCCGGCCGCCCAGACGCGATAGTTGCGGACCTCGAGCGAGGTGAAGGTCGGGCTCACTCGGCGGCCACCCGTTCGAGCAGAGCCGTGGCGGCGGCGAGCAGGGCGCGCTCGTCGTCGGTGAGCCGGGCGAGCCGGGTGGCCAGCCACTGGTCGCGCCGGCGCCGGATGTCGCGGATGGCGCGCCGACCGTCGGCGGTCAGCGAGAGGATGACCTGCCGGCCGTCCGTGGGGTCGTCGGCGCGCGCGACGAGGCCGAGGTCGACGAGACGCCCGACGGTGCGGGTCATGCTCGGCGCGCTCACCCGTTCGATCTCGGCGAGCTCCTTGGGCGTGTGCGGGCCGGACTCGAGCCGGACGAGTACCGAGAACTGGTGTGGCGCAACGTCACTCGCGCTCTCGAAGCGCACGCGGCGCGAGATGCGCATGCACGCCATCCGCAGATCGTGGGTGAGCCGGTCCTTCTCGGCGCGAGTCATCGACGTGCGGCGCACGGGTGTGGTGGCGGGCATGCCTGACTCCTGGGGAAGGTGATCTGAGTTAGTTAGCCTAACTCATTACCTCACCTAACTATTCCGTAGGCGACCACCGTCGTGGACGCCCCTGACGCGTTTGGACGCCATGGCGTCGATGTAGCGGCGAGCGCCGGGCGCTGCTCAGCCGGTGACGAGGTCGGTCAGCGGCGCGATGAAGAAGTACACGAGGAACAGCGCCGAGACGCCCCACATCATCGGGTGCACATCACGGGACTTGCCGCGTACCACCTTGATCAGGGTGTACGCCACGAACCCGGCTCCGATGCCCACGGTGATCGAGTAGGTGAACGGCATGAGCACGATGGTGAGGAAGGCCGGGATGGCGATCTCGACGTCGTCCCAGTCGATGCTCTTGACCTGCTGCATCATGAGGAACCCGACGAGCACCAGCGCCGGCACCGCCGCCTCGTTGGGGATGACGCGCACGAGCGGCGCGAACAGGATCGACACGAGGAACAGCACCCCGGTCACCACCGAGGCCAGGCCGGTGCGCGCACCTTCTCCGACGCCCGACGCCGACTCGATGTACGAGGTGTTCGACGAGACGCCCGCCGCACCACCGGCCACCGCCGCGAGGGAGTCGACGACGAGGATGCGCTGGGTGTTCGGCGGGGTGCCCTCGGCGTCGAGCAGGCCGGCTTCTGCGCCGATCGCGGTCATCGTGCCCATGGTGTCGAAGAAGTCGGCGAGCAGCAGCGTGAACACCAGCAGCAGCGCCGCCACGACGCCCACCCGTTCGAACGAGCCGAGCAGGGTGAACTCGCCGAGCGTGCCGAAGGACACCGGGTCGATCGAGTCGGGCCAGGCCGGCACGTTGAGGTTCCAGCCGAGCGGGTTGACGATGTTGTCACCGTTCGCGTCGACGCCGGTGACGGTCGGCCCGACCTTCGCGACCGCCTCCACGACGAACGCCAGCGCGGTGGTGCCCAGGATGGCGATGATGATCGCGCCCTTCACCTTGCGCACCCACAGCGCGACGATCAGCACCAGGCCGACGGCGAACACCAGCGTCGGCCACCCGACGAGCCGGCCGCCGACACCCAGCTCCACCGGAACCGGCCCGGTACCGGTGCGGCGCACGAAGCCGGCATCGACCAGCCCGATCAGCGCGATGAACAGGCCGATGCCGACCGAGATCGCCACCTTCAGCGCCGGCGGCACGGCATGGAATACGGCCCGCCGGAACCCGGTGAGCACCAGGACGAGGATGACCACGCCCTCGATGACGACGAGCCCCATGGCGTCGGCCCAGGTCATCTGGCTCGCGACACCAAAGGCGAGAAACGCGTTGAGCCCCAACCCGGTTGCCAACGCCAGTGGGTAGTTGGCGACCACTCCCATGAGGATGGTGAGTATCCCGGCGACGAGCGCCGTACCGGCCGCGATGGCCGCAAGGTCGGGCGCGTCGCCCCCACCGAGGTAACGGCCGTCGGCATCCTGCACGAACCCGAGGATCAACGGGTTGAGCACCACGATGTACGCCATCGTCACGAAGGTGGCCACCCCGCCGCGCAGTTCACGGCCCACGGTCGAGCCACGAGCACTGATCCGGAAGTAGCGGTCGAGGCGGGAGCCGCGAGGGGCGGCGCTGGCGGTGTCGGCCTGACCGGCCGTCGTCTCCGGCATGGCCGCAAACCTAGTGGTCCACGGCCGCGATCGCGTTTCGTGCCGGTAACGGTGGGCGCCGCGTGACCGTCATCCTCATAGGCTGACCCCTGTGCGCCCCTCCGAGCCCTCACCTCCTGACCACGACGGGCCGGATGACGCACCCGCCCGGTTCGGGACGGCCGCGCCGACCGAGGCTCCGGCGGTGTCCAGCCGCAGGATCGCGCTCGTGGGGACCGCGGTCTGGGCCCTGGCCCTGGTCGTGGTCCTCGCCGTTCCCGCGCTGCACACCGGTGAGCGGTCCTGGTGGCCGTGGACCTGCGTCGCCGGGATGGCGCTCGGCGTGTTCGCGTGGTGGTTCGTGCGCCGGGGCCGCGGCAACGCCGCTGGAGCCTGACCGACAGCGGTCGCGGGGAACCCGGGGATCAGGCGAGATCGAGCCGGTAGTCGTCGACGATGGGAGGTGCCACCGACTCCGGCAGCGGCTCCTCGGTGTCGACCTCGGAGTGCGCGCCGCACCCGTGGTCGAGGCTTACGACCCGACCGTCGCTGGGCGACCACTGGTTGGCGCACACACCGAACACGGCGCGGAGGGCGCCGCCCATCGGGACGAAGAACCCGCAGGTCGAACACGGCGCCGGCGCTGCGACCGCCACCGCGGAGGTCGGCCCCGGCTCGCCGTCGTACCACCGGGTGGCGGCCACCTCGCGGCCCTCCGGCGAGAGCACCCGCGGACGTCCCAACCCGAGCTCCCAGACCGCGACGGCGTCGACGGCGTCGTCGCCGGTGGCCTCGAACCCGGCCTCGAGCAGTGGGTCGTCGGCGACGTACGGAGTGAGGTCGCCCGGTCCGAGATCACCGGGAGCCAACCGCGACGCGTACGGCATCCACGCGGGCGAGAGCAGCGCACCGTCACCCGGCACCAGGCTGGTCTCGCACACCGTGACCACCTTCGACCGGGGGACCCGGGCCACCGACACCGCCCACCGCCAGCCGCGGTAGGCCGGACTGAGGCAGGCGAAATAGTGGGTGGCGAGCCGTTCGTCGGTCATCTCCAGGCCGAGATGCTCACCCACGCCGTCGCGGTCGGCGATGGATGACGCCGCCTCCCTGGCGAGTTCGACCGCGCCGGCGAGTGTCGGGTCGGTCTTGACGGGGCTCATCGTCGCCGGCTCACAGCTCGAGGTCGGAGGCGACCGCGCGCAGCACCTGCGCGACCTTGTCGCCGTGCGCCTTGTCGGGGAAGTGCCCGCGGCGGAGCGACTCGGAGACGGAGTCGAGCAGCTTGATGACGTCCTCCACGATGACGACCATCTCGTCGGCCGGCTTGCGGTCGCGCACGCGCCGGTTCGTCGTCACCGACGGGGCGGGGTCGAGCAGCCGCACCGAGAGGGCCTGGGCCCCGCGGCGGCCCTCGGCGATGCTGAACTCGATGCGCTGGCCGCCCTTGAGGCCGGCGACGCCCGACGGCAGCGCACTCGCGGGGACGAACACGTCGCCCTCGCCGCCGTCACCGGAGACAAAGCCGAAGCCCTTCTCGGCATCGAAGAACTTCACCTTGCCAGTCGGCACGGTCCACCTCTGTCTGCTGCGTCCGGTCATGGAGGCCGCCCTCTCACCGGGCCGACCGCCCCCAGGCTAACGGGTGCGGCGGTGCCCTCGCCTCCGGGTTGCCCGCCGACCCACGGCGCCGCGCACCCGGGTGAGGCGCACGTCATCCGCGAAACCCGGTCGAGCAGTG
>JBOFBK010000205.1:0-6611 GCA_051645525.1 Dermatophilaceae bacterium | reverse complement strand
GCGGCGGTCGCGAGGGTCACCCGCGCGCTCACCGGGCCACCTCCGTCCCGGCGGCGTCGACGAGGGCGAGGAAGGCAGCCTCGACGTCGACCGCGCCGGTGCGAACGAGCAGGGCGTCGGGAGCATCGTCGGCGAGGATGCAGCCCTCGCGCATGAGCAGCAGCCGGTCGCACCGCTGCGCCTCGTCCATGACATGGCTCGATACGAGGAGGGTCGTGCCCGCGTCGGCGAGCTCGTGGAAGACCCCCCAGAGATCGCGGCGCAGCACCGGGTCCAGGCCCACGGTCGGCTCGTCGAGCACGAGCACCTCGGGGCTGCCGAGCAGCGCGGCCCCCAGCGAGACCCGGCTCTCCTGCCCGCCCGAGAGCCGGCCGACCCGCGCGTCAGCGTGATCGCCGAGACCGACCTGCTCGACCACCCGGTCGACATCCGACGCCGATGTGCCGAGCACACGCGCGAAGTAGGAGAGGTTCTCCCGGACCGTCAGGTCGGCGTACACGCTCGGGTCCTGGGTGACGTACCCGACCCGGTGGCGCAGGCTCGGCGACCCGGCCGGCTCGCCGAGCACTTCGACCGTGCCCGAGCGCACGAGCTGCGCACCGACGATCGCCCGCATCAGCGTCGACTTGCCGCAGCCGGACGGCCCGAGCAGCCCGGTCACCTGCCCGGTCGGGACGCCCAGCGACAGGCCGGGGATGACGGTGCGATCGCCGCGCACCACGACGAGTTCGCGGACGTCGATCGCAACGGCAGCACTCGATTTCATCACGTGATGAAATATGCGCTCGTGCTCGCCGGCTGTCAAGACCGGGACGTCTCCGCCGGGCCGAGGTAGCGCTGGATGGTGGGAGCGACCAGCTCGACGACCTCGTCGTCGGTAAGGCTCGCCAGCGGCTCCATGCGCAGGACGTACCGCACGATCGCCAGACCGACGAGCTGCGATGCCGCTGCCGACACACGCACGGCGGCGTCCGGCCCGGTGACGCCGACCGCCACCCGCCCGAGGAGCGCTCGGTGGACGAACTCGCGGAGGAGGCGCGAACCGGCCTCGCTGCTCATCGCCCCGCGCAGGAGCAGAAGGAACGGCGCACGCGAAGCGGGATGACCCCAGACTGCGAGGACGACCCGCACGGCACGTTCTCCGATCTCCCCGGTCGGGCCGTCGATGATCCGGGCCGCGACATCGGCCGGCTCGAGCGGGAGATGGGTAGCGGCCGCGAAGAGCTGCTCCTTGGTGCCGTAGTAGTGGTGCACCAGAGCCGGATCGACGCCCGCACGGCCGGCGATCGCGCGCACCGTGGCACCGTCGTAGCCGCTCTCGGCGAACTCGTACCGGGCAGCGTCGAGGATGTCGCCGCGGGTGTCCGGCTGCCCGGCGCGGCGACCGCGGCGACCGTCGGACGAGGAGGCAGGGCGAACGCTCACCCCACGGAGAGTACGTCGAGGGACGGACTCGGCCGGCAGCTCAACAGTCATCGCCGACTGACTCGCAAGTCGACGGCGCCGCGGTAGGTTCACCCGCGTGCCTCCCGAGCTGCCCGAGCCGGCGCTGGTGGTGCTCGTCGGTCCGTCCGGATCGGGCAAGTCGACGTGGGCGGCCGAGCGGTTCCGCCGCGCCGAGGTGGTGTCGTCGGATGCGCTGCGCGCCGTCGTCGGCAGTGGCCCCGCCGACCTCGACGCCTCCGACGACGCCTTCCGGCTGCTCGACACGATCGTCGCCGCTCGGCTCGGCCGCCGGCTCACCACCGTCGTCGACACTCTCGGTACCGACGTCGAGCGTCGCCGTGCGCACGTCGCCGAAGCACGTCGACACGGACTGTTCTGTGTGGCAGCCGTGTTCGACGATCCGGTGCAGCTCACCCGGGAACGCAACGCACGACGTGACCGGCCGGTACCTGCGACGGTGCTCACCGTTCAGCACCGGCGGCACGCAGCCGCGCGTGCCGAGCTCGCCGGAGAGAACTGGGACGCGGTGCACGTCATCCGGTCGCAGGCTCGTGGCACACGCCGGCCGGATGACGACCGCCTGCACCCCGCGCCGGACGCGGCGTCCGCCGCTCCCGGCGCCGCGTCCCCGACCGCGCCGGGCCCGGCCGGGGATCTGCCCGAGATCGTGGTGCACCTGTCGGCGTTCCCCTGGGGTGAGGACCCGCTCGGCTGGCTCACGGCGATGGCCGGCGCCGCCGAGGACGCCGGCTTCGCCGGCCTGTCGCTGATGGACCACCTGGTGCAGATCCCCCAGGTCGGCCGGGCGTGGGACCCCATCCCCGAGCCGTGGGTCGCGCTCGGCGCGTTGGCCGCGGCCGGAACCCGGCTCCGGCTGGGCACTCTCGTGTCGCCGGTGACGTTCCGGCCTGCCGGCGTGACGGCGAAGGCGGCCGCCACCCTCGACGTGCTCTGCGGCGGCCGGTCGTTCCTCGGACTCGGAGCCGGCTGGTGGGAGCGCGAGCACGCCGGGTTCGGGCTCGACCTGCCGCCGCCGCACGAGCGCCTCGACCGGCTCGAGGCGAGCATCGAGACCGTCCGCGCACTGTGGGCGACTGGCACCAAGCCGTTTGTCGGAGAACGGGTCTCGCTACCCGAGACGACCTGCTACCCGCGGCCGACCGGCAACCCTCCGATCGTTGTCGGCGGCAGTGGTGCCCGCTCGTTGGCGATCGCCGGACGGCTCGGCGACGCGTGCAACATCCCGAGCACCGAAGCCGACCTGCCGGCGCGCATCGAGGCGGTGCGCACCGCTGCGGCCGCAGTCGGACGAGACCCGGCCGACGTGGCCGTCACAGTGCTCGACCTGCCGCTCGTCGGCCGCGATCGCGACGACGTGTGGACCCGCGTCGAGCGCCACCGCGGTCGCACCGCTGCAGCCACCTGGGCTGCGCGCCACCATGCCGGCACCGCCGACGTGCACCGCGAGCGCTACGCCCGCCTGCTCGATCTCGGGGTCACGACGGTGTTCGCCGCACCGGTCGGCCTCGCCGGTCCCGACGACGTGTACGCCCTGGCGCCGCTCGTCACCTAGGGGCAACCGGCGTCATCCGGGGGTGAGGGCGTCGTTCACCGCCTGGGTGTCGGTGAAGTAGAAGTCGTCGCGCACGATCCTGCCCGCCTCGAACGTGAAGTACTCGATGACCGTGGTGTCGAGCGCCTCCCCGGTGGCGAGGGAGATGCGGTCGAACTCGCCGCGCAGGATCAGCTGGTCGCAGTCGGCGTACAGCTCCGGCGGCGCCGGCTCACCACCGCCGCCGGGCGGTTGCCAGGTGGAGGTCATCATGTCGATGTACTCGTCGGTCGCCTCGTAGGTGCCCGCGAACGGGACACTGCCGTGCACCTCCACGACCGCGCCGTCGGCGAAGTACGCCTGCGCGCCGTCGATGTCACCGCTCTGCAGCTTGGCCAGGTACTCCTGGAACGCTGCCAGGTTCCGCTCCTCGACGCGAGTGCTGCACCGCTCAGGCGGATGACGCTCTCCGGCGTCGGTGGCCGACGACGCGGCGTTGGACGACGCGGCCATCCCGATCAGGGCGATGGCCGACGCGGCGGCAGCGACGGTACGGGTGCGACCATGACGAATCGGGTTCGTGGACAAGGGTTCTCCTCAGGTTCGGCGGACGTCGTCGATATTTCAAGACATTCGTGTACGCAAACGACCGTAGGCACTCCTGGTAGATTCCGCAACAGCAGTGCACCATTACTTGAGGATTCACAGGTTCGTCATGGCCCGCCCCCGAGAACGACGCGTGGATGACGCGGTGCTCCCTGTCGCACTCGAGCTGTACTTCCGTGGCGGGCTCGACGGACTGAGCCTGGTGGAGGTCGCTCGACGAGCGGGCGTGAGCCGGCAGAGCGTCTACCGGCGGTGGGCCACCAAGCTCGAGCTCGTGCTCGCCGCGGTGCGAGGTGTCGACCTGTCGCTCCCCGAGCCGGCGGGCGAGACGGTGCGAGAACGTCTGGTGTCGATCCTCGGCACGGTCGACCCGGTGGTGGTCGGGCCACAAGTCGCGGCGTTCGTCGGACGCATCGCCCTCGAACGCGACCAGCACCCCGAGCTCGCTCAGGCGTGCCTCGACCGGTTCACCGTCCCGAGACGGCAACAGCTGTACGACGAGATCGCCGCCGGAGTCGATCGCGGTGAGCTGAGCTTTGGTCTCGACATCGACCTGGTCGTCGAGACCCTTACCGGGGCGCTGTTGATGCCAGCCCTCACCGGAGCTTCAATGGGAATCGCGCCACTCGTCGAGCCCGCACCGCTGGTCGATCTGGTGCTCGACGGCGCGGCGGCGCGAGCGCCGAGGGCCGGCCGACACCGCTCGACCGGAGCAGGTCGCCCAACCGCCCCGCCGGGTGGCTAGACGGTGGGGCGGTTGGGGCGCCCGGCGCATCCGCTGTGGGTAGGGCGGGGCGTCATCCGCCGCCGCGGTGGCCGGCGCCATCCGCTGCCATGCGGGTCGGCGCCATCCGCTGCCAGAGACCGGTGTCGACCCACCGACCGAACTTGCGCCCTACCTCGCGCAGCGTGCCGACCCGGTCGAAGCCGACGGCCAGATGCAGCGCCTCGCTGGCCGGGTTGGGGCGGGCGATGACGGCGAGGCACGTGTGGATGCCGTCCGCGTCGACCCGGTCGAGCAGCTGGTCGTAGAGCGCCCGTCCGGCACCGCGGCCACGGGCCGACGAGCTGAGGTAGACCGACGTCTCCCGCGTGCCGTCGTAGGCGGGCCGAGGCCGGTACGTGCCGGCGTACGCGAACCCGACGACCCGCTTCTCGGCACCGGAACCGGCGTCGGTACCGGCGTTGGTGCCAGCGTCGGCGTCGGCACCAGCGACGGCGACGAGTACGTGGTCACCTGGCCGCGTGGAGGACACCAGCTCGGCGTAATGGTCGTCGGGGCGCGGCTCGAGGTCGAAGGTCGCCACCGTGGCGGTCACCGCCTTGTTGTAGATCGCCGCCATCCTCGGCAGGTCGGCTGGGGTGGCCGGGCGCACCACGACCGGACTCCCCTGCCCGAGAACATCACCGCGGTTCACGCGACCACTCTCATCCGCACGAGCTCGGACAGCACCGGCACCAGCGAGCTGTCGACACGTTCGGTCGCCAGATCGTCGCCGCGCGTCGGGCCGCGGGTGACGACGAGTACCGGGACGCCGCGACGAGCTGCCTGGCGCACGAAGCGCAGACCCGACATGACCGCGAGCGACGAGCCGAGCACGAGCAGCGCCGGAGCTGCATCGACGAGCGCGGTACAGGCTGCGACGCGCTCACGCGGCACCGAACCCCCGAAGAACACCACGTCGGGCTTGAGCATGTCGCTTCCGCACTCGGTACAGGCGATCAGCACGAAGTCGGCGACAGCGGCATCCGGGATGACCACGTCACCGTCGGGTCGGATCTGGCTGCTCACCCGCGATCCGTTCGGCGCCGCGGATCGGACGTACGCGGCGAAGCCCGAGTTGGCCTCGGTCAAGCGCCGCTGGACCAGGTCACGCGCCGAGCGATCACCACACGTGAGGCAGACGACGGCGGCGAGGCTGCCGTGCAGCTCGGTCACCTCCTCGGTTCCGGCCAACTGGTGCAGCCCGTCGACGTTCTGGGTGATCACCGCTCCGATCGCGCCGCACCGCTGCAGCTCGGTGACGTCCTCGTGCCCGGCGTTCGGTGCGGCAGCGGAGAACCGCTGCCACCCGGTGAACGACCGTGCCCAGTAGCGTCGGCGGTTGTCCGAACTGGCGACGAACTCGGCGTGCTGCATCGGCATCACCCGCCGGGTGCCGTCGCGGCCCCGGTAGTCGGGAATGCCGGACTCGGTCGACATCCCCGCTCCGGTGAGGACGAGCGTGCCGGGGTGCGCTCCCAGAACCTCACCGAGGCGGCTGACCGCCTCCGGCGTGCGCGACTCGGGGCTGGGCGTCCGGGACACCCATGCAGGCGGCCCCGAAATCGGGGCGACCGGGCGGGCCGCGACGGGCGAGACGACGTCATTCGGCATACCGCAGATTATCGAGGGCGCGGTCGCCGTCGGGTGTCCGGGCCCGGCGTGATTCACGGGTCTGGAGCGAGGTGGCCGCCGCAACCATTTGACCCGATGTTCCGCTCACCATCACATGACCCGACGTTCCACTCGCCGCTTGAGTGATAACGCAGCGTTATCCTGAGGTGGTGATCGACGCAGCAGGGCTACGGGTGATGAAGGCCATCGCCGACGAGGGGAGCTTCACGGCGGCTGCGAGTCGGCTCGGATACACCCAGCCGGCGATCTCCCAGATGGTGCGCCGCCTCGAACAGCGCACAGGCACGGTGCTTGTCGAGCGGGTCGGCCGCACGGTTCGGCTCACCGAGGCCGGGCAGGTCCTGGCACGTCATGCGACTCCGGTTCTCGCCGCGCTCGACGCGGCTGAGGAGGAGGTGGCCGCGATCGCCGGCCTGCGCAGCGGCCGGGTGCGCCTGATGGCTTTCCCGTCCGCCTCGGCCACGCTGGTACCACGAGCGCTGGCCCTGGTCAAGCGGCGCTTCCCCGACGTGAGCATCTCCTTCGCCGAGGCCGAACCTCCCGAGAGCCTGTCAGCCCTGCGGGCCGGAGAATGCGATCTGGCGGTTGCCTTCGCGTACGAGGGCAGCG
>JBOFBK010000204.1:0-1566 GCA_051645525.1 Dermatophilaceae bacterium | reverse complement strand
GCGGCGTCGAGATGTACCCAGGTCTGATGCACGCCGGCGTCGTCCAGGGCAACTCGGATGCCGGGCACGTCGTCGACCGCCTCGCACATCGTGGTGCCGGCGGTGGCGGCGACGATTGCCCGCGCAGCGCTGCCACGGCGGCGTGCATGCGGTGCTCCAGGTCGGCGCGCAGGTCGACGTCGACGTCGGAGGTGCCGTGTACCTCGAACGCGACCACCGGCTCGGTGGTGGACAGGTTGATCGCCGCGTGCGGGATGCCGCGCGGCACGAACAGCGTCGGGCCCGGCAGCGCGAGATCCTCCGGCAGCGTCAGGTCGGCCCGGGAGATAGCCTCGGCGTGCCGGGACACCGTCGAGATCAGCGGGGTGACGGTGGGGCCGTGCGGTGTGTCGTGCCCGACCGGGCCGGACGGGTCGACGAGCACCAGCCCGTGGGGCAGCTCGGTGACGGCGGAGTGGACGGTCGAGATCACGGGGCAGCTCCAGTGGTGTCGAGGGCGGTCGACTCGGCGGTGGGTCGACCGGTACACGGACACCCCGGCCCGTCGCTTCACCGCGGCGGTGATCGATCTCCTCGGATGACGCCCGCCCCGCCTCCACGCGCCGACGCCCGCCCCGCCTCCACGCGCCCGCGCCCCGCCCGGTGCCGCTACCGAGACCCGTCGTCGACAGGTCCCCGACCCGCCGGGAGGTCGGCGGTCGTGTCGACGTCGCGGGCGGCCACCGGGTCGACGGGCACGCTCACGTGCGGGAGGTCGAGCAGGGCTCGCGCCGCGCGGCCGGCAGCCGGCTGCGGCAGTCCGTCGCTCAGTGCCTCGGTGCGGTAGGCGGCGAGCAGGGGGTTCGCCACGCCGGCCGGGTCGGTCGCGACGGCGCCCACGGTCTCGGGCGGCGACTCGAGCAGCGCGGTGCGGAGAGCGCCGACGGCGCGGGCGGCATCCGGCATGTCACCGGCGACCACGACGACGACCGGCTCGGTGACTCGCGCCAGACCGGCCTCGATGCCGGCGAGCGGCCCACCGCCGGGCGGCTGCTCGCGGGTCCAGGTGACCGGGCGCTCGGTGCGGCGCTCCGGCCCTACCGCGACGACCGGCCAGGCGGCTGGCAGCGTCGTGAGCAGGGCGTCGAGCAGCGTGTGTCCACCGACCACGGCGGCGAGCTTGTCGGAGCCGAAACGCCGCGCACCGCCGCCGGCGAGCACGACGACAGCGGTGCCGGCACCCGGTGCCCGGACGTCGCCGGGTGTGGCGGTCATCAGCCCGTCCAGCGGTACCGGCGTTCGGGCCGGCCCGTCGTGCCGTACCGCAGCCGGACGTCGACGCGGCCGGTCGCCACGAAGTGCTCGAGGTACCGGCGCGCGCTGACCCGGGAGAGCCCGATGTTCTCGGCGACCTGCGAGGCAGACAGGGTCCGGGCGGCGGTCGCGAGGGCCTGCGCCACGAGCCGGGCGGTCTGCGGGCTCATCCCCTTGGGCAGCGGGGCGTCGCCACCGGCCGAGGTCCGCGAGATGATCCGGTCGATGTCGGCCTGGCCGGAGACCTCGGCAGCGTCGAGCCGGGCTCGCCGG
>JBOFBK010000203.1:0-5714 GCA_051645525.1 Dermatophilaceae bacterium | reverse complement strand
CCGCCCCGGCGCCGATGGCGAGCACCACCGTGGTGAGGTCGCGTCCGGCGCTCGCACCCACGGCCACGTAGGCCACCGTTCCCGGGACCACCCCGACCGCCGTGCCCACGATGTAGTCGCGCGGGCGCATCGCGCTCAGCCCCGAGCCGTAGTTCACCGCGGTGAACGGCACGAGCGGCATGAGACGCGCGACCACCTCGGCGACCAGGCCGTGCTGCTCGGCGAGGTGGTCGACGCGGTCGAGTCGCGCGCCGGTGAGCCGTCGCACGGCGTCCCGCCCGAGGCGGCGTGCGACGGCGAACCCGACCACCGCCGCGGCGACCGACCCGACCCAGGAGAGGACGACGCCCCACGTCATCCCGAACAGCGCGCCGGCGATGGTGGCGAACAGGTTCTTCGGTACCGGTATCAGGGTGAGCACGACGTGGAGCACCAGGTAGACCAGCGGCCCCCACGCGCCGGATGCCGCGACCGCGTCGGTGACCACCTCGAGGTCACCGCCCACCAGCAGCACGCCGAGCCCGCCGCCGAGCAGCAGCACGACGACGAGCACCAGGACGCGCACCCCCGCCAGGGCTCGGTCGCTCACGCGGCGCCTCTCACGGTGCATGGTCCCTCTCGGTGCCGGATGACGGGAACCGCCCCACGCGCGTGGAGCGCACCGCGAGCAGCCCGGCGCCGAGCACGAGCACGGTGATCGCGCCGAAACCGAGCCGCGGCTCGAGGGGAACCACGATGCCGACGGCCCCGCCGACGACCCAGCTGGCCTGCAGGATGGTCTCGGACCAGGAGAACACCCGGGCCCGCACGTGGTCGGCGATGTCGCGCTGGACGAGCGCGTCGAGGCTCAGCTTGCCGAGCTGGGCGGCGGTGCCGGTGGCCAGCCCGAGCACGACGAGCGCCCACACCGAGTAGAGCACCGTGGTGAGGAGCGAGGCGAGCAGCGCGACAGCGGCGATGACGCTGGCGAGCACCTGCGGGTCGGGGTTGTGGCGCCGGTTGCCGACGAGCGAGCCCATTGCGTTGCCCAGACCGGCGGCGCCGGCCACGAGCGCGAGGACGAGCGGCCCCGACCAGCCGGGAATCGGCTCCTCTCGCATGAGGAACACCAGGTAGAGCGTGAGGAACCCGGTGAGCATCCGGGCCCCGGTGGCCAGCCAGAGCACGTAGCGCACCGGACGGGGCAGGGCGCGCAGGCGGCGCACGCCACGCTCGGGCCGCAGGATCGGCTCCTCGCCCGCCGGGGTGCCGTCGGTGTCGAGCTCGCCACGAGCGGAGTCGACCCGGGCCGGGAGCCGGATGGCGAGCACCGTCGCGGCCACGTACACGACGAAGGCGAGGCGGAGCGACCAGTCGGGTCCGACGCGGGACAGCGCGATCGCGAGGCCGCCGCCGAGGGCCATGCCGACGAGCGCGGCCAGGTTGATCCGCGAGTTGGCGGTGACCAGGGTGATGCGCCCGGGAAGCAGGCGGGGCACCGCTGCAGCGCGGGCCACGGCATACGACTTCGACGCGACGAGGCAGCCGAGCGCGGCCGGGAACAGCCAGGCGCTCTCCTCGACCACTGCCGAGGCGAGCACCCAGGCGAGGAACGCGCGAGTCGCGAGCGTGCTGCCGAGAGCCCACCGACGGCCGTGCCGGAACCGGTCGAGCAGTGGGCCGACGAGCGGGGCGAGCAGCAGGAACGGCGCCATGGTGAGCAGCAGGAAGAGCGCCACCCGGCTGCGCGCCTCGTCGGTCGGCATCGCGAACACCGTGCCGGCCAGCGACACGGTGAGCGCGGCGTCGGCGGCGGCGTTCACGGCGTGCAGCTCGGTGAGCCGGGCCAGCCCGGTGTCGGCGGCGCCGTCGGCATCGGCGAAGCGCCGGAACCGCCGGGTCGCCGCGCGACCCCCGCGGCCGACGGCCCGCCCGCCCCGGCCCACGGCCCGCGCCCCGTCCCGACCGCGCCGTCGAGCGGCGCGCGCCGACGCCTCGAGCCGAGCCCGCGAGGTGCGCGGAACGGGCCGCTCTGTGTCGAGGCGGGGCGAGTGGGTCCCGGCTTGGGGCGCCTGGGTGCCGGGGTGCGGGGTCTCGATATCGGAGCGCGGCATCCCCGCGCCGGGGTGCGGCGTCGTGGAGTCGCCGCCCCCCGGGTGCGTCCGCTCGTCTCCGACCACGACACGATCCTGCCGCGTCGGCGCGGCGTGGCGCGAACCGGCACAGGGATGACGACCCGCCGCCGATCGTCGATGGTGTCCGACGCTGGTGGCCTCGCCCACGGCTCGCGTCAAGCGGCGACCACGGTGTCGATGTGCTGTTCGGCGCGGGCGAGGCGTGCCGGGTCTGCGAGCAGGAGGTCCGCGGCGACCACCTGGACGTCGGTGATGCCGAGGAAGCCGAGGAACTGGCGCACGTAGCCGCTCGTGAAGTCGGCGCTGCTGCCGACCTCGACACCACCGGTCGAGATCACGATCACGGCGCGCTTCCCGGCGAGTCGACCGACCGGCCCGGTCTCGGTGTAGTCGAAGGTGACTCCCGCGCGGGCCACGAGGTCGAAGTACGCCTTGAGCGACGCCGGGATCGTGAAGTTGTACATGGGCACGCCGAGCACCAGCACATCGGCATCCATCAGCTCGGTGACCAGCTCGTCAGAGGTGGCGAGGGCGCTCACCTGGTCGGGGCTGCGCTCGTGCGGTGGAGTGAAGTACGCACCGACGGAGAGTTCGTCGACGACGGGGACGCCACCGCCGAGGTCGCGCTCGACGATCTCGGCACCGTCTGCGGCGAGCCGGTCGGTGAGGCGGGTGGTCAGCGTGCGGCTCACCGAGTCGGCGTAGCGGGCGCTGGAGTCGATGCGCAGGACGCGGGCGACTGTGCTGGACGACATGATGATCCTCGCTAATGAAAAGTAAGTAATCCGACGTCCGGAATACCATCACAACGCGGTGGATGCCGCAATCGGCGGGTGGGGTTCGGCGCCTCGACGACCAGCGTGGACCCTAGGTCGGGCGGCCCCGCCGGGGTGGTCTGGCGCCGTCGAGCCGGCGAGCCGCCTCGGTGCGGGTGACGGGCGTCCCGAAGGCGACCAGCACCACGTCGAGGCCCCGCACCGCCGTCGTCTCGAACCCCGGGTCGTCCAGGCCTCCGGAGAGCCACAGCTGGAGTGCACCGACGAATGTCGCGTAGATCTGGAGGCCGAGCACGTCAGGGTTCGCGTGCCGGGCGATCCGCCGAGCATGACGCGCCTCGGTCAAGGCGTCGACCTGGAGCCGGACCGGCCGCGACCGCAGGCCGTGCAAGCGGTCGCCGAACTGGGTCGGACTCGGCCAGATCCGCCGGAAGAGTTCTTCGTCCCGGACGAACAGCGATACGGACAGCTTGACCGCGACCCGCGCCCGGACCAGGGGGTCGGGTTCGGCGAGCTCGGACAGGCCCTGGTCCAACTCGTCGAGGACGGCGTCGACCAGCGCGACCTGGAGCCGCTCTCGGGTGCCGACCAGCTCATAGACGGTGGACAGCGCGACACCGGCGGCGGCGGCGACGTCGGCCATCCCGACCTCGGTCGGATCCTGCGTCCGCAGCAGAGCCCGGGCGGCCTGGAGGATGCGCGCTCGGCGCTCGGCCTTCGCTGCATCCCTGCGCCCCGACATGACGGCATCGTGCCAGCAGCCCTTGCGTCCGGGGCGACGTCGGTGCAAAACTCGGAAGTACTTCCGACTTTGATAGGAGATCGATGACTGCCTCTCATCCCTTCGCTCCCGGCCCCGACGTCTGGGCTCAGCACTCCTGCGCGACCACGGCCGAGGCGCTGTGGAGGGTCATCAGCCAGCGTGGCGGGTTGACGACGTTCCACCCGTACGTCGCGGCCAACCCGGCGTCCCGCTGGCCCGGCGTGGGCAGTCGCGACGTGATCGCCTACCACAACGGGCTTCGGCTCCGGCGGGAGTTCCGCGAATGGCACCCGGGCCGCGGATACCTGCTGGACATCGGCACCGAGGACCGCCACCTCGGACGGGTCCGCTGGCAGATCCGCGAGCGTGACGGCGGCGGCAGCTGCCTGCGGATCACCCTGACGCCGGACCTCGACGAACTGTCCCGTCGGACCCCGCGTAGCCTCCGCCCGGCGGCCTGGGCGCTGGTGCTCGGTCCCCAGCTACGCCGATACCTGGACTCGGTCGTCCGCGGTGCGGTCTGGGTCGCCGAGACAGGAGAGCCCGTGCGACGCAACCAGTTCGGCTCGCACCGGATGTTCTCCGCGCGTCGGGCCCGGGTATCCGACCGGGCGATGCCACCGACCGGCATGCCTGGCCGGCGCTCGGCGTGACCAGCGAGCCTGCGGAGGCCCGCGCCGGCGCGCCGGACCGGGTCGACGACCATCTGGCGCTGCTGCACCGGATCTACGCTGCGTCTCCGGTCAACGACCACTTCCGCCCGCGACTGGATGTCGTGCACGCGAGCGCAACCGTCGAGATCGACGTCCGCCACGACCTCACGCACACCGCCGGCGGTCTGCACGCGGCGGTGGTGATCAAGGCCATGGACGACGCCGCGTTCTTCGCGGCCCAGTCGCTCGAGCGAGAATTCTTCCTCGCGACGGCGGACCTCACCACACACCTGCTGCGACCAGTGGCCTCCGGCACCCTCCGGGCCGCTGGGGTGGTCCTCTCCGCCGGGAGCCGGGTCACTGTCACCAGGGTGGAGGCGACGGTCGGCGACCGGACCGTGGCCCACCTGGTCGCCAGCCTGATGGCGACCCGTCACCGCCTGCGAGACCTGGCGTGACCGAGCCCGGGTGGCCGAACTAGCACCACGATGCCGCGGTCCGACCACCGTCGTGGTCGGCGGCTCGCCACCTCGGGGTGACAGGCGGGCGGCGACGGCACCTCCAGCCGGTCGACGTGGCCTACCCTCGAACCGTGGCTGTGAAGCACAGCGCCGCCGGCGGGGCGTACTGCCCCGCCCTTCACCACGCCGTCGAGCTGGTCGGCCGCCGCTGGACAGGGGCCATCCTCAACGTGCTGCTGCACTCCGGCTCAGCAAGATTCGTCGACATCCGGGCCGGCATACCCGGGCTGTCCGACCGCCTGCTCACCGAGCGCCTCGACGAGCTCGTCGCCGAGGGCTTCGTGGCTCACGGTGACGCGGACGGTCATCCGGTCTACACCCTCACCGCCAAGGGCGAGGCGCTCCGGCCGGCGTTCCGTGAGCTCACCCGGTGGTCGTCGGTCTGGTGCGACGACGTCGTCCTCGCCCGGCCAGGTCGGATCCGGCGCTGCGACCCACCGAACTGAGGGATCCTCGCGCTGGCCGAGTCCCGCTCGGTCACCAGGCGCGTGCAGCTCGGGTCCAGTCTCGGCACCACCCTCCTCGCGCGGGTCGCCGACCTCCGCGGGCGCCCGAAGCGCTCACGCGAGGGTGGCGTCATCCGTACCATTGGCCCGTCCCGCAGCCTCGAGGGCTCCACCCTTCCGGGCGTCACACCGTCGTGATCGGAGCACCGGATGGCTGACATCGCCTCGGATGCCGTGCCCTCGGATGCCGTGTCCGCGGATGCCGTGCCCGCGGATGCCGTGCCCGCGGATGCCGTGCCCGCGGATGCCGTGTCCTCGCCCGCCGCATCCGGCTCCGGTGCCGAGCCCGGCGCGGCGGCGCGCGCCATCCGCCGCAACCGGTGGGCCTTCGCGGTGGGCACCCTCGGTCGCGACATGGTCTACGCGCTCGTCACGCTGTAC
>JBOFBK010000202.1:0-8761 GCA_051645525.1 Dermatophilaceae bacterium | reverse complement strand
TCACCGTGGTGCTCATCATTCTCATGTCGCTGACGACGTTTACGACACAACGCCAGCTGATGACGAAGAACATGCCCGCCTCCGCGCTGGACAACCCTTTCGCCCGCCAGCAGAAGTTGCTGCTCTACGTTCTTCCGATCGTCTTCGCCGTATCCGGCATCAACTTCCCGATCGGCGTGCTCATCTACTGGTTCACCACCAACCTCTGGTCGATGGCACAGCAGTTCTACGTCATTCGTCGGATGCCAGCACCCGGGTCAGCGGCCGAGAAGGCCTACCATGCGCGACTCGAACGTAAGGGCAAACCCGTTCCCGGAAACGCTGACACCGTGGTCGTCGATGACGCGAGTATCACTAAGCCGACCGGGCAGCGAGCCCAGCCGAAGTCGAAGAAGCGCAAGAAGGCGTCAAGTAGCAACTCGAAGCGACCCGCTCCACCGAGCGAAGGGTCGACCGGCACAGCCGATGGCACGCCACCAGCCACGACCTGACTCGAGAGGACACCAATGAGCAAGCACGTCGACGAGGACACCGAGGCCATAGAGCCGCACGCGACTGTCGCGTCCGACAGCGAGAACAGCTCGCCCGTAGACGCTCGAAGCTCCGTGGCGAGCGCCGCCACGGAGTCAGCCATGGCAGATGCTCAGAAGGTGTCGCGGGATCCAGCGCTCGACGAGGCCGGGCGCGAGCGTCCGGCGCTTGATGATCACACCGGTGTATCACCCACCGCTCGCGGGTCGCGGAGGGAGTCTCTCGAGCGAGAAGGCGAGATCGCCGCTGACTTCTTGGAGACACTGTTGGACGTTTGCGACCTTGATGGCGACCTCGATGTCGACATCGACGGTGATCGGGCAGCAGTCAGCATCGTCGACTCTGACGAAGGTCGAGTTCCGCGCCGATTGGTCGGACCGAACGGCGAGGTCCTCGAAGCGCTGCAGGACCTGGCTCGGCTCGCGGTTCAGGCGTCGACCGGAGAGCGGAGCAGATTGATGCTCGATGTTGCCGGTCATCGCGCTGAACGCCGCGCTCAGCTGGTTACTCTGGCGAGCGCCGCGGTCGCTGAGGTTCGCTTGACTGGCGAACGAAAGCCGCTGCTTCCGATGACTGCCTTCGAGCGGAAGGTGGTCCACGACGAGGTGCTCGCGGCTGGTCTAGCGTCGGAGTCCGAGGGTGTAGAGCCACGCCGCTTCGTCGTCATCCTTCCCAGTTGAGGGCATCAACGCGGCGTGTTTCACGTGAAACACTTCGCTGAGCTGACAGTGCGGCCATGACACCACCTGCTCCGAGATCCGCTTCTCTCGTCTTCGGTGAACGCCTTGTTGTTGCCGAGGCGTTCGCGGCGGCGCTGTGCTCGAGCGGGGTCGCCCGTGGCCTGATCGGCCCACGTGAGGTGCCGCGGATCTGGGATCGGCACCTCCTCAACTGTGCGGTGATCGCAGACGCGTTCCCGCTCATGGCGCGAGTCGTCGATGTTGGGTCCGGGGCGGGCCTGCCTGGAATCGCAGTGGCGATCGCCCGCCCCGACCTCGATGTCCATCTTGTGGAGCCGATGCTTCGGCGTAGCACCTGGCTGTCAGAGACCGTCGATGACCTGGACCTGACCGGTGTGACCGTGCATCGAGCTCGCGCGACAGAGTTGTCCACCGTGCTGTCTGCGCCATTCGTCACTGCACGCGCGGTGGCACGGCTTGGCAAACTGGCGCAATGGTGTGTGCCGCTGATGACGTCGACCGGCACCTTGGTGGCGATGAAGGGGCGGAGCGCGGCAGCGGAGTTGGAGGAAGAACGTGAAGGTCTCGACCTGCTTGGGCTGGTCGACGCCACGGTATCCACTCACGGTACCGGGATCGTGGACCCCCCGGTGATCACGGTCGATCTCCGCTTCACCAGTGATCGCCGGCATCGTCGCCGACAGCCGCGCCGCTCACGTCATTGACTCGCAGCATGGTCCGTGCTGTCGCGCCGGTCCGTCCGACAGCCGCCTAGTGAGTGGGTCGAGCATCGCCGGATGTCGGGAGCCGCAAGTGAAAGCGGAGCGGGTGTGCTAGTACGACGCGACACTCGTCGGCCCTTCGGCGGCCACCAGGATCGTGCTCGCCCACCGGCCGTGCTGTTGAGTGCCTGCACCTGATGACGCTCGCCGAAGGCCCTAGGGTTGCTCATCGAATGTCCCCACCTGGGTGGTGGTGTCAGCGTAGTGGTTGGCGAGTGCTGGTGCTCGCGGTGCGAAGGGTCTTGTTGCGGGCGTGGTGTGCGCGCAGCCGGTAGCAGTCGCCGTCGAGGTCGAGGACGACGGAGCGGTGTGGGAGCCGGTCGAGCAGGGCGGCGGCGACAGTGGTGTCGCTGAGGACCTCGCCCCAGGGCCCGACGCCTCTGTTGCTGGTGTGCATGATCGAGGTCTTCAGGTACCGCTGCGAGATGACCTGGAACAGAGCGGAGGCGGACTCGGCGGGTAGTGGGAGGTAGCTGAGCTCGTCGATGACTAGGCGGGGGCCGGCGAAGAAGCGCATGGGTCGCCCAGCGGCCTTCGATCGTGGCGCGGTGGCAGCGGGCGGCGAGGTCAGCGGCGGTGGTGAAGTAGGTGCGGTAGCCGGCCTCGGCCGCGGCGCGGGCCAGGCCGGCTGCGAGGTGGGCCTTCCCGACGCCGGGCGGCCCGATGAGTAGCACGTTCGTGGCGGAGGCGAGGTAGGCGCCGGTGGCGGGCTCGTTGATGAGTTGATGGTCGATGCCGGGGGCGGCGTCGTAGTGAAAGTCGAAGTCGGCGAGGGTGGCCGGGGTTGATAGTGAGGCGAACCGGAGCCGGCCGGCGAGGCGGCAGGCCTCGGTGGCGTCGACCTCGATCTGGAGGAGCCGCTCCAACGCAGCGGTCAGGGATAGGCCCTCGGTGTGGGCGGCGTCCAGGACGCCGGGGAGGTGCTCGGCGGCGGCGTGCAGTTTCAGGAGGGCGAGGTGGCCGCGCAGCTGCTGGTATAGCGACGCTTGGGCTGAGGTCGCATGTGGTGGTGGCTGTGCTGACGTGGCGGATCGTCTTGTGGTCATTGGTGATTCGTCTCCTTTTCGGCTGTGATCGGGTGACCAGTGGTGGCGGGGTGAGGGTGGTACGGCCGTGTGCGGCGGCGGCGTACCTGCTCAGATCGATGACCGCCGCGCCGGTTGCGTCGGCCGGCTCGAGGTGGTGTCCCGCCTCGGCGCGCAGGGTCGCGGCGTGGGCCAGGGCAGCGAGTGAGGGTGGGCGGCGTTCCTTGCCGCGGTGTGGCCGCGCGCTGGAGGAGGCCGCGAGGGCGGCCCGCTCGAGGGCGGTGACGTGCCCGTGGTCGCGCACTGTCGTGCCGGCACCGGCCGGCGCCAGGGGGTGCCAGGCGATCACGGTCGGCAGCACCGACCCGCGGCCAGGACCGGGCTCGGTCGCGATGTCCAGGTGGGCCCCGCCCAGACGCACCGATACCGACACGGTGGCCCGTGCAGCTCGGGCGTGACGGAGTAGCGATCCCCGCGGAAGGACACCAACGCCTGCGCGGACACCACTCGCGTGAGGGTCAACCCGGCCGGGAACGGTCCCGGCATCGGCGCGAGAGGCTCCGCCTTGGCCAGGGCCCCGACCGTAGCGCGGCCATCCGCGGTCGCGCGCAGCCGGACGTCGCCGCGGGTGGAGCACCACTTGTCGAGCCGGGCCTGGGCCTCCTCGACCGTGACGTCATTCGGAAGCGTCCGCCGAACCGCTGCGCGGCAACATGACTAGCCTTCTCCACGACACCTTTGCGGTTCCCGTGGGCGAGGCGGAGATGGCCGGACGGTAACGCCGTAGTGCTTCGCGACGGCCGCGAACGATGCCGACACCTTCCCCCTGGACGGGGAGATGACCGTCGACATCCGGTCAAAGCGCCAGTCCTTCGTGAGCCCGCCGAGGGCACGAGTAACTCGGTCCAGCCCGTCGATCAGGAACGGCTGCTCCTCGGACTCACACAGGACCCCGCGCAAGCTCCCCGATTGGCTAAAGGCCCCGACGAGCAGGTGCGCGGTCTTTCCCCACCCCGCGCCGCGGGCGGGTCTGGTAGTTCGACCCAGTCCCACTGGGTCTCCTCGCCGAGTGGGTGCTCGATCACGGCCACGGCCCGGTCCTTGGTGGGCCGACATGGCTCGCACGCCGGCTGCAGTCCACGATCGCGGAGCTGGCGAGTGATCGTCGGGTACGAGCGGTTGTAGTCCAACTCGAGCAGCTCGTCGTACACCGTCGAGGCCCACGGGTGCGGGTCCTCAGTCAGCCGCTGCTCGACGTAGGCGACGAACTCCTCGAACTGGTCAGGCAGGCTGCGCTCCCGGCCTCCCGACCGGCCAAGTAGGCCCGAACCGTCCTACGGTCTCGACTCATGTGGCGAGCGATCGCCGAGATCGTCCACCCCTGCCGGTGCAAGGCGTGCACATCGATGCCGTCCTCCCGTGTGAGCATTAGCAGCTGGGCTCCTTTGGTGGCTGGTGCGTGGTCAGAGACCACCAACGTCAAAGGAGCCCCGCACGACTCCGTGGAGCCACGCGGGGGGAGGGACCTTAAGTGAGCAGGTCTGGGGACTTTCAGATGAGCGTCACGAACCCGTCCCGGGTCGGACGGAAGGACGAAGGTTCGGCTGGCCGTGCGGTGTGCTGGGCGCGTTGTTGTCCTTGAGTATGTGGGCACGGCGTGTTCGGAAGCCGAGTTGGCTGTGCTGATAGCTGAGGCCCACCGGTGGCTGTGGCCGGGTCAGGAGGTGCTCGATGTGATACCCCGGGGCACGAGTCGGGCCAGGCGCACTCGGCCGACGGGATGTCGAGCAAGGTTTCACGTGAAACGCTGCTCGTCGCGTGGCTTCCCGACCTGATTCAGCGCGACCGCATGGCGCCCGGACAGCGCCCCGTTGAGTGGTGGGGTTTGAGGGCGACGGCATGGCGTCCTGACTGAAGGGGGCCACCGGCGAGATTCTTGATGTGTACCGCCAAGTACTCATCGAAGGAGAGCTCACCGATGGCCTTGTCCCAGTCTGCCTTGTCCGAGTTGATGGAGGTGTTCCGCACCGGCGAGGGCACCGACTTCATCCGCGAGTGTGTCCGGGGCGCGATGCAGGACCTGATCGATGCTGAAGCGGCCGTGGCGATCGGCGCCGGCCGCTACGAGCGGGCTGAGTCCCGCGTGACCGAGCGCAACGGGTCCCGTCCGCGGCTGCTGACCACCCACGCCGGCGACATCAAGCTGGCCGTGCCGAAGCTGCGCGCGGGCAGCTTCTTCCCCTCGATCCTTTCCCCGCGACGGCGGATCGACCAGGCGCTGTACGCGCTGGTGATGGAGGCCTACGTCCACGGCGTGTCCATCCGCAGCGTCGACGACCTCGTGGTCGCGCTCGGCGGGTCGGGGATCTCCAAGTCCGAGGTCTCGCGGATCTGTGCGGGGCTGGATGAGGTGGTCGGGGCGTTCCGCACCCGTCGGCTGGACCATGTCGCGTTCCCGTACGTGTACCTGGACGCGACCTACCTGCACGAGCGCACCGAGCACGGCATGGTCGTCTCCAAGGCGGTCGTCGTCGCGACCGGCGTCACTGAGCAGGGCCGCCGGGAGATCCTCGGCCTGGACGTCGGCGACAGTGAGGACCGGGGTACCCCGCTTGCGGGGCGGTGTTCTGGCGTGGGTTCCTCACCGGGTTGAAGAAGCGCGGCCTGTCCGGGGTCAAGCTCGTCATCTCCGACCAGCACGCCGGCCTGGTCGCCGCGATCGCCCGTGCGCTGCAGGGAAGTTCGCATCAGCGGTGCCGCGTGCACTTCATCCGCAAACGTCCTCGCCCACGTCGCCAAGGGCGAGGCCGAGATGGTCGCCGCGGTGTTCCGCACGATCTTCGCCCAGCCCGACCTGGGCTCGATGGCCAAGCAGTGGGACAAGGTCCGCGACGAGCTCACCTCCCGCTACCCCAAGGTCGGCGCCCTGATGGACGCCGCGAAGACCGAGGTCCTCGCCTTCGCCGTGTTCCCGCGCGAGCACTGGCGCAAGATCTGGTCCACCAACCCGCTCGAGCGGCTCAACAAGGAGATCAAGCGCCGCTCCCGCGTCGTGGGCATCTTCCCCAACGAGGCCGCCGTGATCCGCCTGGCCGGAGCCGTCCTGGCCGACACCCACGACGAGTGGGTCACCGACGAACGGCGCTATCTCTCCGAGGAGTCCATGGCCAAGATCGCCAAGACCGACAATGATGGCCCTGTCGCCCTCTCCCAGGGCTGACCGGTCGGCATCGAGATGACCTCAAAGCCCACCACTCCGCGGGACTCTTACTGGCGCCAGCCTCGGCGCTACGAGCATCGACTCCCTAGTCCGAATGCGCGGCGCCGAGGATCGCGGTGCTCGACGCTGTTGTGCGTCCCGCGTGACGGGAGCTGACACGTCACACATTCCCACGTCTGAGTCGCCGCACACGAGTGGCGCGACGTCCTCGACAACGGGATGACGCGACACCTGCATCGATCTGCGCCACCGGTTGCCCTCCGACACTTCGACGTCGACCCGGTCGGGGAATGGCGAGGAAGGGTCATGGTGGGCATCCGGCCCGGGCGTCCCTACGGCGAGTGCTCCAGGGGATACGGATGAGCCGCCCAGTGATGAGAACAGGGCGACCCAAGCGGCGACCGTGTCGACGAAAGTCGCCACACTCGACGCAGATACGCGGCCTTCTGATACCGGGCTCGTGCCATGAGCTGTCCTCACTGGATGACTCGGCGGCTGCCCGTGTGGGCCATAGGTCCCTGACACAGGCCGAGCTCCAGCATCCGAGATCCTCGAGGAGATCGGGGTCGTGACAAGGTCGTCGGCGGCGTCCGGGTGGACGGCGATGTCCAGCCGGGAATCGATCCGAGACCGCGGTCCAACGGCGTCAAGCACTCGAGGGTGGTGGCTCGGGAAAGGAGTGGGAGGTCTTGGGTGCGGGAAGCCACCCGGCGCGTGGTGTCGGTGATCCTGGCCTATGAGGCGTGAAGGACGAGGACGTAGTCGAGCTTGTCGAACACGAGTCGATCGGGAATGTCCGGTTCGTGGCTCGGTGGGTGAATGTCGACGACGACGGGACGAGCTCGGTGAACTGGTCCCGGAGCGGGTCGACGATTCACGATGGGATCGCGGGGGCAGTGGACCGGCAGAGCAACGCTGCTCTCCTTGACCGTGCAGGCAACAGCCTTCGTGCGCCTCGCACCGCCGTGCTCTGCCGTTGCTTTCTTGCGCCACGACGGATGCGGTCGCTGGCACGGCTGATGATCGAGGAAGTGTCGTCGACACGCTGACAGGGTCAGTCAGCGGAGCGCTCGTCACTGACATCACCGAACTGCTCCGGGCGTTGTGGACAGGCTTGATAAGGCTCTTGGACCTCAACCAGGGGCCACGTTGGTTCCATCGTCGACAAGGTCGTGACCTGTGTTTGGCGTGTCGGTGATCCCTGAGGTTGGATGATGTGCCGACACTCGACGATGACGATGAAGGGGATCGCGTGCCCGCCACGACAGCACCGCCGGAGACCCGCGTGGTCTCCGCCGGAATCGGCTTTCCGTTCGTGCCACCGTCGAGCTCCGGCCCGTTGGGCTGGCCAGTACGTGGTGCCGTTTCACGTGAAACGCACCCCGTCGGTGATCTCCGACCCGTGGACATCGACCGCTCACCGTTGCCAGACGACGCCGACGCACATCGTGCAGCCATCGCCGAGTCCATGCCGAGGGCGGACGACGCGACTCCCCTCGCGCAAGCCGTTGCCGAGGACGCACGGAGGCGAATCATCTTGACCGGCCGCGAGATTCCCCGCCCAGGCCGAACCCGGGTGCTCACTGTTGCAAACCAGAAGGGTGGGGTCGGAAAGACGACGACCACCGTCAACATTGCGGCAGCGCTCGCGCAAGCCGGCAGTACGGTGGTCGTGGTCGACCTGGACCCACAAGGAAACGCCAGCACGGCACTCGGAGTGGACCACCACAGCGAGGTCCCGAGCGTCTATGACTCCTTGGTCGACGGGCGCGCCCTACGTGAGGTGATCTACCCGTGCGCGGATGTCCCTGGGTTGTGGTGTGCGCCTGCGACCATCGATCTTGCTGGTGCTGAGATCGAGCTGGTCTCACTGGTCGCTCGCGAGACCCGGCTTCAGAAGGCACTGACTGCCTATCTGAGTGACTGTGAGGCCACAGGTGAGGGCGTCGACTACGTGTTCATCGACTGCCCGCCCAGCCTGGGCCTGCTCACCGTCAACGCATTCGTCGCCGCGGAGGAGGTCTTCATCCCGATCCAATGCGAGTACTACGCACTCGAGGGGTTGTCCCAGCTACTACGCAACATCGAACTCGTCCGGAGCCACCTCAACCCGACGCTGCACGTGTCAACGATCCTCCTGACCATGTACGACGGTCGCACTCGGCTCTCGGCTCAAGTCGCCGATGAAGTGCGCGAGCACTTCTCGGCGCAAACGCTGCGTGCAAGTGTGCCTCGATCGGTTCGGATCTCCGAAGCGCCGAGCCACGCTCAGACGGTGATGACCTACGACCCCTACAGCAGTGGCGCGTTGTCGTACCTCGAAGCGGCGGTCGAGCTCGCTGAACGTGGCGCACCGACCGAGCCGGGGGAACACGGTAGACCCACCCCGACATCGACGGAGGAAAGCGCGTGAGTGAGAAGCGACGAGCGCTGGGCCGCGGCCTCGGTGCGCTGATTCCCAGCGGATCGGCGACGAGCGTCACCGAGCGACCTGTCGATGTGTTCTTCAAGGACCGCGACGGA
>JBOFBK010000201.1:0-1831 GCA_051645525.1 Dermatophilaceae bacterium | reverse complement strand
CTCAGCCCAGGAGGGGGTGGCGCGCGATGATCTCGTGGCGGCCGGGGCCGACGCCGACGGCCGACACCCGCGCCCCGACGAGTTCCTCGACGCGCAGCACGTAGCGCTGCGCGGCATCCGGCAGCTCCTCGAAGGTGCGACAGCCGGAGATGTCCTCCCACCAGCCGTCGAGCAGTTCGTACACCGGTGTCGCATGGTGAAAGTCACTCTGCGACAACGGCATCTCGTCGTGCCGCACACCGTCGACCTCGTACGCGACGCACACCGGCACCTTCTCGAACCCGGTGAGCACGTCGAGCTTGGTGACCACGAAGTCCGTGACCCCGTTGACCCGCGTCGCGTACCGCCCGATGACGGTGTCCAGCCACCCGCACCGCCGCGGCCGCCCGGTGGTCGTGCCGTACTCGGCACCGGTCTTGCGCAGCGTCTCTCCGTCGTCGTCGTGCAACTCGGTGGGGAACGGCCCCTCGCCCACCCGGGTCGTGTACGCCTTGAGCACGGCGATCACCCGCGACACCCGCGTCGGCGGGATGCCCGAACCGGTGCACGCACCGCCCGCCGTCGCCGACGACGACGTGACGAACGGGTAGGTGCCGTGGTCGACGTCGAGCAGCGTGGCCTGGCCGGCCTCCAGCAGCACGTTCGACCCGGCATCCAGCGCCCGCTCGAGGAAGAGCGAGGTGTCGGTGACCATCGACCCCAACCGCTCGGCGTGCCCGAGCAGCTCCTCGACGACCCGGTCGACCTCGACCGCCCGTGTGTTGTAGATCTTCGCGAGCACCTGGTTCTTGAAGGCCAGCGCCGCCTCGACCTTCTGCCGCAGGATCCCCTCGTCGAAGAGGTCCTGCACCCGGATGCCGACCCGGTTCATCTTGTCGGCGTACGTCGGACCGATGCCCCGGCCGGTGGTGCCGATCTTCCGCTTTCCGAGGAAGCGCTCGGTCACCTTGTCGAGGGTGCGGTTGTAGGAGGGAATGACGTGCGCGCTCGCCGAGACGACGAGCCGGGAAGTGTCGACACCACGGGCCTCGAGCCCGTCGATCTCCTCGAAGAGCACGTCGAGGTCGACGACCACGCCGTTGCCGATGACCGGCGTCACCGTGGGGGTGAGGATGCCGGAGGGCAGCAGGTGCAGGGCGTACTTCTCGCGCGCGCCGTCCTCGCCCTGGATGACGACGGTGTGCCCGGCGTTGTTACCCCCGTTGAACTTCACCACGACGTCGACGTCGCCGCCCATGAGGTCGGTCGCCTTGCCCTTGCCCTCGTCGCCCCACTGGGCGCCGACCAGCACGATCGCCGGCATCGGTGCTCCCTCCGTGTCGTCGGCGGCCCACCCTATCGAGGGGCGGTACGCCGCCCCTCGGCGCCGGGTCGCTCGGCACCGAGACGGTCGGCGCCGGGCCGCTCGGCACCGAGACGGTCGATGCTCAGGCTCGGCCGGCGTCGGGCGAGAGCCGACCCGAGCTGGAAGCGGGTGTTGACCCCGTTGACCGCCATCAGCGTGGCCACCCGCCGGCGCACGGTGCGAAGACTCACCCCGAGATGCCGCGCGATGGCCTCGTCCTTCATCCCCAGCTCGAGCAGCTCGACCAGCCGTGGGTCGCCACTCGCGCCCCCTGACACGGTGGGCGCGGGGATGGCATGCTTCCAGGCGATGTCGAAGTACGCGGTGTAGAGCCGGATGACGAGCGGGTCGCGGATGACGGCGTAGCCGCCGGCCGGGTCGTCCCACCCGGCGAACGCGACGACGGCGGTGTCGCCGAAGACCGCGAACTCGGTCTCGGTCTGCGGCACCACGCGCTGGTCCTCGCCGATGCTCGCCCAGGTCGCC
>JBOFBK010000200.1:0-19800 GCA_051645525.1 Dermatophilaceae bacterium | reverse complement strand
GACGCTCCGCGCGTCGCCCAGACAGCTGGCGACGGTCGCCGTCAGGTCGCTCCTGGTGCACCGGACGACGCTCGCCCGGTAGTCCGCCACCCGCTCGGCGAACAGCTCGACGACATCGGCGTTGGCGGGTTCGGCGCCGCGCTCGCGATAGCTGCGGTCGACCGGCACGGACGGGCGCCGGCGCGGCCCGAGCGCGGCCCGGACCGCACCCAGCACGGTCTCCCGCGACGAGGTCATCACGACCTCGCGTCGCGGCGCTCGCCGGTCGTCTCGGTCGCTTGGACCGTGCCGGTCGTCCCGGTCGCCTCGGTGGTCCCGGTTGCGCCGGTCGCCTCGGACCGGCCACGGCGGCGCCACCACGCGGTGAACGACTCCCGCGGCGGCATCGGGAGGTCGCGCGCGGTGGTCCATCGCGAGCCGGGGAACGGCAGCCAGGACACCGTCGGGCGGGCCTGCCCGGCGGCCGGCCGCCGGCGTGCTCGGGCGGCCAGCCCGGCGGCACGATGGGCCACACGGGTGCGCCGGGCGTCTCCGAGCACCCACGCCGCGGCCCGCATCGCGAGCGCCTCCGGGTCGGGGCGGGCTCGGTCACGGTGGGCATCGACGACCTTGGCCCGGAGGTCGACGAGCAGGCCGGGCAGGTCGATGTCGACGGGGCACACATCGGCGCACGCCCCGCACAGGGTCGACGCGAACGGCAGCGCATCGGTGACCGGGTCGTGCCCCGGGCCGTGGAGCAGCGGGTTCAGCACGGCGCCGATCGGCCCGGGATACACCGACCCGTAGGCGTGCCCGCCAACCCGCTCGTACACCGGACACACGTTGAGGCACGCCGAGCAGCGGATGCAGCGCAGCGCCTGGCGCCCGTACTCGTCGGCCAGGGCACGAGTACGGCCATTGTCGAGCAGGACCACGTGCATCTCCTGCGGCCCGTCGCCGGGCGTCACCCCCGACCAGGTGGAGGTGTACGGGTTCATCCGCTCCCCCGTCGACGAGCGCGGGAGCAGGCGGAGGAAGAGGTCGAGGTCGCGCCAGGTCGGCACCACCTTCTCAATGCCGACGACGGAGACCAGGACGTCGGGGAGGGTGAGACACATCCGCCCGTTCCCCTCGGACTCCACGACGACCAGCGTGCCCGATTCCGCGACAGCGAAGTTCGCGCCGGAGACCGCCATCCGCGCGGTGAGGAACCGCTCCCGCAGGTGGGCACGCGCCGCGGCGGCGAGCTCGACCGGCTCGTCGGTGAGACCGTCCGGAGCCGGGCGACCCACCGCGGCCATCCGCCGGCGGAAGATGTCGCGGATCTCGCTGCGGTTCCGGTGGATCGCCGGCACGAGGATGTGGCTGGGCAGATCCTCGCCCAGCTGGACGATCAGCTCGGCGAGATCGGTCTCCCATGCCGCGATGCCCTGCGCGGCGAGCGCCTCGTTCAGCCCGATCTCCTGGGTCGCCATCGACTTGACCTTGACGACCTCGTCGATGCCGCGGGCCCGGGCGATGTCGGCCACCGCCGCGCACGCCTCGGCGGCGTCGGACGCCCAGTGCACGGTGACCCCCCGTTCGGTCAGCGCCGTCTCCAGGGCCACCAGGTGCTCGTCGAGATGGGTGAGCACGTCGTCCTTGACCGCCGCCGCCTGCCGCCGCAGGTCGTCCCAGTCGTCGAGCTCGCCGACCACCGCGGCCCGCTTCGCCCGGATGACGCCGGCGGCGTGTGCGAGGTTGCGACGCAGCTGGGCGTCGGCGAGGGCGTCGCGCGCGGCGGCCGGGAACGGCGGCATCCCGACGAAGGTCCCCGCCATCAGCCCGGCGCTCCCGCCCAGTCGTCGGCGGTCGATGCCAGGACCTCCGCCAGGTGCATGGTGCGCACCCCGGCCCGTTGCCGGGAGAGCAGCCCGCCCACGTGCATGAGGCACGAGGCGTCACCGGCCACGAGCACCTCTGCGCCGGTAGCGCGCACGTGCCGGGCCTTGTCGGCCCCCATGGCCACCGAGACGTCGGGGTTCTTGACCGCGAAGGTGCCGCCGAAGCCGCAGCACTCCTCGGCGCGGGGAAGCGGCACGAGGTCGATGCCCCGCACGGCCGACAGCAGGCGCCAGGGCCGGTCGGCCACCCGGAGCATGCGCAGCGAGTGGCAGGTGGGGTGGTAGGTGACCCGGTGCGGGAACGAGGCCCCGACGTCGACCGCCCCGAGCACGTCGACGAGGAACTCGCTGAGCTCGTAGGTGGTCGGGGCCAGCCGGGCGACACCGTCGGCCAAGGCGGGGTCGCCAGCGCGCGCGGCGACCAGCCGGTGCTGGTGCCGCACCGACCCGGCGCACGACCCGCTCGGCACGACCACGGCGTCGTACCCGCGGAACGCCGCGACGGTCGTCCGCACGAGCGGCACGGCCTCGTCGAGGTAGCCGGTGTTGACCATCGGCTGTCCGCAGCAGGTCTGCGTGCCGGGCACCTCGACCTCGACGCCGAGGCGGCGCAGCAGCCGGACTGCCGCTCGCGGCGCCTCCGGGAACATCGCGTCCCCGAGACAGGTGGCCATCAGCGCTACCCGCATCCGAGACTCCTTTACCCGCCGCCGGACGACGTCGTCGCCGGCGAGGCTACGCGAGCCCCGGACCGCAGACGGTGCTCCGCGGCAGCCCATCGCTCGCCGTCGTCCGCCGGGTCGAACCGGGTGACCGGGTGCGTCTCGCGCACGAGCGAGCGCATCTGCGCCAGGCCGGGTATGTCGACGCCGAGGGCGCGTGCCTGCACCAGCACGTTGCCGAGCGCGGTGGCCTCGACCGGGCCGGCCTCCACCGGCAGGCCACACGCGTCGGCGGTGAGCCGGCCGAGCAGCGCACCCCGTGCTCCACCGCCGACGAGGTGGATGGCGTCGACCTCGCGGGCGGCCAGCTCGGCGGCCTCGCGGACGGCGCGCCGGTGGGCCAGGGCCAGGCTGTCGAGCACACATCGCACGACCGCAGCACGGCCCTGCGGCGGCGCCTGACCGGTCTTCTCGCACGCCGCTCGGACGCGTGCCTCCATGTCCCCGGGTGGCCCGAACTCCGGCGCGTCGAGGTCGACGACCGCGCCGCCGCCCGGTACCTCCTCCGCGGCCGTGACGAGTGCGGCGACATCGATCTCGCCCCAGACCTGCATCGCCTGGGACAGCACCCACAGCCCAGCGACGTTGCGCAGGAACCGCACCGTGCCGTCGACGCCGAGCTCATTGGTGAAGTTCGCCGCCCGGGCCGCCTCGGTCAGCACCGGTGCACCGAGCTCGAGACCCACCAGCGACCACGTCCCCGCGGAGATGTAGGCCGAACGGTCCGAGGCCATCGGTGTCGCCGCCACTGCCGAGGCGGTGTCGTGCGAGCCGACCGCCACCAGCGGCGTGCCCGGCCGCAGCCCGGTGCGGTCGCACACCTCGGGGAGCAGCCTGCCCAGCACCTCGCCGGGCTCGCGCAGCGGCGGGAGGATGCCGGGCGGGATGCCGACCTCGCGCGCCAGGTCGGCAGCCCAGGTCCGCCGCGCCGGGTCGTAGAGCGCCGTGGTCGACGCGTTGGTGATCTCGGCGCCGATCGTGCCGGTGAGCCGCCAAGCCACGAGGTCCGGGATGAGCAGGAACGTGGCCGCGGCGTCGAGCCGGGGCTCGGCCGCGAGCTGGAAGAGCGTGTTGAACGGCAGGTGCTGGGTGCCGGTGAGCGCGTACCGCGCCGCCGGGTCGATGACGGCGTCGACCCGCACGACCCCGCGCTCACCGCGCGGGTCACGGTAGGACAACGGGTCCTCGAGCAACCGGCCCGAGGCGTCGAGCAGGCCGTAGTCGACCGCCCAGGTGTCGACGCCCACGGAGTCGACCGGGCCGGCCGCCGACAGCCCGATGAGCACCTCGTCGAGCAGCCGGCGGAGCGGCCAGCGCAGCGTCCCGTCGGGAGCCGTGACCGGACCGTTCGGGAACCGGTGCACCTCGTGCAGCTCGAGCCGGCCCGGCCCGACCACGCCGACCATGACCCGCCCGCTGCTGGCGCCGAGGTCGACGGCGGCGACGCGGACGGTGGTGGACATCAGCGCAGGAATGCGGCCGCGACACCCGCGTCGACCGGCACATGCAGTCCGGTGGTCAACGAGAGATCGCCCGCCGTCACGGCGAACACCGCGGCCGCGACGTGCGCGGGCAGCACCTCCCGCCGGAGCAGGGTGCGCTGGGCGTAGAACGCGCCCAACTCGTCCTCGGGCACGCCATACACCTTGGCCCGCTCCGCTCCCCAGCCGCCGGCGAAGATGCCCGAGCCGCGCACCACGCCGTCGGGGTTGACCCCGTTGACCCGGATGCCGTGCACGCCCAGCTCGGCGGCGAGCAGCCGCACCTGGTGCGCCTGGTCCGCCTTCGCCGCGCCGTAGGCGATGTTGTTCGGCCCGGCCACGACCGAGTTCTTCGACGAGATGTACACGATGTCGCCGCCCGTGCCCTGCGCCACCATCGCGCGAGCGGCGGCTCGGCTGACCAGGAAGGAGCCCTTGGCCATGACGTCGTGCTGGAGGTCCCAGTCGGCGTCGGTGGTGTCGAGCAGCGGCTTGGACACCGACAGGCCGGCGTTGTTGACGACGAGGTCGATGCCGCCGAAGGCGAGCACCGTGGCCCTGACGGCGGCGTCCACGGCATCCGCGTCGGTGACGTCGACCGTGACCGGCACGGCCACATCGGCCGAACCGAGGCTCGCGGCCACCGTGGCGGCCGCATCCGCGTCACGGTCGGCGACGGCGACACAGGCCCCCTCCGCGGACAGCCGCTCCGCCACGGCGCGGCCGATGCCCGACCCACCGCCGGTGACCAGGGCGATCCGTCCGGCGAGCGGCCGAGGCGGCGGCATCCGGCGGAGCTTGGCCTCCTCGAGCGCCCAGTACTCGATGCGGAACTTCTCGCGCTCCTCGATCGGCGCGTACGTCGACACGGCCTCGGCGCCGCGCATGACCGTGATGGCGTTGACGTAGAACTCCCCGGCCACCCGGGCGGTCTGCTTGTCCTTGCCGAACGAGAACATGCCCACGCCCGGCACGAGCACGATCGCCGGGTCGGCGCCGCGCATCGGCGGGCTGTCGTCATCCGCGTGCCGCTCGTAGTACGCGGCGTAGTCGCGCCGGTACTCCTCGTGCAGCTCGCCCAGCCGGGCGACGACGACGTCGATCGGCGCCGTGCCCGGAAGGTCGACGACGAGCGGCCGCACCTTCGTGCGCAGGAAGTGGTCGGGGCAGGACGTGCCGAGCGCGGCGAGGCGGGGCAGCGACTCCCGGGCCAGGAAGTCGAGCACGTCGTCGCTGTCGGTGAGGTGGCCGACGACCCGCTGGTCGGTCGAGGCCAGCCCGCGCACCACCGGTGCGAGAGCGGCGGCCCGGGCCCGGCGCTCGCCGGTCGGGAGCGGCTCGTTGCCGGGCACCACCGGGCCGAACGGCTCGGGGCGGCCGTGCTCGGCGAGATACCGCTCGGCCGTGTGGATAACGTACAGCGAGCTCGTCTCGCACGCCTCCGACGTCTCGCCCCACGTGGTGATCCCGTGACCGCCGAGGATGCAGCCGACGGCCTGCGGGTGGGCCGCCCGGACCGCGGCGATGTCGAGCCCGAGCTGGAAACCCGGGCGGCGCCACGGCACCCACGCCACCCGGTCGCCGAACACCTCCTTCGTCAGCCGCTCGCCGTCGGCGGCCGTGGCCAGCGCGATGCCGGCGTCCGGGTGCAGATGGTCGACGTGCGCGGCGTCGACGAGCCCGTGCATCGCGGTGTCGATCGACGGTGCGGCCCCGCCCGCGCCGAACCGGCAGTGGTCGAGGGCCGCGACCATGTCGTCCTCGTGGTCGACGCCGGGATAGACATCGGCGAGTGCTCGCAGCCGGTCGAGGCGCAGCACCGCCAGCCCGTCGACGGTGAGGGTGCCGAGATCGCCGCCCGAGCCCTTGACCCACAGCACCTCGGCCGGCGCCGCGGTGACCGGGTCGACCGCCTCACCCTTGGCCGAGGTGTTGCCGCCGGCGTAGTTCGTCGTGCGGGGGTCAGCCCCGAGCCGGTTGCTGCGCTCGACCAGCGTCCGGGCGGTGACCGCGCTCCGGGGCTCGGAACGGACGTCCGGGTCGTGACGCTGCTGGGCGGTCATGCCCAGCCCGCCGGTACTCCGCCGACCCGCTCGGCCTCGATGCGCTCCTGGTACCCGCTCGCGGCGTGGGCCGCCACCGGGTCGGCGGGAAGGTCGCGCTCCTCGCGCCACTGCGCGAGCGCCGGGCGCACGTCGGTGTAGAACGCGTCCATGTACACCGCGTGGGCGCCGAGCACGTCACCGGCGGCGCGCGCTGCGTCGAGGGCGGCGGTGTCGAGCAGCAGCGCCCGCGCCGTCATCTCCTGGACGTTGAGCACCGAACGGATCTGAGCCGGGACCTTCTTCTCGACGTTGTGGCACTGGTCGAGCATCAGCGCGACGTCGCTCTCGGTACCGAACCCGCCGCCGCGCACCAGCTCGACGAGGATCCGGAACAGCTGGAAGGGGTCGGCGGCGCCCACCATGAGGTCGTCGTCGGCGTAGAAGCGGCTGTTGAGGTCGAACGAGCCGAGCCGGCCGAGCCGCAGCAGCTGCGCGACGATGAACTCGATGTTCGTGCCCGGCGCGTGGTGGCCGGTGTCGAGGCACACCACCGCACGCTCGCCGAGCGCGGCGACCTGCACGTACGCGGTTCCCCAGTCGGGGACGTCGGTGTGGTAGAACGCCGGCTCGAAGAACTTGTACTCGAGGACGAGGCGGTGCTGGTCGCCGAGGTGGCCGTAGATCTCGGCCAAACCCTCGGCGAGCAGGTCCTGACGGGCCCGGATGTCGCCCTGTCCCGGGTAGTTCGTACCGTCGGCGAGCCAGATCTTCAGGTCGCGCGACCCGGTCGACTCCATGACGTCGATGCAGTGCAGATGGTGGGCGACGGCCTTCTTGCGCACCTCGCGGTCGACGTGGGTGAGCGACCCGAGCATGTACTCGTCGTCCTGGAAGGTGTTGCTGTTCACCGTGCCGAGCCCGATGCCGTGGTCCTCGGCGAACTGGCGCAGGGCGCGGTAGTCGTCGACGGCATCCCACGGGATGTGCAACGCGACCGACGGTGCCAGACCGGTCATCCGGTGCACCTGTGCCGCGTCGGCCACCTTTTCCTGGACCGTGCGCGGAGTGCCGGGTGAGCCGAACACCCGGAAGCGGGTTCCCGAGTTCCCGTAGGCCCAGGACGGCACCTCTACGGCCAGCTGCTCCAGCCGGCTCGCGATCTCAGCGAAAGCCACCATGATTCCCTCCGAGCCACCTGACCGGCACCCCGCCGCTCGGTCGATTGAAATGTTTCACTGTTCAGACGATAGGTGTCAGGACCGGGACCGTCAAACAGGCGGGGTCACGACCGCGACGGATGTCGCTCACCGGTGACGCCGGCCCGAGATGGGATGGTGGGGACGACGCCGGTGCCGTGCGTCCCGACCCGCCAGGAGTGCCACCGTGAGCGAGACCGGCTCCCCCCTTCGTCCGGCGAGCGTCAAGGATGTCGCAGCGGCCGCCGGGGTGTCGCTCGGCACGGTGTCGAACGTGCTCAACCGGCCCGACCAGGTGAGCGAGGCCACCCGGCTGCGGGTGCAGCAGGCGATGGACGCCCTGGGCTTCGTCCGCAACGAGTCGGCCCGGCAGCTGCGTGCCGGGCGCTCGCGCGTACTCGCCTACGTCGTGCTCGACATCGCCAACCCGTTCTTCAGCGACGTCGCACTCGGTGCCGAGGAGGTGGCCGAGGAGTCCGGGCTGGCTCTCTTCCTCAGCACCAGTCATCAGGATGCCGCCCGCGAGCACTCCTCCCTCGTGCTCCTCGCGCAGCAGCGAGTGCACGGCGTGCTCGTCACTCCGGTGGACCCCGACGACCCGATGCTCGACGTGCTGCCCGAGCGCGGCATCCCGGTCGTGCTCGTCGACCGCACCCGCGAGCAGGGCACGCACTGCTCGGTCTCGGTCGACGACGAGCTCGGCGGCCGGCTCGCGGTCGAGCACCTGCTGGAGCTCGGTCACACGAGCGTCGCGTTCGTCGGTGGGCCCGAACGGCTCGGTCAGGTCCGGGAACGACGGGCCGGCGCGCGATCCGCCATCCGGGCCGCCGGTCTGCCCGACGACGCGCTCGTCGAGGTGGCCACCGGTGCGCTCACCGTCGACGAGGGGCGCACCGCGGCCGATCGTCTGATCAGCCTCCCGCCCGCGCGACGGCCGACGGCAGCGATGTGCGCCAACGACCTCGTGGCCCTCGGCGTGCTGCAACGCTGCGTGGCCCGCGGCGTCCACGTGCCCGGCGAGCTCTCGATCGTGGGCTACGACGACATCGAGTTCGCCGAGGCCGCGGCGGTGCCCCTGACCTCGGTCCGCCAGCCGCGACGCGACCTCGGCCGCACCGCGGTGCGGCTGCTCGCCGACGAGACCTCGAACCCCGAGCACCGCCACGAGCAGGTGGTGTTCACCCCGCAGCTCGTCGCCCGCGCGTCGACGGCTCGGCGATGACCACCTCGACCCCCGGTGGCGCGTCCACCTCGACCACGGTCTCGCCGTGGTCATCGAGCTCCCACGACACCCGCAGCATCCCGTGGGGGGTGCGGAGCGAGGATCGTGCCCAGGTCACTCCGCCTCCCGGCGATGGCTCGACCCGCACGCGACGATAGCCGGGCTCGAGCGGGCGGATGCCGCCGAGCGTGCGGTGCATCCAGTCGGCCACGGCGCCGAGCGCGTAGTGGTTGAAGCTGGTCATCTCCCCCGGGTTGACCGTGCCGTCGGGGAGCATGGAGTCCCAGCGCTCCCAGACCGTCGTGGCTCCCATGGACACGGGGTAGAGCCAGGACGGACAACGCTGCTCGGCGAGCATGCGATGGGCCTCGGCCGCGTGGCCGGTGCGCGTCAGCGCGTCGAGCACGAACGGTGTGCCGGCGAACCCGGTGGAGACGGTGTAGCCGGCCTGCCGCACCAGGTCGGCCAGCCGGCGCCCCGCGGCTGCTTCCGAGGGGATGTCGAGCAGGCCGAAGGCGATGGCCAGCGCGTACACGGTCTGGCAGTCGCTGCGGATCCGGCCGTCGGCAACGTAATGGTCGCGGAAGGCCTGCCTCGTGCGGCGGTGTGCCGCGCCCATCTCCCGAGCCACGGAGGTGCGGCCCAGCGCCGCCGCCAGCTCCGCGGTCAGTGCGAAGGTCCGCGCGGCGCACGCGGTAGCCACCACCGCCGGGTCGGCGGCGGCACGCAGCGGGTCGTCCGGGGGCGCCGTCGGGTCGAGCCAGTCCCCCAGCTGGAACCCGTTGTCCCACAGGTGCGTCGGCGACAGCAGACTCACCACATGGCGGGCGTGCTCGAGAGCCGCACCGAACTGCCGGGCCAGCGCGTCCACGTCACCGGACGCCCACCACAGCGCCCACGGCACCCACACCGCGGCATCCGACCACAGCGCGGTCGTGGCGACCGGGAGAAAGCCCTCCGGCGCGGGCGCCAGCTTGAGCGCGTCGGGCACCACGTAGGGGACGCGACCGCCGGCAGCAGCCTGTTCGACCGCGAGGTCGGCCAGCCAGTCGCCGAGGAAGCCGGTGACGTCGAAGAGATACGCCGCCGTGGGAGCGAACACGGCGATGTCACCGGTCCAGCCGAGGCGCTCGTCGCGTTGCGGACAGTCCGTGGGCAGGTCGACCACGTTGCTGCGGAAGCTCCAGACGACGTTCTCGTGCAACCGGTTCAGCATCGGGTCGCTGCACTCGAACGTGCCGATACGCTCGAGGTCGGTGTGCACCACGACCGCCTCGACCTGCGGGCGCACCTCCGCCGGCAGGCCGGAGATCTCGCAGTACCGGAAGCCGTGCACCGTGAAGGTCGGCTCCAGGTCGTCGACGCGGCCCGAGAGCACGTACCGATCCGTGGCCGCGGCGCTGCGCAACGGCCGGGTCGCCAGGGCGTCGTCGCGGTCGAGCACCTCGGCGTGCCGCACCGTGACCTCGGTGCCGGACTCCCCGCCGATCCGGAGCCGCACCCAGCCGGCGACGTTCTGCCCGAAGTCGACCAGGGTCCGGCCGGCGTCGTCGGTCCAGACCCGCTCGGGCCGGAGCGTGTCGTGGCGGCGCACCGGAGGCGCGAGGTAGGGAACGAGCGTGTCCAGGTCGCGGTCGACGACGTGGACGCCGCACCAGCCGGCGTTCGCCGAGACGTCGGCTCCCGGCTCGAGCCAGGAGTCGTCACGACGTCGGGCGTCGACCGTCTGCCCGTCGTAGAGGTCGTCGGTGAGCACCTCCGACGGCCCGGCCCGCCAGCTGTCGTCGGTGCCGACGACCTGCTCGCACCCGTCGTCGTAGGTGAGGTCCAGCTGGGCGAGCCCGGCCCGCTCGGACCCGTACAGGGCCCGCCCGCCGTGGAAGCCGAGCCGGCCGCGGTACCACCCGTTCCCGAGGAGCAGGCCCAGGACCAGCGGACGTCCGGGGTCGAGCGCGTGCCGTGCCGACACCAGCCCGGTGACGTCGACGGTGCGGTACCGCAGCCGCCACTCGTAGGACGTCCACCCCGGGGTCAGCACCGCGTCGTCGGCGCGCTCCCCACCGAGCCACGCCTCGACCACGCCGTGCGCCGTGTAGTGGAGCACGGCGCGCACCACCGGCCCGTGACCGGCCCGTAACGGCACCTCGCCGCGCAGCCGTGGTGCGCTGTCGAGCGGGGTGTCCGGCGCCACGAGCCGCGCGACCCAGGCCGGCGTCATCCTTTGACCGCGCCCGCCGTCATCCCGTCGACGAGCTTGCGGTTGAAGAAGATGAACGCGAGCAGCGGCGGGATGGTGATGAGCAGGATGTTGGTGAAGAGCAGGTTGTACTGGGTGCTGAACTGACTGATGTAGTTGAACAGCGTGAGCTGCACGGTGACGTTCTCGTCGCCCGGCGTGAAGTACAGCGGGTTGACGAAGTCGTTGAACACCGTGACCGACGTCGTGAGGATGACGGTGATGGTCACCGGCCGCATGAGCGGGAAGATGACCCGGAAGTACAGCGACAGCGGAGAGCAGCCGTCGATGAGCGCCGCCTCGTCGATCTCCCGGGGAATCGATGCGACGAACGCCCGGAACAGCAGCACCGAGAAGGGCAGCATGAAGGCGATCTGGACCAGCACCAGCCCGGGCAGCGACTTGAACAGCCCGAGGTTCTGGAGCACCCAGATCGTGGGTACGACCGCCGGGGGGATGACCAGCCCGGCAAGCGTGAGCAGGTTGACCGCACCGGCGACCCGTCCCGGGCGACGCTGCAGGACGTATCCGACCATGCCGCCGAGGATGACGATGCCGGTGACGACGGAGACCGTGACGACGATGGAGTTCTGGAACGCGGTGACGAGCAGGTAGTCGCGGGCCTCGACCACCTCCTGAACGTTCTCGACGAGGTTGACGTCCTCGGGTAGTGAGAACTCCAGGAGCAGCGACTCGTTCTCGTCCTTGAGCGCCGTGAGCACGATGAAGGCGAACGGCACGATGAACACGACCGCGAAGACCGCGAGCGAGACGGTCTCGGTGGCCAGCCGGCGTAGGCCCCTCACAGGTCGACCTCCCGCCGCGACATCCAGCGGGTGAGTGGCAGCACGATGGCCGTGACGACGACGAACAGCACGACGTTGCCGGCCGTGGACAACCCGTAGAACCCTGCCTGGTACTGCTTGTAGATCACCGAGGCCACGGTGTCGCTGGCGAACCCCGGCCCACCGCCGGTCATGGTCCAGATCAGGTCGAACGAGCGGAGCCCGCCGATGAACGACAGCAGGATGACGGTGAAGGTCGCCGGCCGCACCAGGGGAAGCGTGATGTGCCGGAAGCGCACCCAGGCGCCGCCGCCGTCACAGGAGACCGCCTCGTAGTACTCCCGCGGGATGGCGACCAGGCCGGCGATGAAGATGACGGTCGCCAGCCCGACGCCCTGCCAGACGTCGACCAGGGCCACCGAGAAAAGGGCGGTGCGCGGGTCTCCGAGCCAGTTCGGCCCGGTGATGCCCACGCCCTGCAAGGCGCTGTCGACCAGGCCGGTGTCCGGAGCGAGCAGGTTGGAGAAGGTGACGCCGACCGCGACGGTGCTGACGAGCACCGGAAAGAACGCGATCGACCGGAGCAGACCGCGGGTGCGGATGCTCGAGGTGAGCAGCACCGCCAGACCCAGGCCCAGGATCACCTTGAGCGAGCTGGTGGTGACCGCGTACACGACGGTGTTGCGCAGGCTGCTGCGCAGCGACTGCTCGGCGAAGAACTGACGGAAGTTGTCCAGCCCCACCCACTCGGCGGTCGAGAGGTCCCACCGAGTGAACGCGTAGTAGAACGACACGACTGTCGGGACGATGAACATCACCGTGTAGACGACTCCGGCCGGTGCGTAGAACCAGTAGGAGTAGGCCCGTCGCACCGACTCGGCGGACCCGCGACGACGGGTGGGCCGCGACGACGGGTCGCGACCGGGCGCCGCCTCCTGCACGGCGCCCGGTGCGACCCCGAGATGGCCCTCCGTCACCACCCGGGCAGCCCGAGCTGCTTGGCCTGCTTGACGACGTCGTTGTCGTACTGCTTGGCGGCGTCGGCCGCTGAGGTCTGCCCGCTCATCACCGACTCGGTGATCTGGGCAAGCGAGGGGCCCTTGACCGGCGAGGCGAACTCGAGTGCGAGCGTGTAGTCCTCGCTCTCGAGGTACTTCTGGATCTCCTTCACCACCGGCCGGGCATCGTCGGGCAGGGTGGCGCCGGTGACGAGCGACGGGCCGGTTGGCGGACGGGCCGTAACGGAGGCGGCGACACCCTCGGGCGAGGCCGCGAAGGCGACGAACTTCTTGGCCGCCTCGACGTTCTTACTGGTCTTGGGGATGTACTGGCCGCCCGGCATCCACAGTGTCGCGCGTCCCGCGCTCGCGGCGGTGTCGCCCGGCACTCCGAAGAAGCCGATGTCCTTGGCCTGCTCGGGCGTGAGCTCGGCGATGGAGGACGTCTGCGTGGCGAAGTGAGCGCCCTTCCCGGCTGCGAGCATGGCCACGGCCTGGCCGGCGGTCATCGACCCGGCTCCGCGGTTCAGCCAGCCACGCTCGGCGACCTCGGCCGTCTTCTCGAAGCCGCGCCGGGCAACGGGGTCCACCGCGTACTTGGCCTGGTTGGCGTTGTACCGATCGGCCCAGTCGGGCTCGGCCGCGACCACGTTGTGGAAGTCGCCGAGCACGAACAGTTGGGTGGTCCACCGGTCCTTGAACGAGCCGAGTACCGGGTCGATGCCAGCCGCCTTGATGGTGTCGTTGTTGGCGACGAACTCGGCCCAGGTCTTGGGCACCTGGAGACCGAGGTCGGCATAGACCTTCGTGTTGTAGAGGATGCCTCCGCCCAGCGCGTCGTCCCACGGCGCCCCGTAGACCTTGTCGTCGACCGTGACGGCCGGCAGGAACGATTTCTCGACCTCGGCGACGGCCGGGCTGCCGGTGAGGTCGACGAGGTTCTTCGCCGGGTCGAGGTCGCGCAGCACCGAGCCGCTGTTCCACCAGAAGACGTCCTCCATCTCACCGGTGGCGATCTTCGTCTTGACCAGGTTGTTCCCCTCCGGGCCGCCGGGTCGCACGTTCACGGTGACGGTGATGTCGGGGTTCGTCTCCTCGAACGCCTCGACGATCGCCTCGACCCTCTTCTCGGTGGGCTTGCCGTTGTCGGTGAGCAGGGTGATCTCGGTCTTCCCGGCGGATGACGGGTCCTCGTCACTTCCACAGGCGGTCGTCGCGATGGCCAGGGCGGTGACCACGACGGCGACACCTGCACGTCGGAACACGGTGATGCGCATCAGTCCTCCATGACGACACTGTCTGGGCCGAGCGATTCGGAATGAATCGATTCATCGGCATCCTAGGCCGCTCAGTCCGAGAGCGTCAACCGTCGACCGGAAGCCGAGTCGGAATCGTGACACGGTGCACCGATGAGGGGCGCCGGATGCGGCAACCGGCGCCCCTCATCGTGCGTCACTCACCGGCGAGCAGGCGCAGGCTCACCGTGCCGGACGCGGTCTTGCGCGTCGTGGTGTCCCACTGGCGCAGGCGCGCAGACTTCATCGTGTGCCCGTCGGTCCCACCCGACCAGTAGTCGGAGACCAGCAGCCGGTGCCGGTCGCCCTCGGGGACGACGTGCACGTGCTGCTCGCCGTCGGAGACCACGGCGACACCGGGCGACCCACCGGAGCTGCGCAGCACCGCCGAGTAGACGTTGGCCTTGGTGCTGCGGAAGTCGCGCACCGCGCCCTGCACCACGTCCTGGGACCACGGCCAGGGCGGCGCGGTGGCGGGGTCGTGCGCGGCTCGCTCATCGGCCCACTCGGGGTCGCCGTCACGCAGCGCCGACCCGACCGGACGCCCGATGTGGTCCTCGGGGTACCAGGTCCACTGCGGCCGGCGTCGCCACGACAGCCGGTCGAGCTCGCGCGGGGTGACCACCGCGATGCCGTTCTGGAAGACGTTGAAGTCGGCCCCGGCCCACGACGCCTGGTAGCCGACGTCGAGCGAGCCGTCGGGCCGCACCGTCGTGGTGACCGTGACATCGGCGGCACTCGCCGCGGCGGTGCCGTAGCGGCCGGCCGAGGTCAGGCGTACCGACCCGTCGACCGGCTCCACCGTCCACGAGGACTGCACCCAGTTGACCAGCTGGTCCACGACCGGCACGTTGCGCCCGACCGCGTTCGACCCGACCCGGCTCCAGTGCATTCGCGGCCCACCGACGAGAACGGTCGTGCCGTCGACGGTGGCCGTCACGAGCCGACCCACCGTCTCGTCGAACACCAGCTCGAAGCGTTCGCCGCGCACCGTCGTGCGACCGGCATCCTGCTGCACGACCAGGGCGGCCGACCCACCGACCGGCGCCGGAGGTGGCGGCACCGCGGCATCCGGCTCGAGGGTCCACCGAGCCAGCACCCGGCCCTCGACCAGCGCCTCCAGGAGCACCGGCCCGGAGCCCTCCGGCCGCGGCACCCTGACGACGGCGGTACTGCCGGGCGCGCCAGGCGCCCGGGTGCGACCCGAGGCCCGGCCGGCGCTCCAGCGGAAGTCGACGTCGCGCAGGTCGACCGTGGTGTGCAGGTTGCGCACCGGGACCTCCAGCAGCCGTCCCCGCGCGGTCGCGCTCACCGCAGCCGGATCGACCTGCACCGGTGAGCTGGCCATCTGCACATGCCAGTACGACGCGTTCGACCGGCGCCAGATGTCGAAGAAGCCGACCTCGGTGGTCTCGCGAAGCGTGGTGATCGGTGAGCCGATGAAGATGTGCCCGGCCAGCACCTCGCGGTTGCGCCAGACGTGTTCCTGGTGCCACTGGGCCTGCCAACCCCAGTCGTCGAAGATGCCCGGGTCGTACTCCTGCTCCGGGATGTTGTACATGTTGACGTGGCACCACTCGGAGAACTGGATCGGGCGGTCGGTCGGGAAGATGTCCCAGTCGCCGCCGGTGATCTTCCCCGGCTCGGAGAGGTCGATCCGGCCGTTTCTCGGGTAGTGGTCGTCGTTGGTGTTGAGGTAGGGCTTGCCGATGCCGATGCGCAGGTCACTGCTGAACACGGTGAGGCGGCCCGGGTCGGTGGCCGTGAGCAGCTTGGCGGCGCGCTCGAAGTAGGGATACCAGTAGCACTCGTTGCCCAGGCTCCACGAGAGCACCGCCGGGTCGCTGCGGTAGGCCTCGACCATCAGCGCCACCTGGCGCACGTACTGGTCGGCGAACCGGTCGGTGTTGCCGCTGTCGCCGAAGTAGCCCTTGTCGTAGATCATCAGCGCGGTCTGCGACGCCACCTGGGTGAGCATCCCGATCCGGTTGCAGTGGTCGACGTAGTCGCGACCCGGCGTGGGCCAGGGGCGGGTGTAGTCGAGGTTCGCCGCGGCGAACAGGTCGAGGTCCTCGCGCACCGCCTCGACCGGCGGGAAGTGGTCGTAGCCGGGCCGAGTGATGGTGCCGTTGACCGCCCGGAGCTTGAGGGCCGTGCCGTTCAGCAGCACGCGGTCGCCGTCGATGCGCACCTCGCGCAGCCCGACCTGCCGCTCGGCCTGCATCAGCCGGGTGCCGTGGTCGCGCAGGGTCACCCGGATGACGTGCAGCTCGGGCGACTCCGGCCACCACAGGTCCGGGCGGCGCAGCCGGACGGTCACCTCCTGGTCGCGCGTCTGCCCGGCGGCTACCGTGGCCAGCCGGCTCACCCGCTCTCGCCCGATCGGCACCGGCCTGCCGTCGATGCGCCGCAGCTCGAGCTCGACGTCGAGCGCGTCGGCGTCCTCGCCGGTGGCGTTCTCGACGGCCAGCAGCAGGGTGAGATCGACGTCGCCCCGATCGAGCACCCGGGCCTGCGCGTGCAGCCGGGCCAGGTTGACCGCTGGCAGGGCCTGCACGGCCACCGGCCGGGCGATGGCACCCATCTCGCGCCGTGCCCAGGTCGTCAGCTCGCTCACCTCGACGGTCATCGACAGCACGTTGGTCTCGCCGGGGCGGATGGCCGCCGTGAGATCGAGCTCGTCGGGCACGAAGGCCGACTCGGTGGTGCCTACCGGGGTGCCGTTGCACCAGTAGCGACCCAGGCCGTTGACGCAGTCCAGCCGCAGCCGCACGCGCTTCCCGGCCCAGTCTGCCGGCACCGCGAACTCGTGCCGGTAGGCGACCCGGGTCCCGATGATCCGGTGCATTCGTGGGTACCCCTGGAACGCGAACTGCCCGGGGACCTCGACCGGTCCCCAACCGCTGAGCCCCACGGGGTCGCCGGCGAGGTCGGCGGGCACCGCGTGGACGAACTCCCAGGTGCCGGCCAGGTCGACCACCGGCTCGGCCACCCCGGCCACCGATGTCACCGGAGGGGTGAGCCGCACCCGTGGCAGCAGTTCGACGTCGTCGCCGCCGGCGGTGCCGGCGGTCAGCACGATCTCGCCTCCGGCGAGCATGGTCGCCCCGAGGCCGGATGCCGCCAGCCCGGCCAGGACGGCGCGGCGGCCGACGGCGGCGGACTCGGTGGTGATGGTGGTGGGGATGGTGACCTCGGCCATGGGGACTCCCTCGTCGTTGACGCGACATCCGGTGACGAACCGCTCGCGGTGAATCGATTCAGTCACGGTAGGTGCGATATCGGGCTGGGTCAAGGAGGCGGGTACGCCCACCCGGGCGGCACCGGAAGCGCCGAACGCGGCGCGTCATCCGGCGACACTGCGGGCCACCCGGAAGCCGAGGTTCCCCGCCGCGGACTGCGGGTCGTTGTGCGTGCGCGCCGCGACCCGGTACCGGTTGCAGTACGAGTCGTGACAGAGGTAGGAACCGCCACGCATCACCCGCGAGCTCCCCGCGACCGGACTGCTCGGATCGTGCCCTCCACCGGACGAGTGGTCGGTGCCCCACTGGTCGGCGCACCACTCCCAGACGTTGCCCGCGACGTCATGGAGGCCGAACCCGTTCGGCGGGTAGGTGCCGACCGGAGACGTGCCGAGATAGCCGTCGTCCTCGGTGTTCGAGACCGGGAACCGGCCCTGCCAGATGTTGCAGCGGTGCTCACCGCCGGGCCGGAGCTCGTCGCCCCAGGGATAGGTGGCCTGCTCGAGCCCCCCGCGGGAGGCCCGCTCCCACTCGGCCTCGATCGGCAGACGCATCCCGGCCCACGCGGCGAACGCGACGGCGTCGGCGTGGTCGACATGCACCACCGGATGGGCGGCTCGCTCGGCGACGTCGCTCTGCGGGCCTTCCGGATGCCGCCAGTCCGCACCGTCGACGCGGCACCACCACGGCGCCTGGGGCGGACGCTCCGCCCCTCGGCGCAGGTCCGCCGGGAGGAACCGGGCGAAGACGAACGACCATCCGAAACGCTCGGCGCCACTGACGTAGCCGGTGCTGTCCGCGAACCGGGCGAACTCGGCGTTCGTGACCGGGAAGCGACCGATCTCGAACGCGTCGAGCGAGATCGCCCGGACCGGGCTCTCGCCGTCGCCGCGGTTGACCTGCGGACCGTCCGACCCCATGAGGAACGTGCCGGACGGCACCGGTACCAGGCTGGGAAACGGACCGTCGCCGGATGCCGCAGCGTCGTCGCCCGCGGAGCCGGTCGGTGGGGCAGTGGCCTCGGGGCGGCCGGCCGGCCGTCTACCCGGAGAGCAGCAGGCGTCGGCATCGCCCTCTGGTTGCGCTAGGGGTACTCGGTGACGTACGACGGCCTCCCGGTGTTGGTGTTGTCGACCTGCGACCCGGTGTCGTTGACGACGTGGCGGATGGTACCGGCGGTGAGGTTGACCGCAAGCACATGGGTGAGCCGCACGCCCGGGGTGTCCGGGACCTGGAATCCTCGCTCGGTGACGATGTCGGGATTGTTCCGGTTGAACGCGTAGACGCCACCGCCCCAGAGCCGGTGCGTCCGGACCCGGTCGTCGACGAGGTAGCCGGCCCAGCCGAGCGTGCCGTCGGGCATCGTCCAGTCGGCCTGGGTCGGAGGGTCGTAGGGGAGCTCGTTCTGGTAGAGCACGACCCGCCCACGTTCGCCCTTCCAGACGGTGTTGTGCTGCTGGAAGTGCTCGACGAACAGGCCGGTGGCGGTGACGTCGTCGCCGTTGACGATCACGCCGGTGGTCCCGGTGTTGACCACCCAGCGTTCGTCGTCGCCGAGAACGCCGCCGCTGAAACCCTCAAGGCCGTGGTCGGCCCGCCACACCCAGGTGTGGTCGACGAGGACGTGGTCGGCGTCGACCACCAGTCCCCGCTCGGTCTTGCCGATGTGCGGGCCGCCCACCCGGAAATACACGTCCGACAGGGTGAGCGGGTCGCGCGCGTTCGACCGGCCGGACTCCGGCCCGCCGCCTCTGCCGGGCCCGCCGACCCGCACCAGCGCCGACGACAGCTCGGCACCGGCATCCACGGTGACCCCGGCGACGACCGTGCCGGGTCGGTCCCAGACCTTGAGCGGGGTCGCGCCGTCCACCGCGGTGAGCGTGGCGTGCCCGAGCCCGAGCACGACCGTGCGCGCCCGGCGCACCTCGATGCTGCGGTCGACGTCGTACAGCCCCGGGGTGAGCAGCAGGTTCTTGCCGCGAGCCAGGGCACGGTTGATCGACGCCACCGAGTCGCCCGGCCGGGCGATGTGGAACGCCGACAACGGCAGGCTGCGCCCGGATGTCAGGCCGCCCGACCAGCTGAGACCACGGGTGTCGGTGCCGGCGTCAGGCACGCGGACCATCCACCGACCGGCGTCGTCGACGTACAGCCAGGGCTTCTCGCGGCTCACCGGCGTGGTCTCGAGCGTCGTGTACGGCGGTGTCGGGAACGTCGCGTCGTCGGGGGCGCCCTCGACTCCGGCGAACACCTGGTTCCAGACGCCGTTGCTCCACGAGCCCACCACGCTGTTGCGGGTGAGCCACTGCTGCTGCGACCCGTTGGTGACAGTGCCGGCCCGGGAGTCCGCCACGAAACCGCCACTCGCGTAGTGCGGCCCGGCCGTGCAGTAGTCCATGAGCGATAAGGTGCCGCCGCGCACGTCGACCCGGCGCATCGAGGCGGCCTGGGACACCGCCCAGAAGTTCGCCGCGGCGCGGCATCCGCTCTGACCACGGCCGTTCACGTCGATCGTGAGGTTGGAGATGGTGCGCCAGAAGTTGGTCAGCGCGTTGCAGGTGGTCGTGGTTCCGCTGGTGGCGCACTGGTTGTACACCTCGACCTTGCCGTTGATGCGCACGTCTCCCGGATCGGCACCCAGGCCCGCGACCTCGGTGTAGTAGCCCACCGTGACCTGCAGCGGCTCCTCGGCGGTGCCGTACGTCCCGGGGCGGAA
>JBOFBK010000199.1:0-1168 GCA_051645525.1 Dermatophilaceae bacterium | reverse complement strand
GGGCCGACGCCGCCGAACGCGGGGTCGACGACCCGAGCGAGTCGACCCTGGAGATCCTCAAGTTCAACCGGGCGCTCGGTCAGGCCCGCGAGAGCGGAGCGCTCGACGAGGCGCAGGGGCAGCAGCTCACCGAGCAGCTGGCCGCGCTGGAGGTCGAGGTCAACCCGCGCTACGGCGTCTACGACGCGCGCAACGTCAGCGTCCAGCCCGGCTCGCCGGGCTGGATCTCCTCCTCGCCCACCGCGTCGCCGTCACCCGAGGCCACTCCGCCTCCCGAGCCGGCGCCGTCCCCCGAGGCGACGCCGTCCCCGTGAGTACCGGGCGGCTCCGGCTGCTCCAGACCACTCCCCGGGTCGCGCCCGGGCTGCTCACCCGTGAGGCGTGGCAGGCGGTCGCGGATGCCGCCCACCTCGCCTGCCGCGACGTCGCCGACCCGCTCGCCGCCGCTGTCGCCGACGCCGGGTTCGTCGTGCAGCCGGTCGACCCGCCCGACGAGCCGGTGCCCGCCTTGGCCCGCCGGCTGGTGGGTGCGGCCGGGTCGGATGACGTGGTGTGGCTCGGCTCGGTCGACGGCGACCCCGGGCTCGCCGACGCCATCGCCGCCGAGGTGTCGCGGCTGGAGTCGCCGCCCGAGGTGGAGGTGCTGCTCGGGTCGTGGGACGTGCCCGGCGCCCGGCTGCTCGACGTCGTCGCGGCGATGGACCGACTGCGCTCGCCCGGCGGCTGCCCGTGGGATGCCGAGCAGACTCACGAGTCGCTGGTGCCGTACCTGATCGAGGAGGCGCACGAGGTGATCGCCGCCATCGAGGGTGGCGACCGAGCGCACCTGGCCGAGGAGCTCGGCGATGTGCTCCTCCAGGTGGTCTTCCACGCCCGGGTGGCCGAGGATGCCGCCGACGGCACCTTCGACGTCGACACCGTGGCGGGCCTGCTCGTCGAGAAGCTGGTGCGGCGTCATCCGCACGTCTTCGCCGATGGCGATGCCTCCACGCCGGACGAGGTCGAGCAGGAGTGGGAGCGGATCAAGGGCCAGGAGAAGGCGGTTCGCGAGCCGGGCCGGTCCGATGGTGGTGCCGGTGCGGCTGCCGACGGGGAAGCCCCGGCGGGCGCGGAGCTGCTGCACGGCATCCCGCCGACGCTGCCGGTCGAGCTCACTGCGGCCAAGGTG
>JBOFBK010000198.1:0-4194 GCA_051645525.1 Dermatophilaceae bacterium | reverse complement strand
ACCTCCCAGCCCCGCAGCACCGCGTACCCGGCCGTCACCAGGGCACCGATGACGACGCCCACGGTTCCGCCGATGGCCGAGAGCAGCAGCGCCTCGACGAGGAACTGCACGCTGACGTGCCTCCGGGTGGCGCCGAGGGCACGGCGCAGGCCGATCTCGGAGCGTCGTTCGAGCACCGAGATGACCATGACGTTGGCGATGCCGACGCCGCCGACGAGCAGGGCGACACCACCGAGCCCCAGGAACAGCGAGGTGAAGGCGGTGCTCGCGGCGGCTCGTGCCTCGATCGCGTCGGACGGCCGCGACACCTCCACCTCGTCGGGGTCGGCCGGGTCCGCCGTGGCGGCCACGACGTCGCGTACGGCGTCGACCTGCTCCGGGTCGGTGCGGAGGTAGATGGTCTCCGGCGCCTCGGCGGCGCCGAGCTCGCTCTGGCCGATCCCGTTGCCCACCAACGCCGCCCGGTCGACATCCTGCGCAAGCTCGAGCGGCTCGAGGATGCCGACGACCGTGAACCACCGGTCGTCGATCCACACCTGAGGCTGGCCCTCGAGGGTGGTGATGCCGAGCCGTTCGGCCGCCACCGAGCCCAGGACCACGACCGGCAGGTCGGCCCGGGTCTCGTCGAGCCACTCACCGGCCGCCACCGACCCGGCGAGGGTGTCGAGGAAGGTCGTGTCGGCGGCCTTGACCGAGATGCCGCCGGTCTGGTCCTCCGGCACGAGGTCGGTACGGCGCACGGTGGCGTCGACCGTCGTGAGGGATGACGCCGCCTCCACCGGGCCGATCCGGCCCAGCATCGCCTCGCTCTCCACCGGGAGCGAGGCGTCACCGCCGCCGAAGCCGGTGCCGGCCTGCACGGTGAGCATGTTCGTGCCGAGCCGGTCGAGGGAGGCGAGCAGGTCGGCGCGGGAGGACTCGGAGATGCCGAGCACGGCCACCATCGCGGCGATTCCGATGGCGATACCGAGAGCGGACAGGCTGGCGCGCAATCGGCGGCTGCGCAGGCCGACCGATCCCACCCGGAGCAGGTCGACCGGATGCAGCCGGCTGCGTCGTGCGCGCGGGCGCCGCGCAGGTCCGGCCGGCCCGGCCGGCTCGGGGGCGCGGAGCTCGAGGGTCGTCATCCGCGCACCGCCTCGAGGGCGCTGTCGTGCTCGATCCGCCCGTCGCGCACCGCGATCCGGCGCGGCAGCTCCGCCGCGATCGACAGGTCGTGGGTGATCACGAGGATGGTGGCTCCTTCGTCGTGCAGCTCGTGCAGCAGGTCCATGACCGCGGCCGAGGAGCGGCTGTCGAGGTTGCCGGTGGGCTCGTCGGCCAGCACGATCGACGGCTGGCCGACCAGCGCGCGGGCGATCGCCACCCGTTGCCGCTCGCCACCGGAGAGCTTCTCGGGGTTGTGGCCGAGCCGATGGCCCAGGCCCACCCGTTCCAGGGTGCTCACGGCCCGCTCGCGCCGCGCGCTCAGCGCCATCCCGCTGTAGAGCAGGCCGTCGGCGACGTTGTCGACGGTGCTCATCCCGGACAGCAGGAAGAACTGCTGGAAGACGAAGCCGATCTCGGTGCTCCGCAGCGCCGACAGGTCGTCGTCGTCGAGCTCGGAGGAGTCCAGGCCGGCTACGACGACGCGGCCGGTGGTCGGGCGGTCGAGCGTGCCGATGATGTTGAGCAGCGTCGACTTCCCCGACCCCGACGGGCCGACCACCGCGGCCAGCTCGCCTCGCCCGATCCGCAGGTCGATGCCGTGCAGCACCCGGGTGACCGGGTCGGTGGGGTACTCCTTGGTCACGTCGTGCAGCTCGAGCACCGACTCCGCCGCCACGCCCGGTGCGGCACCGAGGTGGTCGACGGCGGTCATTCGGCCACCGCCACGGTGGCGCCCTCGTCGACGCCGTCGACCTGGACCCATCCGCCGGCCACGGTGCCGATCTCGACCGCCACCAGCTCGGAGCCGCCGTCGCCGCGAACCTCGACCGCGTACCCGCCGCCCGCGAGGGCCAGCAGGGCGGTGACCGGCACCGCCAGCGCACCCTCGGTGCGAGAGCGCTCGACCGTCACGGTGGCGTCGCCGGCGTCGATCTCGGCGACCGCCGCCGCGTCGTCGAGGGTGACGGTGACGTCGACCGTCGGCTCGGCCTCGGGGTCCTCGGTGCTCTCCTCGACCTCGGTGCCCACGCTGGCGACCTTCCCGGTGGTCTCGACCCCGCCGGGCAGCTCCACCTGGGCGGCCGTTCCCGCCTCGAGGTCGCCGGCGCGGTCGGCGTCGAGCGCGGCCACGACGACCTTCGTCGTGGCGGTCACCTGGAGCACCGCCGTGCCGGCCTGCACCTGGGTGCCGACATCCGCCGCGACCTCGTCGACCCGCACCGCTCCGGAACCGAACCGCACCTCCCCGAGCTGCACCACGCCGTCGGGATCGTCGCGGCCCAGCTTCTCCTCCCAGGTCTCGACGGCGTCGGCGGTGGCCGAGGTGTACTCGCGGTCGACCGTCACGTCGTCGCCGTACCCCAGGTCACGCAGCGACTTCTCGAGCTGCTCGACGTCGGCGCCCTCGGTGCCGTCCGTCAGCTCGCGGTACGCCGGGACGGCGCCGCTGAGCAGCACCACCGGTTCGGCGTTCACCTCGAACAGGGTGCCGCCCACCTTCACCGTCGCGCCGTCCTGCGGCACCGAGGTGACGACACCGGATGCCGCCGCCCCCACCGCGGTCGGCTCACCGAACCCCAGCTCGCCGGTGAGCTCTTCGGTGGTCACCAGGTCGCGGCGCTCGACGGTCGCCGTGCCGCCCGCCTCGGCCGCCGGGGTGGCCGCCGTCGAGTCGGGTCCGGAGGTCAACAGGACCCCGGTGGCGATCCCACCGGCGGCGAGCACCACCACACCGGCACCGGCCACCACCCGGGTGCGGCTCACTGGCCACCGCCGGGAAGGGCGTCGCCGAATGCCGACTGGCACTTCTCGACCGCGGCCGCGACCTTCGGGTCGTCGGTGTCGAGGTCGCCGAACGGGCCTTGACCGCCGCCGGCGCCGGGCCCGCCCTGGCTGAAGTCGGGGTCGGGCACGTCGATGCCCTCACCGCGCATGCACTTCGCGAACTCGAGTGCGGCATCCTGCAGCTCGGACCGGTCCTGCTCGTCGATGCCGAGCGCACCCTCCGGGGGCTGACCGCAGGTCTCCTGGGCTGATCGGAACTGCTCCCGGTCGAGCTGCTGCCCTGCACCGGCGCCGCCCTGGGGCCGCAGCGTCAGGTTGCCCTCGGCGTCGACCGTCGGGTCGGGCACGTCCAGGCCCTCGCCGCGGAGGCACTCGACGTAGTCGAGCAGCTGCTGCTCGGCATCCCCGCTCGCGGTGGGGGATGCCGACGACGAGCTGCCGCTGCCGCTGCCCTCGTCGATGGCGGCCACCCCACCGGATGACGACTCCTCGCCACCGCACGCGGTGAGGGCTCCGGCGAGGAGCACCCCCACGGCGAGTGCGCGGAGCGGCCGGACGGCCGAGACGGACCGGATGCGGGAGATTCGTGTCATGGGCTCGACCCTCCGCGCCGGCCATGAACGGCGCCGAAGGCGTGGATGAGAGCCAGGTGAGAAGTCGTGCTACCGCGCGGCGGCGGCACGGCGGACGGCGGCACGCCGGACGGTGAGAAGACCGGCTCGTTCTCGTTCTCGTCCTCGACCGCGGGCGGCGCGCTCAACCGCTCAGGTTCGACGCAGGCACTCGCGTTCGACGCAGGCGCTCGCCGACCGGCCCGGTGAGGGACTAGCTCGCGGCACGGATCGATGAGCGGGCGTCGGGCGGGCCCGCGCCGTTGTTCGTCATCCGGGATCGTTCGTCGTCCGGCGTTCGAGCGTCACCCGGGGTTCAGGCGTCATCCAAGATCGTCGATTGTTCGGGTCCGGGCGTCATCCAGGTTCGTCCGGGGCCCAGGCATCATCCGGGATCGTTCGGCATCCGGCGTTCGAGCGTCATCCGGCGCGGATGTCGAGCCGGAGACCGGTGAAGGCGGCCGTCGTGGCGCCGTCGCGGGAGCGGGCCGTCGTCAGTCGGTCGCGAGGGAGCGTGACGGCGAAGCGCGGGTCGTCCTCGAAGGTCGTCCCGGTCGCCGAGCGGCGGGTCGTCGCCACGAGGTCGCGGGCGAGCGACACCAGCTCGAACCCGGGGGAGTCGCCGCGCAGCGAGCCGAACACGTCATCG
>JBOFBK010000197.1:0-1148 GCA_051645525.1 Dermatophilaceae bacterium | reverse complement strand
CGCCGGTGGTCGCACCCGAGCACGGGGCGTCAGGTGGTGACGGGCACGTGCATCCACACCTCCGGCGGCCGGTGGATGATGTCGCGATGACCGCACTGATGATCCTCACCTACGACGTGACCGACGCCGATCGGCTAGGGCCTGTTACGAAAGTGACTGATGGGGTTGTTCGGCGTGTCGCGGCGGTGAGGTGAAGCTCCCGGAGTAGCGCTGGTGGTGTCTACTCCGCCGCGCACCCCGGGAGCCTCGATGCCCACGATAGATGCCGCTGTCCGTCACGACCTGACCGATGCTGAGTGGGCAGTGCTGGAGCCGCTGCTTCCCGGTCCCGCCTCGCGGGGACGACCGCGCCGGTGGCCGATCCGAGCCCTGGTCGACGGGGTCCGACACCGGACCCGAGTGGGTTGCCCGTGGCGGGACGTGCCCGAGCGGTACGGGCCGTGGTGGCGGGTGTACGCGCTGTTCGCCTGCTGGCAGGTCCTCGGCGTGTGGGAGCGGGTCGAGGCCGCGCTGATCGAGCAGGCCGACGCCCGGGGCGAGCTGTCCTGGCAGGTGTCGGTGGACTCGACCACCTCCCGGGCGCACGTGCACGCCGCCGGCGCCCGCCGGGACAGCGCCGATCTGGTTGCCGGAGAGCCGGATCACCACGCGCTGGGACGCTCCCGGGGCGGCTGGTCGACCAAGACCCACCTCGCCGTCGACCACCACCGAGGAGTGCTCTCGTTCCGGCTCACCCCCGGACAGGCCGGGGACTCCCCGCAGATGATCCCCGTCCTCGACGGCATCGCCGTGGCCCGTGCTGGACCGGGCCGACCCCGCCGCCGCCCGGAACGGGTGCTCGCCGACCGGGCGTACTCCTCCCGGGACAACCGGACCTGGCTGCGCCGACACCGGATCGCCGCGACCATCCCGGTCCCGGCCGACCAAGCCGGCCACCGCGCCCGGCGCGGCTCCCGCGGTGGGCGCCCACCGGCCTTCGACCCTGTCCGCTACCGCGACCGGCACGCCGTCGAATGCGGCATCAACCACCTCAAACCCCACCGGGCCTTCGCCATGCTGAAGCCGTCGCCAGTGAAGAAGCCATGGACGATGTGATCCTAGCCTCTGACGTCGTGATGGTCGCTCGCGGTGACTTAGGTGTCGAAATC
>JBOFBK010000196.1:0-3461 GCA_051645525.1 Dermatophilaceae bacterium | reverse complement strand
AAGGGATGGGGCCGTGGCTCGGCTGGCGGCCCTGGCGCTGGGTGGCCGGTGTGTCGCTCGGCCTGTGCGCCGGCACGAAGTGGTCGGGCCTGTTCTTCCTCGCGGCCTTCGGGCTGATGACGGTCTGGTGGGACATGGGCGCCCGGCGGGCCGCCGGGGTGCGCCGGTGGGCCCGTGGGGCGCTGCTGCTCGACGGGCCGTTCGCCGCGGTGGCGATGGTCGGGTCGGCGGCTGTCGCGTACACGGCATCGTGGGCCGGGTGGTTCCTCGGCGACATCGGCTACCACCGGCAGTGGCACTCGTTCAACCCCGGGCAGGGCGTGCAGTGGCTACCACCGGCGCTGCGCAACTGGGTGAGATACCACCAGGACGCCTACGGGTTCCACACCACGCTGACGACCTCGCACCCGTACCAGTCCGACGCGTGGACCTGGATGTTCCAGACCCGCCCCACGTCGTTCTTCTACGAGACGCCGGCGCCGGGCACCGAGGGCTGCGGTGTGGCGGAGCAGTGCTCGCAGGCGGTCAACCCGATCGGCACCCTGACGGTCTGGTGGGTCGGCATCGCCGCCCTCGGCGTGGTGCTGTGGTGGTGGCTGCGCCGCCGCGACTGGCGAGCCGGTGCCATCGCCGCAGGGGTCGTCGGCGGCTGGCTGCCGTGGTTCGCCTACTCCGACCGCACCATCTACACGTTCTACGCCGTGGCGTTCGAGCCGTACGTCGTCCTGGCCATCGCGTTCGTCATCGGCCTGTGGGTCGGCCGGCGCGAGGACGACTCCCGGCGGTGGCGCTGGCGCTGGTGGGCGGTCGGGGGGTACCTGCTGCTGACCCTGGCGATGTTCGCGTTCTTCTGGCCGGTCTACACCGCCGAGGTCATCCCGTGGGACCACTGGCGCTGGCGGATGTGGCTGCCCTCCTGGATCTGACCGGCCCTCCGCGGCACCGGACCTGTAGTCCGTCAGCCGGACGTACGAGCCGGATGACGAGCGCGGCACCTGAGTGCGCGGTCGGCATCCGGGCACGACCCCGCGACTCGATCAGCTGAACGGGTCTGGCACGACGATCCCGTCGAAGAGACGGAAGCACGTGCGCCAGAACCTCTCCCCCACGCTGAGGTACCGGACGTGCGGCTGGGGCACCGACGTTCGTATCGACGGTGACACTCATGCTTCGACCGCACTCACGCCGGACCGTCGTCGCCGAGAGCGCGCGCGACGGCGTCCTTGTCGTCGAGGTCGATCCTGGCGCCGCGCGTGGAAGCTGCCGCCGAGCCGCAGGGTCATCTCGTCGTCGCCGAACCAGCTGAGGTCGAGTACGGTGCCGTCGGCCGCGAGCAGGTCGAGCGCGAGCTGCAGGCCAGATGACGACAGCCGCACCGTGCCGCCTCCGACGACGGCCACCCGGTCGCCGACGCGCCGCGCGGCATCCCACGATGCGTTGACCGCGGTCTCCACGGTGCCGGCGAGCACGACGGTGCCGGCGGGACGTCATCCGGGAACGCGCAGGCGCTCGCCGTCATGGGTCTCCTCGCCTGCCGAGGCCGGTGCCGGTGCCGGTGCCGTCCGATGGACGTGGTCTGCCCGCGATACGGAGAAACGCGGCGATCGGTTCACGTCCGCCGAGATCACCGGTCCCGCGCTCCGGGTGTCGGGGGGCGGGGCTACCGTCGGTGCCATGTTCCTCCTCGGTGACGAGCGGCGCCTGGTGGTCAGCGCCAGCGACCTGCGCACCGCCTCGGTGTGCGAGTTCGCGCTCGTCGCCGGGCTCGACGTGCTCCGTGGGCTCCGGCCGCGGCCGAGCGAGACCGCGGACCCGATGCTGGCCCGGGTCGCCGAGCTGGGCGACCACCACGAGCAGACCGAGCTGCGCCGGCTCTCGCGCGAGCATCCCGGGCGGGTGATGCAGCTCGCCCGGCCCGAGTACACCCCCGGCGGGTTGGCGCGCGCGATGGCGGGCACGCTCGACGCGCTCGCCTCCGAGGCCGAGGTCGTTTACCAGGCCACCCTGTTCGACGGCGGCTTCGTCGGCCACGCCGACTTCGTCGAGCGCACCCCCGACGGCTGGCTGGTGAGCGACACCAAGCTCGCCCGCAGCGCCAGTGTGCCGGCGCTGCTCCAGGTGGCGGCGTACGCGGCGCTGCTCGACGGCGCCGGCGTCGACACGGCGCCGGTCGCGCGGCTGGTGCTCGGTGGCGGCGAGGTGCGCGACCTGCCGCTGGCCGAGGTCCTCCCGGTGTATCGCGCACGTCGCGCCCGGCTCGACGCCCTGCTCGGCGAGCACGTCGCGGATGACGCACCGGCCACCTGGGGTGACGCGCGGTGGCTCGCGTGCGGCCGGTGCGAGGTGTGCGAGCCCGAGGTCGAGGCGGCCCGTGACCTGCTGCTGGTGGCCGGGGTACGCGGGCCGACCCGGCGCCGGCTGGTCGAGGCCGGGGTGCGCACCATCGACGACCTCGCCGTGCGCACCGAGCCGGTGCTCGACATCCGCGACGCCACGCTGGTGCGGCTGCGCGAGCAGGCTCGGCTCCAGCTCGAGCAGGAGGCCGACCCGGAGGCCGGGGTGCGGCACGAGGTGGTCGACGAGTCGGCGCTGCTGATGCTGCCCGAGCCCAGCCCGGGCGACGTCTTCTTCGACTTCGAGGCCGACCCGCTGTGGCAGGAGCCGGGGTCACCGGCGTGGGGGCTCGAGTACCTCTTCGGTCTGGTCGAGACCGACACCGGTGAACCGGTGTTCCGCGCGTTCTGGGCGCACGACCGGGCCGCCGAGCGCCAGGCGCTGGTTGCGTTCGTCGAGTACCTCACCGAGCGGCGGCGGCGGTGGCCCGGCCTGCACGTTTACCACTACGCCCCCTACGAGCCCGCGGCCCTGCTCCGCCTCGCGGCCCGGCACGGGGTGTGCGAGGACGCCGTCGACCAGCTGTTGCGCGAGGGTGTGCTCGTCGACCTCTACGCGGTCGTGCGCTCCGGCATCCGCGTCTCGCAGCGGTCGTACTCGATCAAGAAGCTCGAGCCGCTGTACATGGCGCAGCGCGAGGGCGCGGTCACCTCGGGTGACCAGAGCATCGTCGTCTACCACCAGTTCCTCGCCGCGACCGTCGAGCAGCGCACCGACGAGGCGGCCGCGCTGCTGGGCGAGATCGCCGACTACAACCGCGACGACTGTGTCTCCACCTGGCTGCTGCGCGACTGGCTGCTCGGCGTGGTGCCCGGGCCGCGCGTCCCGCGGGACCGGGCCGGCGAGGCAACGCCGGTGGTCAGCGACACACGGCTCGCCGCGCTCGACCTCGAGGCCGCGCTTCGTGCCCTCGTCGACGACATCCCCGTCGCCGACCGGACCCCCGAGCACCACGCCGTCGCGATGGTGGCGGCATCCGTGCTGTTCCACGCCCGTGAGGACAAGCCCACCTGGCAGGAGCACTTCGAGCGGCTGCGGCTGCCGGTGCGCGACTGGCGTGGCGCCGA
>JBOFBK010000195.1:0-19409 GCA_051645525.1 Dermatophilaceae bacterium | reverse complement strand
CGGGCATCGGTCTCGACCGACAGGACCGAGAACGTCGCGCCCGAGTACGACGAGTCGTCGCGTGCCGGGGTGGTGGCCAGCGGTCGAGGCTCCTCGGCCTGTGCGAGGAACCCGGCGGTCGGCCCCACACTCGCCGGCGTGGGGCTCTCGGCGAGAGTCGGCGACGGGTCGGGCGTGTCGCCGCCGCCGGCGCATCCTCCCAACCCGAGGGCGAGGACAAGCGTGGCGGAGGCACACACGCCACGGCGGCCCGTCATCCGAACGCCGGCGGCGCGCCCAGCCGCGCGACGCGGCTCACCCCTCAGCCGGATGCCGACCACGCGCCGATCCGCCCGGCGCCGCCCGGTCGTCATCCGGATGCCGATGGCGCGGCCGATGGTGGACTACTCGGTGACGGGCTCCGAGTGGAGGACGGCGACGGGGCCGGGCCGGGCGGCACCTTGGCGATAGTGGTGACGAGCGTCTTCACCGTGCCGTCGGCCCGGGCCGCACCGATGGCGGCCGTGTCGACTCGAGGCCAGCCGCTGCCCGCGGCCGGGGCGGCCTCGTCGACGACCGGCTCCAGCAGCCCGTTGCCGACCGGGATGCCGCGGACGAAGACACTCCCCACCAGCACGTCGACGACGCGCACCGTCGCCGGGATCGGGGCCAACGCGATCCATTGGACGACGGCCCGGTCGGTGAGCCGGAGACGGTCCTGCTCGCCGGTGGGTGCCGGCGCCGCGACCGCATGCCCGCCAGCTGAGCGCAGTGCGCCATAGCTGCGCCTCCCCGGGACGTCGATGGCGGCGGCGGTGTCGGTGAAGCCCGCACCGGCCGACGCCTGCAGGGTGCCGAACGTGTCGGGCCCGGTGCCGTAGTCGGTGACGGGCAGGTTGGCGGGGTCGGGCGCGTCACCGGCGAAGCCGATCGAGTAGTAGAGCACCGTCGCACCCGTGGTGCGTCTCAGCCCGTGCACACTCACCACCATCGTCGGCGGCCGCTCCTGGCCCTGGCCGACCGCGCCGACCCTCGCCTGGCCGAGTACCGGAACCCCGGTCTCGGGAGGCGGGTCGGCGGACGAGCGTGCCGACGGCGCACCCAGACCGGCCCCCACCACTCCGACGACGAGCGCCACCCCGAGCACTCGTGACCCCTGCACGCGCCCAGGATACGCGCGGCTACGCGAGACTCCGGCCGGCACGCCAGCCGGGCCGGGCCGGGCCGGCTCGGGTTGGCTCGAGCGACCGAGTGGAGCCCACCCGTCGAGCGGACAGGCCGGCCGGATGGAGCCGGGCCGGATCGTGGGACGATCGGAGTCGAGTCGGTCCGGGCGGGTCAGGAGGAGCCATGGGGCGCATGCGCGACGTGCTGTGGGCGGTGGTCGGTGCCGCGGCTGTCGGACTCGGCACCGGGGTGATGGGACTGCTCGGCATCACCGCCGGCTCCTCCTCGCTCAGCGTCGGCTGGTCGGTCGCCGGCCGCACGGTGCTCACGCTCGCCGGCCTCGCCCTCCTCGTGCTTCTGCTCGCCCGACGGGGCCCCTGGGAGTGGGCCGCACCCGTCGTCGCCGTCGCGGCCGTCGGGATGACGCTCGACCCCCTCACCTGGACCGCCGGCGCCACCGCGGGAGGCCCGCTGCTCGGCATCCACATCACCGGCTCCGCCGTGCTCGGCATGGTGCTCGACGCACTGGTCTGGCTCGGCGTCGCCACCGCGGTCGCCGTCGTCGGACTTCGCACCCGAGAGGACGAACCGGCCTGACCGACGAGGGCGTCGTCGCGGCAACCGCGGCAGGCGATGGTGGTCAGGAAGTCCCGGCGCACGCCCTGACGCCGTTGGGCCCGAAGGCGGGTCCGCGGGCCCTGTCCTGCGATCCGACCGGCTCGTACGGTGCTCGTCATCCGTCAGTTCCGACCAGCCAGCCTCAGGAGCTCACCGATGCACCTGCGACGCCGACGACCCGCGGACCCGCACCTCCGCGAACGGGGCGTGACCGCCGCCGAGTACGTCGGTATCGCGCTCATCGCGGGCATCGTCATCGCCGCCATCGTGGTCGTCGTCTCCCCGGCCACGGTCGCCCCGCAGATCCAGCGCGCCTGGTGCCTGATCACCGGCAACCAGGGATGCGCTGGGGCGGCGACGGCGAACATCGACACCCGCCTGCCGGCCTGCGAGACCACCAACACGGCCTACCGGGGCGAGCTCGAGGGAACGGCGTTCAGCGTCAACCTGGGGGTCAACGGCACGGCCACCGTCGCCGAAGTGCGCAACCCCGACGGCTCGACCTCGTACACCGTGACCTTCGAGGGCGGCGGAAAGCTGGGTGCACACGCGATGTTCGGCGCGAAGGGCGAGTTCGGGCTCGGCGAGGGGCTGAGCGCCGACGCCAAGGCGGCGATCACCGCGGCGGGCGGTGTGACCTTCCAGTTCGACAGCCAGGAGGCGGCCAACGAGTTCGTCTCGCAGACCGCCATCGAGGCGGCCGAGTGGGCGGCCGCCTCCCAAGCCGGCCCTCTCGCCCCCATCGCCAAGGACGGTTTGGACTGGCTCAACGGCAGCTACGACCCGCCCGCCCCGAAGGAGTACTACGTCGAGCTTGGCACCAAGGGGTCGGCCGAGGCGGCCGCAGCCGCCGGTCTCGAGGCCAAGCTCGGGGTCGACACCTCTCGCGCGCTGGGAATGAAGGTCGAACCCGGCGAACCCGGTGAGCCTGCGACGTACACCGTGTACTACAAGGGCACCGATGCCCTGACCGCGTCGCTCGGGCTGGGCGCGACCGGAGAGGTCACCACCCAGGTGGCGGTGTCGTATCGCGACGGCGTGCCGGTCAGCGCATCGGTCGAGGGCGCAGGAAAGCTGAAGAGCTCGCTCCTTGGAGGCGGGGAGGTCGGCGGCGGCATCCCGCTCGGACCCGGGACGGGGACGCCGGTCGTCGGAGCCAGCGGCTCCGGCGTCTATCGCGGCAGGGTGGCCCTCGAGCTCGACCTCACCAACCCCGACAACCTGAATACCGTCGCCGACGTCCTCAACAGCACCGGCCTCCCCGTGCTCCCTGGGCACGGTACGGGTACGAATCCCGGGCCAGCAGACGCGGTTGGCAACCTCGCCGACCGGTTCACCCAGGCCGGGCCGCAGGGTGGCGCGTCCTTCACGACGCAGGAGTACGAAGGTGCCGAGGGCGAGCTCGGCCTCGGCGTATGGGCCGGGGACCTCCTCGCCTTCGGGGCCGGCGGCAAGGTATCGGTCAGCGAGCTCACCGCTACCAACGCGTCTTACTACGATCCGGCGGTTGGCGGTATGGTCGCCTGGCGTCGATGTGGAGGGTGACCATGCGCGTGCCGATGCAGGCAGTGGCAACCGCGGCGATCGGGAGTCTTGTACTCACCGGATGCAGCGACGCGGGGTCGAGCGAGGAGAAACCTGCCGTGACTGAGCCGTCGCCCACCGGGCCGTCGGCTTCGGTGCCGGCGTCTTCGCCGGCAACCGGCCAGAGCGGCGAGGCCCAGACCGTGTCCGTCGCCCGGGTGACCCTGCCTGACGGTCCCACGTGGGTCCGTGCGGTGGTCGAGGGTGAGCCCGACGTCGAGGAAGTCCGCTGGACCGCCAACGACCCCGAGGGTGCGATCGGCTGTCGCGTCATCGTCACGGTCCAGAACCCCTTCCCGGGGACACTCGAGGCTTACCGGACCTACTTGGAGACCACCGGCGCGGAGACGCTCGACGGCATCGACGCCGATCGTGCTGCGCCCGCGAAGACCGAGGGTCTGATCGCCCGATACGCCGGCGGCACCGGGTCTGCCACACCGTTCACCTCGACCTTGCGGACCTGGCTGACCACCGGCGGTACGAAGATCACCGTGAGCGCGTCGACGTCGCCGGCGATGGCCGCGACGTGCGACCCGGCCTCGATCGCCGCCAGCCTCGCGTGGGACGGCACCGAGCGCTCGGCTCCGACGCCCTCGCGCCCTCCGGCCTGACGTGAGCACACAGGTTCGACCGCAGCGCGAGGCTGGCGCCAACGGAGCCGTCGTCGCAATCGCCGCCGGGGTCATCGTGTTCGGTCTGATCGTCGCTGGCCTGCTGGCGCTGTTCGTCCGACAGTTCGCCGAGGACTCCGCCGACCGGGTGCCGGTCGTCGCGGATGCCGTCCTGGCTCCCGAGGCCCGCGGCGTGCGAGTGGTCGCGACCGTACGTGCCCTTCGCGGCGAGCTGCCCGACACCATCACGGTCCCGAGAGAGGACGTCGAAGCCCGCTATCTCACCAGCTCAGGGCCGCAGCACCAGGCCGGAGTAGAAGCTCCGGTACTGTGGGCACGCGTCGACGGTCGCGATGTGGAGCCTGGTTCGGTGGTCGATGTCGCCGGAACCACGGTGCGGCTCGAGTATGCCGTCGGCCCACGGGACGACGGCACCCGAGTCGCCTACACCCCGACCGGACTCGGCGCCGCCCAGGTGGTCGAAGTGCAGGTGACTCTCGAGGGCAATCCGTCGGCGTGCCTGCAGCCGGAAGGTCGGCGCTTCAACCAGGACTTCACCTGGGTACGGTCATGTGCCGGCTCCCCCATCGTCGCTCGACGAGGCCCCGCGACCGCCCCCGGCTACTCGCGTATCGACATCGCGGCGTGGGTTCGGGTCAGCTACGCTCCCGCCGGCTGAGTCACACTTGCGCAGCACCGAATCCAACTGAGAGGCCGACCCCGTGCCCTACCGCGACAGCGAGCCGTCCCGGACGCCGATCGGCCTCGGACTCCTCACCGCCGCCGCGATCGGAACTCTCGCCTCGGTCGTCGGTGTGGTATCGCTGATCGTCGGCATCGGCTCGTCGGTCTCGGCGACCAGCGGCACGGCCGGCCCGCTGCTCGCGGGTGCAGCCCTGCGGACCCTGCTGACACTGGCCGTCGTCGCCGGCGTCGTGATGGTCACGACGATGCTCTCCGGGCGCGGCAGCACCATCGGCTGGGCCGGTTTCGCAACGCTCGGCCTGGTTCTCGACGTGTGGGCCTGGGGCGGCAACCCGCTGTTCGCCGCGACCCTACTCAGCGGTGGCGCAGCGGAGCAGGGTCTTCTCGTGCGGGTCGTCGGCCTCGTCATCGACCTCGGCATCTGGGCGACCGTGGCCTGGTTCGCCGCCCGCTTCGGACTCACCATGGCCGAGCGACGTCGCGAAGGAGCCGGCAGGCTGTCCTGACCCGGTACCGAAAAGCGCACTCGCACTGTGGCGCCAGCACTTCGACGGACCACGCAGCAGTGGCTGCCACCCGTTCGGTCACTGCGATGCTGCCGGTGCTCAGTGGCTGTCGAGTACCGCTTCGGCCAGCAGCTCGGCGAGGAGTGCCTCGGCCCACGCCCGCACCTCGGCCGGCGTCAGGTCGTTCTCGACCACGTCCCTGAGGTCGGCGAGAATCCGCGGCACCCCGGGCTGAGCCCGGTCCTCACCAGCGCCGCCAGGCGGTGGGCCCTCGTCACCGGGCCGCGCGACCTGGTCACGGGAGGACGTCGGGTCCGTGTTCGGCGGCGCCGTCGGGGTGGGTGGAGTGCGAGCCGTGCCATCGATCTTCGGGCCTATGGGGTCGGGTGAGCCGGACCCCGATCCGGACATCCCTTCGCCGGCTCCCTCCAGCACCCTGACCGTGACCGTCACCGTGCCCGTGACACCCTCGGGCCAGTCGAGCTGGACGTTAGCGGTGATCGATCCGTCAGCGGCCGGCGCGCCGGTGCAGACCACTTTGCCGCTGCCCCGGTTCTTGCACTCGAGGTCACTGGCAACGGCGGCCTTGGCGGCCTTGACCTTGGGCGGAGGGTCGATGGTCATTTCGATCTCGCTGGCACGCTCCGAAACATCAGCTCGGACAGCGGCCATGGCTTTGCCCTCCTCCGTCGGTGTGCTGACAGCGACCCCGACCGAGGGAGCGGCGAGAGCGGATGGCGAGGCGGGCGGGGTCGATGAGCCCGGCTGGCTGGGTGTCTGCGTCGGGCCGGACGGGTCCGGCGACGAGCCACCGGGAGCAGACGGAGACGAGCCGGTGTCGGGACCGGACGAGCCACCGGTGCCGGGCGCGTCATCCGGGCCGGGGCCGGCAGGCTCGTCCGGTTCGGAGGTGGGCGGATCGGTCGGCGGCGCGACCCCCGGCGGGGCTGACGGGGTGCTCGGCGGCCTGATTCCTGTGCCAGGGCCACCGGTACTGGGTGGTGTCACCGGCCCGACCGTGTCACGGTGGGAACTGGACGCGGACGAGCCGCTGCGAGCGGAGACCGAGCTCTCGCCGGTGGGGGGGTGGGACCAGATCGCAGTGGCGGCGACGAGCACGCTGGCCGCGAGCCCGGTTCCGACCAGCCATCGCGCCGCCTGGTGCGGCGGGAGAGGACGAACACTCGACGCGTGCGGCACGATATCGAGCTGAGCGCGGTCGACCACAGGCAGCGCCCCGAGCAGCGGCAACGTGCTCCCACTGGTGAGCGGGGCGAGCAGGGGCAGCACCGCCGACGGCAGCGCGTACTCCAGCTCGCGCAGCCGTTCGAGCCGGCTGGAGCACCGGTGGCACCCGGCCGCATGGACGATGGTCTCGGATGACGCCTCGCGCCCGGCAACCAGCGCGGGCAGCTCGGTGAGGTACGGACGGCAGGCCGGCACCACGGCGTCGCGAGAGACCAGGGTGGCGACGTACATCGCCCGGAGGTCGTCGCGGACCCGAGCGACGGCACGGCGGGTGGCGGCGAGCGGGGTGCCGAGGTCGAGATCGGGCCGCTCGGCCACCTCGTGCCAGATGACGGCCCGGGAGTCGTCGGGCAACGCCGCGAACGCCTCGCGGAGCACGCTCTGCTCGAGGGCGTCGGCCCGGGGCTCACGACCCGGGGCCTGCGGGTCGTCGAACGCGGCCGGGTCGTCGAGGATGTCGTCGTGCGCCACGACGTCAGCCGGTGCGGCGGCGGCACGGGAAACCCGCCGCGCGAGCAACAGGCTGAACGGATCGTCGACAGCTGCGCCGTGGCCCAGCGACGCGAGCAGGGCTGTGAACGCCTCGGCGGCGACGAACTCGGCGTCGTCGGAGCGACCGCGCACCACGTGAGCCGCGTGAACCCCGAACGGGTGATACCGCACCCAGAGCTCGGAGGCGGCAGCGGTGTCGGCGGCGGCACGGACCCGTGCCACGAGGTCGTCGTCCGTGGCGAACCGCACCGGGGCGGGCGCATGCGTCATCACGCCCCACCTCCGTCGCGTGTCGAATCCATGTCGGCCCCTGCCGCCTCATCGGGCACCCGCAGGTCCGGTCGGACAAGGCCGGGGCGGGGGCGCCGTAACAGAACCAATCCTGGCACGACGCTGAGAAGCACTGGAACCAGCCGTTCGGCTGGTTCCAGTGCGTCCGAAGAGGCGAGTCCGCTGGTCAGGGCGGTGCAGATAGGACAGGAGTGGCCGCTCCATGCCAGTGCCCGGCCAGCCGAGCTGCGGTCGGGTGTGGGCCCGCCACCTGCTCGAACCGACATTCGCCACCCCGGGTTGCGATGCCCGGCCTGAGCACGACGAATGTGCGTCCGCCGCCTTCTCGAACCGACATTCGTCACCCCGGGTTGTCATGCCCGGCATGAGTCCGGCGGCTACCGCGTGGTCACGCCGGACGCGGTCGGCGTCGCACGCCGCGGAGCAGGCCGCGAGGGCCGGCACCGACCCGACGCAGCATCGACGCGGCCCGCGCACGCGGGGTCGGTGCGGTCGCCGGCCGGCTCGACAGCGGTCGCGGATCGGCATCCGAACGCCACCGCGCCCACCGGGACACACGACCGCGCAGCGAGCGCCGCGCCGCCTCCGCGTCCTCGGCGAGCACGACCACCCGGTCGGGGTCGCCCGCCCCCGGCCCGAACACCACGGCGTCGGTGGCAGTCGCGACCGAGCCGGCGCACACGTCATCCGGAAAGGCCCCGGCCTGCTCGAACCGGGTGGCACCGGCCGGCACGACAACCCCGAGACTGCCCGCCTCGGCCACGAGGTCACGCCACACCCACGCCGCGCGATCGGGCACCCGCCCGGTCGTGGCGTGCCGGCGGCGCCTACGCGCCTTCAGCCGGGCCAGGGCGACCACCCAGCCGAGCACCAGGAGCACCGGCAGCGCGACGCCGAGCACGGTGACCCGAAGCCACCAGGGCCACGCGGAGATGTCGAGAGGGCTGCGTTTGCGCTTGGCGAGGTCGGTGGCGTTCTGGGCCTGGTCGGGGCCCTGCAGCACCGACGGCGGGTTGACCCCGGGCGGCGGCGGGACCTGGGTGCCGAGCTTCTCGTCCTCGATCCTGGACTGCTGCTCGTCGGGGGTCTTGTCGCGGCTCGGGAGGAACGTGCGCCGCGCCAGGGGGAACCACGACCCGTCGTCGAGAGCCACCTCGACCCAGGCGTGCACGTCCTTGCCGCGCACCGTGCCGTCCGGCTGCGGCTCGGCCCCCATCACGACGCGAGCGGGGATGCCGAGCCGCTCGGCCACCAGCGCGAGCGCGGCGGCGTACTGCTCGTCGTTGCCGGCCAGCTTGGTGGATGCCGCGAAGCGGGTCAGCCGGGCGACGGTGTGACCGGGCAGGTACACCTTCTCGAAGCTGTTCGGCGTCCCGCCGTCGGTGTAGGTGCCCTCGACCCGCATCCGCTCGGCGAACGCGCGCAGCTTCTGCCACGGGCCGTCGTCGACCCGGCCGGTCCACGCGTCGATGCGGGTGTCGAGGAACTCGGCGTCGGTGGGTGGCACCGCCCCGGTGGCGACGTCCAGGTCGGTCGGCAGCGTGCCGGCGGGCGGGTCGGGGAGCAGCGCGCTCATCCGGTACTCCTCGCCGCCGAGCAGCCGGCGCGGCACCACGACGGTGTCGGTGTCGGTGTTGAGCCACAGCTCCTCGGCGAGCTCGTCGGACCGGGGCCCGGTGAACTCGACGCGGGTGGGGCTGCCGACCGTGGGCAGCCAGTAGTCGGTGTACCCGTCGGCCGGGATCGACACGGTGACCTCGACCGGCGTGCCGTCACCCCGAGGCGCGATGCGCGACCCGACCTGCTGGAACGGCACCCCGTCGCGGCTGCGGTCGGCTGCACCCCACACCAGCCCGTCGTAGGAGTCGAGGGTGGCGAACCGCACGAGGGCGCCCTGCGGGAGGCCGTCGACCCGGAGCAGCGTGGCGTCGTAGCGCTCGGCCCGGTTCGGCTCGGTGTACTGCCGGAACCCGGGGAGCGGACTGGGGAACTGGGACACGTCGAGCGGGGGGACCAGCCGGGTGCGCACCACCTCGCGACGCTCCTGCGCCGAGGTGCCCGGCAGCAGCGGCCCGGCGACGAGCCCGGCCACCAGGGCCAGCGCGGCAAGCACCGCGCCGGTGGCGAGCTGCACCCCGCGGCCGGCGCCGTTCTGGATCGGCGGCCGCGTGCGCTGGGCGCGGATGACGAGCCAGCTCACCAGCAGCGCCGCGAACCCCACCCCCTGGACCCAGCGGGCCGCCGGCTCCAGGGTGCCGAGCGCGATCGACCCGGCGAGCAGCGCGACCGGCGTCACCGCGGTGAGCGGCACGCTCACCCAGCGGCGCGCCACTCCCAGGGTGAGGGCGCCTCCGAGCAGGCCGGCCAGCCAGGGCAGGGCGAGCACCGGCCCGCGGGCGTCGACCGGCGGCAGCAGGGTGAGCCACTTCTTCCACCCGGTGACCGCCCAGGTGGCCAGGTCGGTGAACGTCTGCGCCGTCGGGACAACGCCGGCGACGAGGTCGCCGCGGACCGCCACCGGACCGCCGAGCAGGAAGTACACCGCGGCCAGCACGAGCAGGGTGATGGCCGCCATCCACCGCCAAGCCGCCGCGAGGTGCCCCACGAGCAACCCGAGCAGCAGCCCGACCCCGGCGACCGCCATCCACCGGTCGCCGAGGAACCCGGTGCGCAGACCCACCAGCGCGACCGCCACGAGTGCGGCGGCGAACGCGGCGTCGACCAGCACGTCACGGGTCGGCAGCGCCGCGCGCAGGCGCGGCTCACCGGTCTCGGGTCGGGCCCGGCGCCGGGCCCGGCGCCTGTCCCCACCCCGCCGCGCGGTGGCCAGGCTGGGCCCCGACCGGTCCGGGTGCTCGGAAACCGTCATGTCAGCGCCCCGGCGAAGAGCACCCGCCGCAGGTCGGCGAGATCGCGCACGTGCAGGATGACGAGCGCGCCCAGCCGGCGCACCCCGACCGGGATGTCGGGGTCGACGACGAGCGCGACCTTGACCACCTCCGGCTCGAACTGGCCGAGGGTCCGCTGCACCTGGACGAACGGCCGGGTCCGGCCGGTGACGAGCACCGCCACGCTGGCATCGGGAGCCAGGCCCGCCGCCTCGATGGCCGAGGCGTGCACATCATCGGTCTCGACGACGGCTCGGGCCAGGGCGTCGAGGGTGAGCGGCGCGGTGGTGCGCGACGCGGTCTGGCCGTGGCAGACGACCGTGGTGTCCTGCTCGTCGAGGATGGAGCGCACGGCGAGCGACGCCGCGCACGAGATGGCGAGCTCGACGTCATCCTCGCCTCGGGTGTAGACGTCGGGAGTGGTGTCGACGACGACCGCGAGGTGGCTGCGCCGGGTGTCGAGGAACTGCCGCACGAGCAGCCGGCCGTGCTTGGCCGAGGAGCGCCAGTGCACGTAGCGGCGGTCGTCGCCCGGCTGGTACTCGCGCAGGGCGTGGAACGCGAGGTCGCTCATCGACAGGTCGGGCGTCACCTGGCCCTCGAGGTCGCGCAGCAGCCCGGCGCCGAGATTGTCGAGCGCGACGGTGACGGGATGCACGTAGAGCTCGGTGCGGTCGGTCCACGCAACGGTGCGGCGCACCAGGCCGAGCGGGTCGCCGTGGACGGTGGTGGCCGGGCCCACCGTGACCACGCCCCGCCGGCGGGTGGGCACGACGAACAGCTCGTCGTGTGAGCTCCCCGCGCCGAGCGTGGGCAGCGTGAACCGGGCCGACGTCTCGCCGACCGGCAGCTCGACGAGCAGCGGCAGCATGCCCCGGCGGCCGGTGTTGGTGACCTCCAGGCGCCCCGTGGCGGGGTCGCCGACGGTGACCCGAGTGGGCTCGACGTCGCATCGGATCCGCACCCGGGCCCGGTCGAGGGCCAGCGTCAGGCAGCACAACACCAACACGAGGCAGGCCGCCGCCACCATCGACAGCTCCACCCAGGCGTACCGGGCGGCGAGCCACCAGGAGACCACCCCCACGACGGCCACCGTCCACCCGAGCGGGGACACCCAGCGCAGCACCTCGAGCACCGGGTGCCAGACCCGGCGGGTCGACGCCGCCAGGGGCGCGATGCGCTCGCCGGTGAGCACGAGGATGCGTGCACCGGTGCCGGTGATCGCCGACGGGATCTGGACCCGAGGCAGCGTGACCGTCCTGGTCTCACCGACCGGCCCGGCGGCCCGCCGGGCGGACACCCCGGGGACGGCCACCCGGCGCGCCGGTCCGGGAGAACCGGGCGACGCGGGAGAGCCGGGCCCGGCGGCACCCGGCTCGGGCCTGCGGTGTCGGATGCCGGGGCGCGGCACACGCGGACGCCGCCGGCGACCGGTGGTGGGGGTCGCGGAGGTGAGGGCGGAGCGCCGCGCGGTCTGCGCGGCATCCTCGCCGGGCAGGTCGCCGGGGCCCGAGGTCGACTCAGGACGTGTCATGCCGAGACGCGGTCCGTCGGTGGAGCGACCTCACCGATCACCTGACCGATGAGCTGGTCGACGGTGACACCAGCGAACTGTGCCTCGGCGGTGACGAGCAGCCGGTGGCCGAGCACCGGCGACGCGAGCAGCTTGACGTCGTCGGGCACCACATGGTCGCGGCCCTGGCTGATCGCCCAGGTCTTGGCGCAGCGCACGAACGCCAGGCACCCGCGCACCGACAGGCCGAGCCGGATGCTCACGTGCCGACGGGTCTCCTCGGCGATGCGCGACACGTAGTCGAGGATGGCGTCGTCGACGTGCACCTCGTCGGCGAGCGCGGCCATGTCGGAGACCACGCCGGCGGTGACCACCGGCTCCAGACCCCGGGTGCGGTCCCGCACCTTGGCCTCGCGCAGCACCCGCACGGTGGCGTCGTGGTCGGGGTAGCCGAGCGTGGTCTTCATGAGGAACCGGTCGAGCTGGGCCTCGGGCAGCCGGTAGGTGCCGGCCTGCTCGATGGGGTTCTGGGTAGCGATGACCATGAACGGCTCGCCGACCTCGTGCCGCACGCCGTCGACGGTGACCCGGCCCTCCTCCATCACCTCGAGCAGGGCGCTCTGGGTCTTCGGCGAGGCCCGGTTGATCTCGTCGGCGAGCACGATGGTGGCGAAGATCGGGCCGCGGTGGAACTCGAACTCCTTACTGCCCGGGTCGTAGATCGTCACCCCCGTGACGTCGCTGGGCAACAGGTCCGGGGTGAACTGGATGCGGGAGTTGCTGCCCTGCACGGTGCCCGACAGCGCCCGCGCCAGCTGGGTCTTGCCGGTGCCGGGGTAGTCCTCGAGCAGCAGGTGACCCTCGGAGAGCATGCAGGTGAGCGCGAGCCGGATGACGTGCTCCTTGCCGAGCACCGCCTGGTCGACGTTGGCGACCATCGCGGAGAAGGTCTGGCTGAACCAGGCTGACTGGTCGGGGGTGACGGTCATCGGGAGCCTTTCGAGGCGTCGGTGGGAGACGGACGGCTGCCGCGGCGCTAGGACCAGAACATCGTTCCCCGGTACTCCTGACCACCTCGGCTGAGCACCACGGTGACGTTGCCGACATCACGGCCGAAGAGGCACTTCCCGCCCCACGAGTACCCGTTGCCGGTGTCGTTCGTGGTGAGGTCGAACGCGGAGTTCACCGTGCCGACATCCGAGTTGCTGGCCTCGCAGCGCACGTCCCACGTGGTGTTCGGCGGGAAGTCGCGGATGCCGAAGGTCACCGTGTTGCAGCCCGGGCTGACCGCACAGGAGCCATCCCCGTTGGGGTCGACGTACCGCTGGCTGGACCGGCCGAGACTGGTCACGACCGGGTCGGGGGCCGGGCCGGTGCGACCGGTGAGCGTGGTCGTGGCCGACCTCCCCGAGTCGTCGGCGAGGGCGAGGATCTCGACCGAGTACGTGGTGTCGTACTCGGCCTCGATATTCGGCCATGACGTGTCGCTGGCGTTCTGCACCGCCTCCAACCGCCCGTTGCGGTAGATCTGGAACTCGTTGGCCGCACGCCCGTTGGAGCTCCAGCTCCACCGGTAGGTGATCGTCTTCCCGTCGGCGGATGCGGTTCCGGCGACGGGAGCGCGCGTCTCGCCGAAGGGCCACACCTCGTTCGACTGGGCAGGCTCGGAATCACTGCCGCCGCTGTTGACCGTCCAGACCCGGATGGGCGTGCGGTTCGCGAGGGTCGTGTTCAGCGTGTCGTACTGAGACGTCGTGACGACGACCTGCGAACCGGCACCACACCGTCCGCCGCAGTCGTAGGTTCCGGATCGGCCACCGCCCTCCCACCGGATGGCGCGGAACTCCCCGGCCCGCGGCTGGCCGACCTGCACGGTCAGCCGGATCCGGCGGTCGGCACTCGGCGTGTCGGCGGTGACTGACGGGGTCGAGGGCTGCCCGACCGAGGTGAAGCTCGCCGGGCTGGCCTGCGCGGACTCGATGTCGGCACCGTTCGTGACCGTGACCACGTACCGGTACACGCGCCCGTCGTAGGGGATGACGTCGCGCGCCGTGCGGACGGACGGCCCGGTGGTGCCGATCGCCTGCCACGCGCCACCGTCGACCGACCGGTACACGGTGTACCCCGTGACCGGGGGGCCGTTGGGGTTGCCCTGCGCCCAGGAGATGTCGAGCGTGGCGGAGTCCTGCGCCGGGCCCGGGCCGCTGGCCTGGATGTCGGGCTGCGGCAACGGCGGCGGGGTGCCGGCCGACTGCATCCGCACCGCCGGGCCGAACGGCCCTGCACCGAGCTCGTTCCACGCCTGGACCTGCACCGCCTGCTCGCTGAGGTTGTCGAGTCCGGTGACCGACGTGCGGGTCTGGCCCGGCGCGACCTCCGCGGTGCGGGTCGCGCCGGTCGACGAGACGAGCCGCACGACGTACTTCGTCAGGGCGCTGCCCTCGTTGACCGGACGCTCCCAGGCGAGGTCGAGACGGCCGTCGCCGCGCCCCGTCATCCGGATGCCGGTGACCTGCCGGGGCAGGGTGTCGGGGCGCACGACGTTGCTCGGCTCGCTCGGGTCGCCCTCGCCGAGGGCGCCCACGGCGGTGACGACGAAGGTGTAGTCGCGGCCGTTGGTGAGCCCGGTGACGGTGCACGGGGATGCCGAGCAGGGGGTCGACCCGCCGGGGTAGGTGACCGTGTACCCGGAGATGGCCGACCCGCCGTCGTACTCGGGCGGCACCCACGACACCCGGGCCTGGCCGCCGGCGTCACGGTCGGCCACCGCAGTGACCTGGCGCGGCGCCGACGGGGTGCCGCGCAGGGTGACGGTGACCCGGCCCTCGGCCACCCGGGTCGGGCCCTCGCCGTCACGCACGGACAGGCCCACCGTGGCCTCGGGTGACGGCTTCTCGCCAGCGGTGAGCGTGAGGCGGCAGCCGGACACCGAGGCGGTGAGCCCGGTTCCGCTTTCGACCTGGGCCGACTCGATGGCGCACTGCGGGCGGGCGAGCGGGGAGTCGAGGTAGGCGGCCACGTCGACCTCGGTGGACTCGCCCTCGGCCAGCCCGGCCACGGTGATCGGCCGCAGCCGCGGCGGCGGGAACGCCTCGGCGCCCTGCACCCGTACCGCGATGGCCGCCGGTGTGCTCTGCCCCTCGGAGGTGACCGACAGGGCTCCCGACGACGTCCTGGCGTCGGCATCCGCCCGCAGCGTGACGCGCCGGCCGTCGTCGTCGACCCGCAGCTCGGCGTCGGCCTCGGTCTGCCACCGGGTCTCGAACCGCACGTCGTCGACCGTCATCCCCACCGGGAGCCACGCCCGGCAGTACGTGGGGATGTCGATCACCCGGTCGAGACCGCCGGCGAGCACGGTGACCGGGCCGTCCGGGCAGCGCAGCACCGGCACCTTCGGGCCGACCTGCACCGGGATCGACACGTAGGCCGTGCCGAAGTCCCGCTGGTCGACGGCGTCCTGGTCGGTGACCTCGAGCATCACCGCCGCCGGGCCGACGTAGCCGCCCGACGACTCCAGGGTGAGGGTGCGGTTGTCGGGCATCGACACCGCGAGATTGGCCGCGGGCGAGGCGCTGAGCGTCTCGGCGGTGGTCACCGACACCACCCGGCCGCGCGGTGACCGCACGTGGTCGTTCAGCTCGACGGTGATGGAGGAGTCCTTGTCCATCTGGATCAGCGTCGACGGCACGACGAACGGCTGACCCCCCGCGCCGGTGGGCACGAACACCACCGCCATCGCCTCCGCGCCGTCCTCGTCGCGGATGACGTAGGGCACCGTGTGCGGCCGGTCGAGCACCCGCACCCGCACCTTGCCGTCCTCGACGGACGCGTCCTGGGAGAGCACCCGGTCGACCTCGAGCGTCGCCGGGTCGGAGTCGATGTCGGTGTCGTTGGCGAGCACGTCGACCAGCGCGCTCGACTCGCCGGGCTTGGGAGCGGCCACGTCGTCGCGGGCGACCGGCGGGTTGACGTACCCCTCGACCGGTCGGACCAGCACCGTGGCGCGCGAGGGGTCGAAGACCCCGTTGCCGATCCGGTAGCCGATCTGGTGCGGCCGGGTCGTGTCGCCGGGCACGGTGGTGGTGAGGGTGTCGTCGTCGGCGAGGCGCCACTGCCGCACGGTGCCACCGTCGCCCAGCGGCTCGAGGTCGACGCCGACCCGGTCACCGCGGGCGACGAGGTCGTTGGTGAGCGGCCGGACCGTGACCGTCTTGCCGGGTGCGGCGAACACCTCGTCGGGCACGGCGACCGGAGGCTGCGGGTCCCCCGGCTGCACGACCCCCACGCGGACGAACGCCTGGCTCGTGGCGCCGAAGCGGTCGCGCACCTCGTAGGTGATGACCTCGGTGCCGGCGGCGAGCGGGAACGCCTCGTACCTGATCGTCGAGGGCCCGATGCCGACGACCCGCCCGTGGGTGAGGTCGACCGGGCCACCCTCGGCGCCCACGACACCGGTGACGGTGACGGTGTCGCCGTCGGGGTCGACGCCGGAGGTGGGCACGGTCACGGTGAGCGGGTCGCCGGCGGTGACCGTGGCCGAGAAGCTGCGCGCCACCGGTGCCTGGTTGACCAGCTGCGGCGTCGGGAGCGGGTTGACCTGGATCCGCACCCGCGCGGTCTGGGCGCGCTCCTTCATCCCGTCGGCGTAGGCGGCGTACTCGACGGTGACGAACCTCGCCGCCGTCAGGCCCCGGTGCTCGGGGACGTAGCGGATGACGTTGCCGCTCGCGAAGGCCTGCTGCTCGTCGCCCGCGCTGACCACCTTCACGCTCAAGGGGTCGACCCACAGCGGGATGCCGCCCGCCATGGTGTCGTTGTCGAGCACCGAGACGCTCACGCTGTCGCCCTCGCGCACCGCAGCCGTGTCGTCCTGCACGAGTGGCACGGCATCCTCGAGCGGCCCTTGCTGGAGCACCGCCACCTGGCCCCGGGCCTGCTGGCTGCCGTCGCTGGCCGTGTACGACACCGTGGCCCGGCGGCCGGTGGAGCCGGCGTCGAGCGGCGCTGGCGCGGTGGCCTCGAGCCGAACCCACCGGCCCTGGTAGATCGAGGCGCGCAACCACGGGGTGTCGCCGGCTCCGTCGACCGAGGCGGTGACGAGCACGTCGCCGCGGGGGCTGTAGTCGTTGGCGAGCACGTCGACCAGCACCGGCGCCTGGTCGTGCACCGTGGCGGTGTCGGGCACCGCCACGGGCGGGGCACCCTCCGGCGGTGCGACGAGGTCCACCCGGATGCGGCCCGGTGCCGCGCCGGCGCCGGTCTGCGCGGCGTAGGTGAGCTCGAAGGTCCCCGGAGCGCTGCCGGTGACGGTGACCTGCCCCGTGGCGAGATCGGAGTCGACCTGGAGCGGGCCGACCGCGCGCACCTCGGACCGCAGCCGCAGCGTCGCGTCGGGCTCGCCGGGGTCGGCCCCGGCGATGTCGTTGCCGAGGGGCTCGATCTGGAGCGGCTTTCCGACGACTCCGCGCACGGCATCCGGCTGGGTGCGCGGTGGCTCGAACCTGGTGTCCTTCGGCCCGATGACGCGGGCGGTGACGGCGCCCTCGGCGCGCCCGCCCCGGCCGTCGCTGACGACGTACCCGATCCGGCGCGTGCCGCGCTCGACGGGCGCGGTGAGAGTGACCTTGCCCTGGCCGTCGACGATGCTGCCCTCGCCTGCAGCGCTCGCGGCGAGCACGTCGCTCTCGGGGTCGCGCCAGTCGCCCAGGACCGGCACGGACAGCCGTTTGCCGGCGATGACCGGGTACGGCGTGGCCACGAGCTTCGCGCCGCCGGGGCGCAGCCGCGGCGGGCCGTTGACGTCATCCGGGACGATGCGCACCGTCACTCTGGCCGCGGTCTTCGACTTCACCTTGCCGTTGTTGACGCGGTAGTCGAAGGAGAAGGACCGGCCCTCGGTGCCGTCGGGCACCGAGACGTCGACCGCCTGGCCGTCGGCCGACACCGTGGCGCTGACGCCGTCGATGCTCGGGCGGGTGACGTCGGCCTGGTCGATGGCGAGCACCGACGCCGCCACGTCGGTGTCGTTGTCGAGCACGTGCAGCTTGCTCGTGCGACCGGGGCGCACCGCGAGGTCGTCGGGCTTCGCGGTCGGCGGCTGCTGGAGGCTGGCCTGGTCGACGAGGTTCTCGTCCTTCTTCTTGTTCTTGTCGTCGGTGCGGGTCGGGGGGACCAGGGCATCCCAGTTGTCGATCTTCGTCGGTGTGTCCTCGAGGTCCCACACCCCGCCGTTGTCGAGGTCGTTGAGCACCACGAGCCCGCGGTTGACCCGGAACGCCACACCGTCGCGGGTCTGCTGCTTGCCCGGCGCCGGCAGGGTGACCGTGGGCTGGTCGGCCGCGCGACCGCAGTTGACTCCGTAGAAGACCTGGCCCGCCTCTGCCCACGCGGCGTGCAGGCACCCCGCCAGCACCACCGGCCGAGCGGGGATGGTGGTGCCGGCCACCCGGTTGACCCGCTCGCCGACCACCACCCCACCCGGGCGTGTGCCACCGTCGAGGGGCACCGGGACGGCCCGCTCCGCGGACGCCACCACGACGACGTCGGCGGTGGGCCCCGGCTGCTGGAGCCGGGCCGCGCGCGAGCCACCCGGAGTGATGGCCTGCGCCTCGACGCCCGCCGGCGCCTCCGCCGTGTAGACCGTGTCCTTCCCGGCGTCGTAGGCCACCCAGGTAGAGCCGACCGCGGTGATGTCCGGTGCGGCGCTGCGCAACCCGGTGTCGACGGTGACCGGTGCGGCGAAGCCGGACGCGGTGGCGGCGACGCTGGTGACCCTCCCGGTGGCTCCGGAGACGGCGTGCACCGACCCGCGCTCGTCGACGACCACGGCTGCGGTGCGACCGACCTCGGCGATCGGCGTCGACGACGGCGACAGCTCGGGCAGCGAGGTGATGCCGGCGCGGCTGTCGACCCGCTGCGCCCAGACCTTGCCGCTGCCCGGGTCGAGCACCGCCACCGTGCCACCGCGGAGGTCGACCGGGCTGGCCACGAGGCGGCCCGGGACCCGCGCGACCGCGCCCACCGGGGCTGCGGCCTCACCAGCGCTCGACGTGCGAGGATCGATCGGGAACAGCTGGCCGGCAGCGACACCGACCCCGATTACGGCCGCGCCGTCCTGGAGCACGTCCAGCCCGCTACCCGCTCCGACATTGGTGGCGACACCCGACTCCAGCTGGCCGATGGGGACGTTGGCCTTCGCGAACTTGGCCTGGGCGTCGGAGCTGACCCATACGGCGGCGTCGTGGAGGTCGGTCTGGTGCACCGTCGAGCCCTGGCCGGCCACCGCGACGTACCCGAGCCCCGACGCCACGAGCACGACAGCGAGCAGGCTCGCCGTGCGACCGCGCGCCTCCCGTACCGCCGCACGACGCGCCACAGCTTGACGCGCCACCTTTCGGGCCTCCTCGTCGGTCGACTCCCCTGGCGTCGACCGGACCGTTCCCCCGGCCGCACACCCGATTCAGGCTAACGGCGCTCGCGCCTGAGCGGAACCGCCAGGACCGGGGAGCACTCCCCGCCTCATCCACCATCGCCCGGGGCCTCGGCGGTGCCGAGGTCGAGCAGCTCCGGCGCGAGCTCGACGGAGCCCGTGGCGAGGTAGTACGGCGAGGGAACGACCGGCGTCTCGACGAGTGGCGACGTCGTTCGAGCAGGAGGCAACTTCCGGCAGAGGTGTATCATTGGTGCATGGCGCGCACCAACATCGATATCGACGACGGTCTCGTCGGCGAGGTGATGCGCCGCTACGACCTCGCGACGAAGCGGGAGGCGGTCGACTTCGCGCTGCGCCGCCTGGTCGGGCCGGTGA
>JBOFBK010000194.1:0-1975 GCA_051645525.1 Dermatophilaceae bacterium | reverse complement strand
GGCTCGAGGTGTGTCGCCGGGTCCAGGCGGCACACCCGGTGCCGGTGTTGATGCTCACGGCACGCGACGACGAGACCGATCTGCTCGTTGCCCTCGGCGTCGGCGCCGACGACTACCTGACCAAGCCGTTCTCGCTGCGGGAGGTCGTGGCCCGGGTACGGGCGCTGCTGCGCCGAGTGGAGCGGGCGGAGCAGCTGGCCCAGGACGCAGCGCAGCTCGCCCAGGACGACGCCCGGATGACGGCCGGCGGCCTGGTCGTCGAGGTCGCCACTCGCCGGGTGACGGTCGACGGCGAGTCGGTGCACCTGACGCCGCTCGAGTTCGACCTGCTCCGTGCGCTCGTGGCCGAGCCCGGCGTGGTGCTTACCCGGGAGACGTTGATGCGCGAGGTGTGGGGCTGGGCCGGCGCCACTGGTACCCGCACGCTCGACAGCCACGTCAAGGCGCTACGCGCCAAGATCGGGGCCGACCGGGTGCGCACCGTCCACGGCGTGGGCTATGCGCTCGACGACGGGCGCGATCGGTGAACACGCACCGGCCGCTGGACTCGGTCGCCTCGATCAAGCTCAAGCTCGGGCTGCTCGTCGGCGCCAGCGTGCTCGCCGCGCTGCTCGTGTCCGCGGTCGGCGAGTCGGCCGGCGTCCCGCTCTGGACGACCGCCCCGGTGACCCTGGCCGCCGCGCTCGCGGTCACGCTGTGGCTGGCCCGGGGGATGACGTCTCCGCTCGTCGAGATGACCGGCGCGGCGACCGCGATGGCGGGAGGCGACTACACGCGGCGGGTCACGGCGACGTCATCCGACGAGGTGGGGATGCTGGCCCGGGCGTTCAACGCGATCGCAGCCGACCTGGCCACCGCCGACCAGCAGCGCCGAGAGCTGGTCGCCACGGTGTCGCACGAGCTGCGCACCCCGCTCGCCGCCCAGCGGGCGCTGCTCGAGAACCTGGCCGACGGTGTCGTGCGACCGGATGACGCCGCACTGCGCGCCGCGCTGCACCAGTCCGAGCGGCTGAGCACGCTGGTCACCGACCTGCTCGACCTTTCCCGGATCGACGCCGGTGCGGCGCCGTTGCGGCTCGGCGAGGTCGCCGTCGACGACCTGCTCCGGCGCGCCGGCGAGGAGGTGGGTATCGGTGGACGCCGGATCGAGGTGCAGCGCTCGGTCTCGCCGGCCGGGCTCGTGGTCCGGGCCGACGGGGCTCGCCTGTCGCAGCTCGTGGTCAACCTCGTCGACAACGCGGTGCGGCACAGTCCGCCCGGCGGGACGGTCCGGGTCGACGCCCGTGCGCGGGATGGTGACAGCTGGGTGCTCGAGGTTCGCGACGACGGTCCCGGCATCCCCGCCGAGCACGCCGAGCGGGTCTTCGACCGGTTCGGTCGCGGCGACGACACCGGCGGTGGCACCGGGCTCGGGCTGGCCATCGCCAGCTGGGTGTGCACCCTCCACGGCGGGTCGGTCGCCGTCGTGCCGACGCCTTCCGGTGCCCGCGGGGCCACCCTGCGGGCCGTCCTCCCGCTCCACCCGTCCACGTCGGATGACGTCCCCCACCCCCGGCGACCGCCGCCGCGACGAACCCGAGTGGCACGGCGGCGACCGAATCGCCAAGCGGCGCAACGTCATCCGGCACGCCGGGGGCCACGACGGTGTCGTGGCCCGCAGGGAGCGTGACGTCATCCGGCATGCCGGGCGCCACGGTGGCGGAGCGTATGTGGAGCGTTGCGTCATCCGTGCCGTTCGCCCCGGCCGCCCCCTACGGCGGCGGACCCGGGCCGATCGAGACCGCGTGGCCGGAGCGCGACTCGCGTCCCCGTCCATGGGTGGTGCTCGGAGCGGTCGCCGTCGGGGCCTTCGCGGCGCTCACCTGGGTCGACCGGTCGGTCGGGCTTGCCGTGGGTGTGACGCTGCTCGCGGCGGGTGCGCTGATGTGGACGGTCGCGCGGCACCGGTCGCACCCGTGGACCGTGCTGTGCGGGG
>JBOFBK010000193.1:0-1938 GCA_051645525.1 Dermatophilaceae bacterium | reverse complement strand
GGCGGCGTGTCACCACGCCGCCGCTGCGTCCTGTCCCTGGATCGTTGACCTGCGCCTTGCGCGACCCGTTACTGCGCGGCCGGAATGGCACTCGGCGGCAGGTACATCATGTACGCGTCGATGTCGGTGTCGCTGGTCGTGCCGAAGTTCGACGCCCAGATCACGCGGGTGAAGTCGCGGTTCACCGAGGCCTGCGGCTCGGTCCAGTAGCCGCTCAGACGGCTCTGGTGGTGGCCGATGTTGAGGATGCGACCACCGGACTTCAGCTCAACCGCCATCAGCTTGTTGTGCAGCCACTGGTTCGAACCCGAGGCGCCGTAGGTCGACACCAGCACCCAGCCCGGCTTGGCGAACGCCTGGCCCGACACGTGGTAGGCCGTCGCTGAGCCCGAGATGTAGGTCGGGAACAGATTGGTGCGCACATTGGTGTCGATGTTGTGCATGAAGAAGTCACCGGCATTGGCCTGATAGTCCACGGCGACGTAGACGTCCTGGCCCTGCGCGTTCAGCGCGAGGTCCGAATGCTCCGACGTGCTATGCAGCTGGCGCGAGGTCGTGAACGAACGATCCCAGGCCACCGTGCCGCCGCTGCCGGCCAGGTGCGAGACCACGCACCAGCGACCCGAAGCGGACATGCCGGTGTGATCGGGGCGGGCCGACAGCGCGCGCGAGCCGACCACCGTCTGCGTCTGCAGGTCGTACACGATGACGCCGCGGATCGCGAAGCTGCTCGTCTCGGCCATCAGGCACCAGTAGCGGCCGTCGGCGGAGGGCGCGCCTTCCGACTTCGTCCACACGCGGGCAGCGTCCGCCCAAGGCAGCTTGCCGGCGAAGTTCGCGGCCGCGGTGATCGTGCCCGTGTCGACGTTGAGCTGGCGCAGCACCATGCCACCGTTGGTGTCGAAGTAGTACAGGCTCTTCGGATCGGTCGGGTGCCACTGGATCTCGGCGTCGCCGGCCGGGCCGCTCAGCGTGCGGATGAAGGCCATCGTGTTGGCGTTGTACAGGTGCCAGAAGCCGTTCGTCGCCTGCACGAGCAGGTAGCTGTTGTCGACGTTGAAGGCTTGGCGACGCGAGTAGTCGTGGCGCGCCATGCCCGAAGGCGCCTCGACGGCGTGGTCGGTCACGCGGATGCCGCAGGTGCCATGCACCGGATCGCGCCACGACGTGCCCTTCACCGGCTTGCCAAGGCCCGGCACGGTCGAAACCTGCTGACCCTGCGGCAGCGCAAAGCTCGCGGTGTAGAAGTTGGCGCAAGCCTGCGGCGCCGCGGCCGACGTCACCGGCGGCTCGGTTTGTGCCGGCGCGGCGTTCACCGTCAGGCTGAAGCCCGCGGTGCTGCTGCGACCCTGCGCATCGGCGATGCGTGCCGACAACGTGCGGGTGCCCGTCGAAGCGGCACCCGGCACGGTGGCGCGGACGCTGTACGTGCCGTCACCGGCGACGGCGTCGCCGTTCTGGCCGGCGTCGTTGAAGGCCTGCGACGCACCCAGACCGAGGCTCGACAGGTCACTGCTCACGGTGAGGCCCGTGCTGGCCGGGCCGGTGCCGGCGGTGACGCGCACCGTCAGCAGGCTCGATTCGCCGGCGAGCAGGCTGCTCGGGCTGGCCGTGGCCGAACCGAACGGCGAGACGCTCGGCTCGGCGGCACCGACCGTGACGCCAGCGGTGGCGGAGGCCGAGCGGCCCTGTGCGTCGTTCACGGCGATGCGGACCGACTTCGCGCCCGTGGCGACGCTGCTGCCGACGGTCTGGCGGAAGCTGAAGATGCCGTCGCCGGCGACGGCATCGCCGGTCAGGCCGTTGTCGCGCAGGCGCTGGCTCTTGCTGCCGCCCAGCGCGGACAGGTTGGCGGTGACGCCGACGCTGGTGCTCGTCGGGTTGGTCGCGGCGGTGACGCGCGCGGTGATCAGGGTCGAGGCGCCCGGGGCGACCGTC
>JBOFBK010000192.1:0-5602 GCA_051645525.1 Dermatophilaceae bacterium | reverse complement strand
GAGTTCAACAAGAGCCACGTACCGGCGTTCATGGCCGACGAGGAGGCGGGTGCCTATGTGTGCGTCTACCCGTTCGTGCGGTCCTACGACTGGTACCTGCTCGGCGAGCAGGAGCGGCGGGACATGCTCGTGGAGCACGGCCGGATGGCGCGCGAGTACCCCGACGTGCGTGCCAACACCATCGCCTCGTTCGCGCTGAACGACTACGAGTGGGTGCTCGCGTTCGAGGCCGACGAGCTGCACCGCATCGTCGACCTCATGCGCGAGCTGCGCGCGTCCCGGGCACGGATGCACGTGCGCGAGGAGGTGCCGTTCTACACCGGCCCGCGGGTGGCCGTGCGTGACCTGGTCGCCCGGCAGCGCTGAGCGTCATCCGACGGCTGGTGCATCGAGCACGAGCTGACCCGGCGGCACACAATCCCTGCGCACACCGCGGTCGACTGCTCGGTCGGCGAGGACGGTCACGGGCCGCCCCAACCGCGAACCGGCCCGAGGCCGGGCCGTACGGGAGTGTCGAGGTGAGAGGTGGGGTCCGGGGTTCAGGACTCGCCGGCGGGCCGCAGCGTGAGGCTGACCGAGTTGATGCAGTAGCGCTGGTCGGTGGGGGTGCCGTACCCCTCGCCCTCGAACACGTGGCCGAGGTGGCTGCCGCAGGTGGCGCAGCGGACCTCGACGCGTGGGCGCCCGGCGAGGGAGCGGTCCTCGAGGTACTCGACGGAGTCACCGGCGAGCGGGGCGTAGAACGAGGGCCAGCCGCAGTGGCTGTCGAACTTGGTCTCCGAGCGGAACAGCTCGGCGCCGCAAGCCCGGCATCCGTACACCCCGACGGTCTTCGTGTCGGTGTACTCGCCGGTGAACGGGCGCTCGGTGCCGGCCTCGCGGAGCACCTGGTACTCGGCCGGCGAGAGCTGCTCGCGCCACTGCTCCTCGGTGCGGTCGACGGCGTACTGGCGGGTGCTGGGGGTGTTCGTCACGTCCACCCCAACAGCATGCCCGCTCCGATGGTTCCCGCGCATGCCACGCCGTCACACCGGCTGGCTACGCTGCGCACCATGGCCGATGCGCAGATCGTCGAGGTCGAAGGGCCGCACGGGCACCGGGAGGTGCGGCTCAGCAGCCCCGACCGCCTGATGTGGACGGACGCCGGTATCACCAAGGGCGACCTCGCCGGCTACGTCATGGCCGTCGGCGACGTGCTCGTCCGCCACATCGGCGACCGCCCGGTGACGCTGCAGCGCTTCCCCGAGGGTGTCGAGGGCGAGGAGTTCTACCAGAAGAACCCGCCGAAGGGGATGCCCGAGTGGGTGCACACGACGCGCTGCACCTACCCCAGCGGCCGGCGGCATCCGCAGCTCGTCGTCGACGAGGTCGCGGCCGCGGTCTGGGCGGTGCAGATGAATACGGTGACGTTCCACCCGTGGCCGGTGCGTACCGCCGACAACGACCGCCCCGACGAGCTGCGCATCGATCTCGACCCCCAGCCCGGTCGCGGCTTCGCGGATGCCGTGGAGTCGGCGGTCGCGCTGCGCGAGCTGCTCGCCGAGCTCGGCCTGACCGGGTGGGCCAAGACGAGCGGGAACCGCGGTGTCCACGTCTACGCACGGGTGGCGCCGACCCACGAGTTCCTCGACGTCCGCCACGGTGTCATCGGCATCGCCCGCGAGCTCGAACGGCGCCTGCCCGACCTCGTCACGACGTCCTGGTGGAAGGAGGAACGCGGCGAACGCGTCTTCGTCGACTTCAACCAGGCCTGCCGCGACCGCACCATCGCCTCCGCCTACAGTCCCCGCCCGCTGCCGGGGGCGCCGGTGTCGATGCCGGTCGGCTGGGACGAGCTCGGCACGGTCAGCCCGGGCGACTTCACCGTGCTCACGGTGCCCGACGTGCTCGAGGACCGCGGCGACGCCTGGGTGGGCATCGACGACGCGGTCGGCGACGTCGGCCCCGCCCTCGAGCTGTGGCGGCGCGACGTCGAGGAGCGCGGCCTCGGCGAGCTCAACTTCCCGCCCGACTATCCCAAGATGCCCGGCGAACCGCCGCGCGTGCAGCCGAGCAAGCGCCGCACCGACAAGTCCGACGACGAGTACCTCGGGCCCAAGGCCGACCGCGACGCGGAGCTGCGCGAGCAGTGGCGGATGCCGGTCGTGCCGCCGGTGCCGCCGATGCTGGCGCGGCCGGTCAAGGGGATCGCGGCGCTGGCGACGGAGCAGGTCTCGTTCGAGCCGAAGTGGGACGGCTTCCGCTCCATCGTGTTCCGCTCCGGCGACCTGGTCGAGATCGGCAGCCGGAACGAGAAGCCGATGACGCGCTACTTCCCCGAGGTCGTCGAGGCGGCGCTGGCGAACCTACCCGAGCGGTGCGTCGTCGACGGCGAGATCATCGTCATCCGGCCTGGGGAGGACCGGCTCGACTTCGACCTGCTCAGCCAGCGCATCCATCCGGCCGCGAGCCGGGTGCGGAAGCTCTCGGTGGAGACACCGGCCCGCTTCGTCGCCTTCGACCTGCTCGCGCTCGGCGACGACGACCTCACCGGGCGACCGTTCCACGAGCGACGCGCCCTGCTCGTGGAGGCCCTGGCCGACGCCGAGGCGCCGGTGCACCTGACCCCCGCCACCACCGACCGCGAGGTCGCCGAGCAGTGGTTCACCGAGTTCGAGGGCGCCGGGCTCGACGGTCTCGTCGCGAAGGCGCTGGACTCGCCGTACGAGCCCGACAAGCGCACGATGTGGAAGGTCAAGCACGAACGCACCGCCGACTGCGTCGTGGCGGGATACCGCACCCACAAGTCCGGCCCCGAGGCGATCGGCTCGCTGCTGCTCGGCATCCACACCGATGACGGCACACTCGCCTCCGTCGGCGTCATCGGCGCGTTCCCCATGGCACGCCGCACCGAGCTGTTCGCGGAGCTGCAGCCGCTCGTCACGACGTTCGACCACCATCCGTGGGCCTGGGCAGCGCACGAAGAAGGCACGCGGACGCCGCAGGCCGCGGCCGGCAGCCGGTGGGCCGCGGGCAAGGACCTCTCCTTCACGCCGCTGCGCCCCGAGCGGGTGGTCGAGGTGCGCTACGACCACATGGAGGGCGTGCGGTTCCGGCACACCGCGCAGTTCGCGCGCTGGCGTCCGGACAAGACGCCCGACCAGTGCACGTTCGAGCAGCTCGACGAGCCGGTGTCCTACGACCTCTCGGCCGTCCTCGACGGAGACCGACGATGAGCGGCGACGAGCAGCAGGTGAGCGTGCCGGACACGACAGGGCCTGCCGAGGCCTCCGCCGGCTCCGGCGACCGCGACGAGGACCCGAGCCGGCTGCGCCGAGCGGCGGTCACCGGCGCGGTGCTCGGCGCGACCGCGGCGTTCGCGTCGGGTGCCGGTTCGGTCGCCGCAGCCGCGTACTTCGCCCGGCGCGTGCTAACCCCCGACCGCCAGCGGCCCGACGACGTCGTGGTCCACGCCGTGGATGGCGACCGCCTGAGCCTCGGTGCCACGGCCGAGACGATCGTCCCCGGCCGGTACGGGCTGTGGCTCTCCGGGGGTGCCGGTCACGCGCGGGTCGGCGACGTCATCCGGCACGACGACGGCGCCGGTCGCGTCGAGCGCGAGCTGCTCGGCGTCGACCGCGGGCGGCTCGAGCCCGGGCCGGCGCGCTGGAACCAATACTTCCACGGCGCAGCGCCCGACGCCGGGCTCGGCCTGCCCACCGAGCACACCACCTACGAGGGCGAGCTCGGGCCGATGCCAGCCTGGGTGGTGACGCCGCCGTCGGGGCCGGGGGAGCGGTGGGCCGTCCTGGTGCACGGGCGCGGAGCGCAGCGCGAGGAGTGTGTCCGCGCCATCCCGCCGCTCCTCGACGCCGGGGTCACCGCCCTGGTTCCCACGTACCGCAACGACGAGGGGGTGCCGTCCGGCGTCGACGGCCGCTACGCGCTCGGCCTCTCGGAGTGGCGCGACATCGATGCCGCCATGAGGTTCGCGACCGACCGTGGCGCCCGCGAGCTGCTGCTGGTCGGGTGGTCCATGGGCGCCGCCATCGTGCTCCAGACCCTCGACCGCTCGCCGCTGTCGGGCTCGGTGTCGCGGGTGGTGCTCGACGCTCCGGTCGTCGACTGGGGCGATGTCCTCGCCCATCACGCCCGCCAGGCGCACCTGCCGCGGCACATCGGCCCGCTGGCCCGGATGATGATGAGCCGGCGGTGGTGGCACCGGCTGGTCGGCGTGCACGAGGCGGTCGACCTCGCGCTCACCGACTGGGTCGGCCGGGCCGACGAGCTGCGTCATCCGATGCTCGTCGTGCACTCGGCGGATGACGAGTTCGTGCCGTGCGGTCCCTCGCGGGCGCTCGCGGCCGCCCGTCCCGACCTGGTCACGTTCGAGGAGTGGCACACCGCCCGGCACACCAAGGAGTGGAACACCGATCCCGAGCGCTGGGAGCGGGTCGTGCGCGAGTTCGTCTCCACGTGAACGCCCACGTGCTGCCCTGAATCAGGCCGGCCGCGAGCTCACGGTGCTCCCGACCGGTTGCGGCCGGCAGCCAGCGCCTGGTCCGCGAGGAGCGCCGCTCGCGTCCGGTCGGGTACTCCGAGCTTGCGGAGCACGCTCGACACGTGGGTCTTGACCGTCGACGGCTCGACGAAGAGCTCGGCGGCGATCTCCTTGTTCGACAGCCCCCGCCCGAGAAGCCGGAGCACGTCCAGCTCACGGGTGGTGAGCGCCTCGGTCGACGGCAACAGCGACCGGTCGACAGGTCGCTGGAGCAGCGCCCCGGTCGCCGGCGACTCGTCACGCGATAGGCCGGCGACCTCCTCTCCATCCACCACACCGGTGTTCCGGCGCGAGACCCCGACGACGACGCAGAGGGCGACGAGGAAGGTCGTGCCGAGCACACCGGTGGCGGCGGCCGCTGGATCGCTCGAGCGGGCGACGACGACCACCGCGGTCGCGACGAGCGCAGACGCGAGAGGCACCGGCCACCACCTCCACGACGGACGCGACCCGTAAGCCGCGATCGCTTCGACTCCAACGAGCGGAATGAGGTCCACCGGGCTCGCCGGGAGCCCCACCAGTTTCTGGCCCACGAGCAGGACGGTGCCGAGCACCAGGACAGCCGCCGGGGCACGGCGCCGGAGCAGCACCAGACATGCCGTCAGCACCACGATCGGGATCTGCACGGCCGGGCGAGGCTCGGCGTCGCCCCAGGTCACGCCGAACGCGACGCCGTCGACGCACGCCACGACGACCGCGCTCACCGCTAGCACCGCGGTCGCGACCACGTCACCCCGCCGGACGGCATCCGGACGATCTCCCCCAGATGGCGGAGGCGCTGACGACGGGCGGCGGTCAGCATCGGCCGGCAGGCGCGGCACGACCGCGTGTCCCGCATCACGAGACCATCGAGGAACCGTCATGAATCTCACCGTCATCTCCCGCGTGTCCACCGCCATCACGTTTGCTCTCGTGGCACTCCAGATCTGGGACGTCTACGACGACGATCTCAGCGCACCATGGGTCGTTCCGGCAATCCTCGCCTGCGTCGCGGTGACGCTCGTCAGCCTGGCGGTAACGCGGGCCGGCTCGCGATCGCCCACGAACTTCACCGTCGTCTCC
>JBOFBK010000191.1:0-4075 GCA_051645525.1 Dermatophilaceae bacterium | reverse complement strand
CGCGCGGCGTGACCGTGCCCGACACCGTCGCGGTGGCGCCCGACGCGATGCTGAGCGCGGTGTTGCCCACGTCGACGCTGCCGAGCGAGCTGGCGGTGAACACGTCGAGGTAGTCGAACGCGGTCGCGCCGGCCGGCACGTCGTAGCCCTCGACGACGACGCGGTACGTGCCGCTGCTGGGACGGTCGAGCACCACCGCCTCCTCGGAGTCGCCGTCGGCGTCCTGACCCACCAGGGTGCTGCCCCGGTACACCGACAGGTCGAGGTCGGCCCCGAGGTCGGCCGGGTTGCCGATGGCTACCTCGAGCCGGCTCGCCCCGGTCGGCACGGCGACCGTGAACTCCGTTGCGGCACCGTCGGTCACCGACGGCCGCGCCGTGCGGGACGACCCGAGGGTCGCGTCCTGCGGGGTCACGCTCACCGGCCCGAAGTCGCTCCGCACCCGGATGGGGGTGATCGCCCGAGCCGTGCCCACCGCGGTGGTGACGTTCTGCACCGCAGGGGTCAGGGTGGTGCCCTGCAGCGCCGCCGTCAGCGTGTAGGCGCTGGTGAGCGCGGATGACGTGCGGCGCGCCTCGACGTACAGCTCCCACACCCCGGGAATCGGGTCGGGGTAGGCCCGCGAGGTGGCCGGGCAGCCGGACGTGAGACCGGTGTAGCACTGCGAGGACGCGGTGTCGTCGACCGGCAGGCCGTAGGGGTCGACCGCGATCCAGCGCACCTGGTGGCCGGCGGCCACCCCGGAGAGACCCACCTGCAGCACGTCGGCACCCGGGGCCACCGTCACGAAGTGGCGCCGGTACAGGTTGCGCTCGGTCGAGCCGGTCCAGATGCGCGAGTAGCCCGGGCTCGGGAAGCCCTCGGCCGCGACCACGGCGAGCATCACCCGATGGTCGACGAGCGGGGTCGCCGGGTCGTCGATCTGCAGGATCGCCGAGTGCAGCCCCGGGGTGGTCGGAGCGGCGGTGACCCGGACGGAGCGCTCGACACTGCCGACGACCGCCGTGCCGGGAGCCGAGAAGGTGCCGTCGTTGCCGACGATGCTCACGCGATGGGTGCGCCAACGGCCACCTGAGGTGCGGGCGACCCTGACGTCGTAGACCCGCCGGACGCCGACGGCCAGGCCACCGGCATCCGGCTCGCACCGGTCGTAGAGACCGCTACCCTCCCCGGGCACCGCGAGCAGGTCGCTGATCGGCGTGCACACCGGCGCCTTCGTCGAGAACGTCGGGGTGGCCGGTCGGGCGGCGAGCAGCGCCCACGCCTCCGGCACGTCGACCAGGCCGTTGCCCTGGGACACCGCCTCGAGACCGGCCACGAAGTCGGCTGCGGTGTACATCGACTCGCGCAGCTGGCGCGGCGATACCGGTGTGCCGGTGGCGCCTGCGGCCGACAGCAGCAGCGCCGCCGCTCCCGCCGCCTGCGGCGCGGCCATCGAGGTGCCGTTGAACATCGCGTAGCCCAGCGGCAGGGTGTACCCGGCCTCGGCGACATCCGGCTGCTTCAGCCACTGAGGCACCGTGGAGATCGCCGAGCCCGGCGCCATCACGTTCGGCTTGAAGCCGCCGTCCTCACGCGGGCCACGTGAGGAGTAGTTGTGCAGTGCCTGCTCCCGCGACACGATGGCCCCGTAGTTCGAGAGCCAGGTCGCCTTGCTGACCGAGGAGCCCACCGACACCACGTCGGTGGCGACCGACGGGTCGCCGACCGTGTTGAGCCCCGGGCCGTCGTTGCCCGCCGCAACGACGATCTGCACGCCGTACTCCTCGATCAGCGCGTCGTACAGCCGGGCCCGGGCATTGTTCGCGTCGTTGAGCGCCGGCAGGGCACCGATCGACATGTTCACCACGTCGACGCCGCGGTTCGCCACTAGGTCGACCATCCCGTCGGTGAGTGCCGCAGCGGTGCACACCGCACCCCAGGTGCAGGCTCGGGAGGACACCAGCCTCGCGCCCGGGGCCTGGCCGTCCATCGCACCACCGAACAGGTCGTTGCCGGCCGCGATGCCGGCCACGTGAGTGCCGTGCGCGTCCTCGACGATGCCGATGTTGACGAAGTCGGTGAGGCCCGGCAGGCCGGCCGCGGTGGCGTCGACGTCCTCGCGGTACTCGACGACGAACGGCATCCGCTCGGTCGGGTCGGTCGCGCCGCCGAAGTGGCGCACGTCGGCGGTCTCCTCGTAGGGCCGCATCCGCTCGGTGGGCTCGAACGCCTGGTCCTGGTCGGCATCCACCCACACGTCGTTCGACACCGGGTCGTAGAGCACGCCGAACCGGTCGATGGTGTCGCCGTCGCGGTTGACGTCGCCGGCCGGCTCGCTGGCCGCGGTGATCGACTCGCTGAACCGGTTGATCTTGTACGTCCCGGCCGGTGCGGTCCACGTGCCGCCCTCATAGGTGAACGACGGGCCGGTGACATCGGTGAGCATGGCCCGCCAGGTGCCGTCGCCGTCGAACACCGGGTCGGTGGCGGTCACCCAGTCCACGATCTTGCGCTCGCCGGTGCTCGTGGTGCTCAGGGCCGGATGGTCGAGGTCGACCCCGGAGTCGAGGATGCCGATGGTCACCCCGCGGCCGTCCCACGCCGGGTGCGCGGCCCGGAACGCGACCGAGCCGGTCTCGCGCACCGGCAGGTAGGCGTTGTCGAGCGGCGTCGCCGGCCCCGGCCCGGCAGCGGTGGTCGTGACGGCGGCGCGACGCGCCGGTGCGGGCTCGGCCGACGGGTCGGGCCGCCGAGTTCGCTCGTCGAGGTCGACGGCGAGCACCCGTGCCGCACCGGCCACTCGCTCGACTCTGGCCGTGGGCACGCTGGCCCGCACGTAGCCGACCCGGTCGTTGCGGGTGACCACCGTCCCGCCCTGCCCGCGCACCGCCGCGGTGACGTCCTCGGTGCGACCGCGCTGGGTGGTGACGAGCATGGTCACCCGCCGCGCACCGGTGCGTCTCGCGGTCGCCAGCAGCTCGCGGTCCCGCTGTCCGAGGCGGTCGGTGCCGCGCACCTGCTTCACCGGGTCGCTCTCCGAGACGGTGGCACCGGCAGACACGAACCGGCCGGATGACGCGGCGCTCGGCGGTGTCGGCGCGGTTCCGGCCGGGACAGCGGTGGCGGTGGTGGCGACGGCGGCGCTGGTGGCGGCGGCGCCGGTCGGGACAGCGACGGCAGTGGTGGCGGCGATAGCGGCGGCGGCCACCGCGACGGTGACGAGCGCGCGCCGTACGGCTCGCGAAGGGCTCGCTGTGCTCATTGAGAGTCCCGTCCGACGAACCGAGAACGCGCCGGAGCCGGCGCGGCACGACAGTGCATCACACGGAGGCTCGCCGCGTCCGCCGATCGAGCGCGGTCTCGGTCGTTCGGACGAGCGCGCCCTCGGGTCTGCCGAGCCGGTTCAGGGCGTGACGACCACCTGACCGCGACCGAGTGCAGCACCGGCCGGCGACGCGAGTGTCATCTCACCGAACAGCGTGCGGCCCTCGGCCACCGTGCCCTCCGGCGTGATGGACCCCTCGAGGGTCACCGTCTCGCCACCGGCGAGCTCGACGCCGCCCGCCGGTACGTCGAGCGTGCCGAGCGCGGGGGCGAAGAAGACGTCGAGGTAGTCGTACTCCGTGGTGCCCGCAGGCACCTCGTAGCCGTCGACCACGACGGTGTAGGTACCCTCCGCCGGGTCGGCGATGGTCACCGACTCCTCGGAGTCGCCGTCGGCCGAGGTCCCGACGACGGCGCCGGCGGCGTTCTGGACCGTCAGATCGAGGTCGGCACCGGCATCCGAGGGGTTGCCGATCGTGACCGTGAGGCGGCTGGCCCCGGCCGGGACCGCGACCTCGAACTCCTCACCGGCACCGTCGGCGATCGACCGGCGTGCCTCCACCGCCGACCCGAGCGAACCTCCGGTCGGCGTGACCGTGACCGCGCCGAGGAGGTTCTTCGCGGTCCAGGTGACCGGCGTCGACTCGCCCGACGACGGCGCCGGCACCTCCTGGACCTCCGGCGTCACCTCGACGCCCTGAACGGACGCGGTGATCCGGAACGGGTTGGCGAGGAACGGCGAGGCGCGCCGTGCCTCCACGTAGATCTC
>JBOFBK010000190.1:0-3965 GCA_051645525.1 Dermatophilaceae bacterium | reverse complement strand
CGTGCACTGCGCCGCGGCGACCCCGCGGTCGTCACGGAGGTGCTGTCCGGGCTGGCGACGACGTGGGGCATCACCGGTGACAACGCACGCCTGTTCGCCGTCGCCGACGCCGTCGAGCAGGTCCTCGCCGGCTGGGAACCACCGCCGCACCTGCGAGAGAGCGCGCTCGAGGTGGTCGGGTGGCTGCTCGTGCACGTGAGCTGGCTACCCGGTCGAGACGTCGCTCCGCTGCGCGCGACGCTCGCCGCGCTCGGCGAACCGCACGGCCCGTTCGCCCGGATCGCGCACGCGACCTTCGTCGCGGCGCCCCGCAGCGGGACGCCGGTGGTCGACGCCCTGCTGGCCCTTGCCGACGCCGACGACCCGCGTCTGGCACCGCAGGCGCACATGTGGGCAGCGCTCGTCGCCGAGAACGCCGCCGAGCCTGACCGGGCACGGGCGGCCGCGGTCGACGGCCTACGCCTGAGTCCGCCGAGCCCCTGGGTGCGTGCCGCGTTGGAGGCCCAGCTGGCCCAGCTCGACTCCGCGGCAGGTTGCTACCCGCAGGCGGCACGTCACGCGGAGGCGGCGTGGCCCGTGCTGGCTCGGCTGCACGCCCACGACGACGCCCAGTCGCTCCGCCTCGGTATCGCCACCGCGCTGATGCTCGACGGCCACCACGACGAGGCCGAGCGACGCCTGGACGAGGTCGCCGCCGAGGGCGTCTCCGGCACCAGTGCCCGACTCACCCTGCTCGCCGCCCGCGCCGAGCTCGCCCTCGCTCGCGGCCGCACCACCGAGGCGTTCACCCTCTTCGACGACGCGGTGCTCGCCGTCGCCGACGCCGACGACTTCGCCGGCCTGCGCGACCAACCGACGCTGACCCCATGGCTCCTGCTCGCCGCCAGCGCCGCCCTGGTCGCCCGGGTGCGCTTCGGGTCCGACGAGGCCGACCGGGCTCGCGCGACCCAGTTGCGGGACGTCCTCGCCGGGCCGCTGATGGCGGCGGAGCCGGCGCTCGTCTTCGTCGACCTGCCGCTCTCCGGCTCGGCTCACGCCGCCGTCGCCGCGTGGTACCTGAGGTGGGGTCCCGAGCGCGCGGCGGCGCACGGCATCCGGCTGCTCGAGGTGGCGCGACGCTGGTCCTACAACCGGGCGTTCCCGGTGATGGCGTGGGACGGGCTGGCGGCCCTGGCCGAGGCGCGGCGGCCGGGCCTGCTCGCCGAGGTGGCCGCCGAGTACGCGGAGCGCTCGCCCACCGAGCTCGTCGGGGAGGGTCGGGCGCTACTGCTCCGCGTCACCGCCGACGGATGACGGCTACCGCCACCGGATGACGGTCACCTCCACCGATGGCGGCCACCTCCACCGATGGCGGCCACCGCCGGCGGATGACGGTGATCGCCGGCGGGTCACTACCGCCACCGGATGACGGCTATCTCCAGCGGAGGTAGACCAACCCCGGGACGGCTGCATCCCCGGCGGAGGTAGGCGCCGACCCCGGGTCGGTGGGCGGTCACCCCCGGCAGGTGACGGCTGCATCCGCTGGCAGGCGGCGGCTACATCCGCCGGGTGAAGGCCCGCACCGACAGCGGCGCGAAGACCGCGACCACGGCCGCGCAGCCGAGCAGCGCCCAGCCCACCTCTGCGGTGACCGTGCCGGTGTTGGCGAGGTCGCGCAGCGCCGTCACGACGTGCGAGACGGGGTTGACCGTCGTGAACGCCTCGAGCCAGCCGGGCAGGGTGTCGGCCGGGACGAAGGCGTTGGAGAGGAAGGTCAGCGGGAACATCACCATGAGCGACCAGCCCTGCACCGCCTGGACGTTCGAGCCGACGGTGCCGAACCAGGTGAAGATCCACGCGAGCGACCAGCCGGCCACGACCGCGAGCAGGACCGCGGCGGCGACCCCGGCGACCCCACCACCGGGGCGGTACCCCATCGCGATACCGGTGCCGAAGGTGAGCACCGCGGCGATGAGGTAGCGGATGGCGTCGGCGAGCATCGGGCCGGCGAGCGGGGCGACTCGCGCGATCGGCAGCACCTTGAACCGGTCGAAGACGCCGGTGTCCATGTCGGAGCGCAGTGAGGTGCCCGTCGCGATGCACGCGGTGAGCACGGTCTGGGCGATGAGGCCGGGGACGAGGAGCGGCAGGTAGCCCTCCACGCTGCCGGAGACCGCGCCGCCGAAGATGCCCGCGAACATCGCGGTGAACAGCAGCGGCTGGAGGGTCACGTCGAAGAACTGCTCGAAGTTCCGGCGCATCTTCAGCGTCGCCCGCCACGCCATGGTGCCGGTCTGGCGCAGTGTCTCGCCCGGTCCGACGCGGCGGGGCAGGGTGCCCACGTCGATCGGGCGGATGACGCCCGCCCCGATGCGCGAGTCGGCGGCCGGGTGGCGCGTGCGGCCTACCGCGGCAGGCGTGGTCTCGGTGGTGCTCATCGTCGGGTCTCCTCGGAGTGGTCGGGACGGTCGGTGTCGGGCCTGCCGCGGTAGGTGCCGCGGCCGGTGTGGTCGGTGTCATGACTGCCGGTGTCGTGACTGCCGGTGTCATGACTGCCGGTGTCATGACTGCCGGTGTCATGACTGCCGGTGTCGTGGCCGTCGGTGTCGTGGCCGTCGGTGTCGTGGCCGTCGGTGTCGTGGCCGGTGAGCGCGAGGAACACCTCGTCGAGCGAGGGCGTGGCCACGGTGACCGAGGTCGTCGCGACCCCGGCGTCGCGCAACGCCACCAGTGCGTCGACGGCAGTGTCGCTGCGGTCGAGGGCGAGAGTCAGCCGGCAGCCCCCGGACCGTGCGCCGGAGTCGACGACCGGCGCCTCCCCGCCCAGGCGCGTGACGGCATCCACCGCGGTGGCGGCGTCGGCCGGGTCCTCGAGCCCGACCTGCAGGCTCGACCTGCCGACCGAGGACTTCAGCTCGTCCGGGGTGCCGAGCGCGACGACCCGTCCGCGGTCGATCACCGCGACCCGGTCGGCGAGCTGGTCGGCCTCGTCGAGGTACTGGGTGGTGAGCAGCACGGTGCTGCCACCGCGGACCAGGTCCCGGACGGTCTCCCACATCTGGCCTCGGGTGCGCGGGTCGAGGCCGGTGGTCGGCTCGTCGAGGAACACGACAGGCGGCCTGGTGATGAGGCTGGCGGCGAGGTCGAGCCTGCGCCGCATGCCGCCGGAGAACTGCCGGAGCGGCTTGTCGGCCGCGTCGACGAGGTCGAACTCCTCGAGCAGCCCGGTCGCCGTCGTGCGCGCCGCAGCCCGCGAGAGACCCTGCAGCCGGCCGAAGAGAACGAGGTTCTCAGTCGCCGTGAGCAGCTCGTCGACCGACGCGTACTGCCCGGTGACACCGAGCAGCTGGCGTACGACGTGCGGCTCCCGGCGTACGTCGACACCGAGGAGGCGCGCCTCGCCGGCGTCGATCGGGAGCAGCGTCGCGAGCATCCGGAGCACGGTGGTCTTGCCGGCGCCGTTCGGCCCGAGCACGCCGAAGACCTCGCCGCGGCGCACCTCCAGGTCGACGCCGTCGACGGCCCGTTGGTGGCCGAAGGTCTTGACCAGGCCGCGCGCCTCGACGGCGAGTTCAGAGACGGGACCGGAGACGAGGCCGTCAGCAGGACCGGGCACCGGGTCGGCGACCGGGAGGACGGTGGTGGGCGAGGACGTGGGTGGAGAGCTCATGCCGAGAGCGTGGGCCGCGCCGCTTTCATGCCGGTTGCGCGCCGGCTTCATCGCTTGTGCCGGGTGTACGCCGGCTTCATCGCTTGTGCCGGGTGTACGCCGGCTTCACTGCTCGTGCCCGGGTGCACACCGGTCATCGCTCTCGCGCCCGGTGCGCCCCAGTTCACCGTCGGCGTCTTCTAGGGATGCGCTGATCTGGGTGCCCTTCCGGGCGTGAGGGGGCGGTGGTCGACGCGGGATGACTGGGTGCGTGGTCGGGGGTGCCCTCGGTGCCCCTCCGGGGCCCGGTTTCGGGCTTCGGTGGGGCGGTTTCGGG
>JBOFBK010000189.1:0-12273 GCA_051645525.1 Dermatophilaceae bacterium | reverse complement strand
ACATCGAGGAGGAGAAGGACGAGGCGGCCCGCCAGCGCAGCAAGGGCGTGGTCGTCACGGCCACCGTCAAGGGCGACGTGCACGACATCGGCAAGAACATCGTCGGCGTGGTGCTGCAGTGCAACAACTACGACGTCGTCGACCTCGGCGTCATGGTGCCGACCCAGCAGATCCTCGACAAGGCCAGGGAGGTGAACGCCGACGTCATCGGGCTGTCCGGCCTCATCACGCCGAGCCTGGACGAGATGGTCCGGGTGGCCTCCGAGATGCAGCGCCAGGGTTTTGAGGTGCCGCTGCTGCTCGGCGGCGCCACCACCTCGCGGGCCCACACCGCGGTCAAGGTCGACGGCCGGTACGACGGCCCGGTGGTGTGGGTCAAGGACGCCTCGCGCTCGGTGCCGGTGGTGAGCCAGCTGCTCTCCGAGGACCAGCGGCCGGTGTTCCTCGAGGGCGTCGACAAGGAGTACGACTCCATCCGGGCCCGGCACGCGGCGAAGTCCACGGAGCGTCCGTTGGCGCCGCTCGCCGACGCCCGCGCGGCCGCGCCCGCGTTCGACTGGGCCACGCACCGCCCGATGCGGCCGCACCTGCTGGCGCAGCAGGCCGGCGACCGGTGGAGCGGGCCGTCCGACGGGCACTGGCACCGCGCCGCCACCCAGTTCACCCGGGTCTTCGACGACGTGCCCGTCGCCGAGCTGCGGCCCTACATCGACTGGACGCCGTTCTTCAGTGCCTGGGAGATCAAGGGCCGCTACCCCGACGTGGTGAACAACCCGGCCACGGCGGATGCCGCGCGGCGGCTGTACGACGACGCCCAGCGAATGCTCGACCGGATGGAGCGTGAGCACTGGATCAGCGCGCGCGGCGTGGCCGGCATCTTCCCGGCGGCGTCGGTGGGCGACGACCTGGAGGTCTACACCGACGAGGCGCGCGGGTCGGTGCTCACGACGCTGCACCACCTGCGGCAGCAGGGCCGGCACCGCGACGGCGTGCCGAACAAGTGCCTCGCCGACGTCGTGGCACCGCGCGACAGCGGCGTCGCCGACCACGTGGGCGCGTTCTCGGTGACCACCGGGCTCGGGCTCGAGGACCGGCTCGCCGCGTTCAAGGCCGACCTCGACGACTACTCGGCGATCCTGCTCGAGTCGCTCGCCGACCGGCTGGCCGAGGCGTTCGCCGAGCGGCTGCACCAGCGGGTGCGCCGTGAGCTGTGGGGTTACGCGCCCGACGAGCGGCTCGACGCGGCGGGCCTCATCGCGGAGCGGTACCGCGGCATCCGGCCTGCTCCGGGCTACCCGGCCTGCCCGGACCACACCGAGAAGCTGACCCTGATGGCGCTGCTCGGCGGCGAGGAGCGCACCGGGGTGAAGCTGACCGAGTCGATGGCGATGTGGCCGGGGGCCTCGGTGAGCGGCTGGTACTTCGCGCACCCGGAGAGCCAGTACTTCGTGGTCGGGCGGCTCGGCCGCGACCAGGTCGAGGACTACGCGGCGCGCAAGGGCTGGGACCTGCGCACCGCGGAACGCTGGCTCGCCCCCAACCTCGGCTACCAGCCCGACGACTGACGCCCGGCCCGCATCTCCCCTCCCCCACTTTTCCGCCCCATGCCACAACCTGGAGCGAGACACCCCGAAGTTCCCGGTGCCTCACTCCAGGTTCCCCGTACGTTGTGGCGAGCCTCGCCCGGATGACGCCCACCGACGTCTCCGCGTGCCGGGTGGCGCTGTGGGGATGTCGGACGGCAGCCCTAGCCTGGCCGCCATGACGCCCGCCCTGTCGCCGAGTCGTGCGGCCGACTTCAAGCAGTGCCCGCTGCTGTTCCGGTTCCGCACCATCGACCGGCTCGAGGGCCCGCCGTCGGCGGCCGCGGCCCGGGGCACCCTCGTGCACGCCGTGCTCGAGCACCTCTTCGACCTCCCGGCGGCCGAGCGCACCCCGGAGGCGGCGGCATCCCTGCTCGAACCCCGATGGCGCGCACTGCTCGAGGAGCGGCCCGAGCTCGCCACGCTCCTCGACGACGACTCCCCGCTCACCGAGGCGGAGTGGCTTGCCGCGGCGCGTCCGCTGGTGGAGCAGTGGTTCGACCTCGAGGACCCGACCCGGCTCGAGCCCGAGGCGCGCGAGCTGTACGTCGAGACCGAGGTCGACGGGCTGACCCTGCGCGGCTACGTCGACCGGCTCGACGTGGCCCCCGACGGCGCGATGCGGGTGGTCGACTACAAGACCGGCCGCTCCCCGCGCGAGGCGTTCGAGGCCAAGGCGCTGTTCCAGATGAAGTTCTACGCCCTGGTCCTGTGGCGGCTGCGCGGCGAGGTGCCGCGCCTGCTGCAGCTGGTCTACCTCGGCAACGGCGAGGTGGTGCGCTACGCCCCCGAGGAGCGCGACCTGCTGGCCGTGGAGCGCAACCTCAAGGCGATCTGGGATGCCGTGGCGCGCGCCGCGCTGACCGGCGACTGGCGCCCACGTCGCAGCCGGCTGTGCGACTGGTGCGACTTCCGCGAGCTCTGCCCGGAGTTCGGCGGCACTCCCCCGCCGCTGCCCGAGGGTGCCCACCTCATCGCGCTCGACCCCGAGCGGTCCGGCGAGCTGCTGGCCGCCGACGACTGACCGCCTGCAATTCGCCTGTCGGTCAGGCGGACTCGTCGCCGTCGAGGAAGGCGGCTCGCGCCCGGGCGGGTGCGGTGACCTCGTGAAGGCGGGCGGGCGTCATCCCCACCAGGGATGCCGCGCGCACGGCACCGTCGATGGGCGGCACGTCGACCACGCACGGCACGGCCAGGGTCGGCACCCCGGCTGCCACGGCCGAGCGCACCCCGGTGGGTGAGTCCTCGATGGCGACGGCGTCGGCCGGGGCGACGCCGACCGCCTCGGCGGCCACGCGGTAGGGCTCGGGGTGCGGCTTGCCGTGCGCCACCTCGTCGCCGGTGACGACCGCCGCGAAGGTGCCGGGCGGCAGCTGCTCCACCACGGCGTCGGCGAGGCTGCGCCACGACATCGTGACCAGCGCGTTCGGCACCCCGGCGTCGACGAGCGCGGCGAGCAGCTGACGCGCCCCGGGGCGCCACGGCACGTGCTCGCGTACCCGGACGACCACTCGCGCCAGCAGCTCCTCGACGATGCGCTCGGGTTCCCAGGTGACGGGCGAGTGGTCGCGGATGAACTGCGCCGACACGTAGAGGTCGTTGCCGACCAGCTGGTGGGCGAACGTCTCGCTCCAGGTGCCGCCGTGCTCGTCGACGATGTCGTGCTCGGCTCCGATCCAGTAGGGCTCGGTGTCGACCAGGGTGCCGTCCATGTCCCAGAACACGGCCGCGGGCAGCGTCATGGGTCGGAAGTCTAGGGAGCCGTAGGGTGGTCACGACCGCGGGTACCGGCCCGCGCCGGAGAGGAGTGCGCGTGATCGAGCTGGAGGACCTCGGCGAGCTCGACGACCCGGTGATGATCGCGGCGTTCGAGGGCTGGAACGACGCCGGGGAGGCCGCCAGCTCGGTGCTCGAGCACCTCGCCGAGCTGTGGGGCGCCGAGGTGGTGGCGGCGATGGACCCGGAGGACTACTACGACTTCCAGGTGAACCGGCCGCGGGTGCTCGTCGACGGCGGGCAGCGCCGCATCAGCTGGCGCACTACCCGCATCCTCGTGGCCACCGACACCCCGCTCGGGCGCGACGTCATCCTCGTGCAGGGTGTCGAGCCGTCGTTCCGGTGGCGGGCGTTCGCGATCGAGCTGATGGAGCTGGCCCAGGCCACCGACACCTCGATGGTCGTCACGCTCGGGGCGCTGATGGCCGACGTGGCCCACTCGCGCCCGATCCCGGTCAGCGCCACCTCCGACAACGAGGACACGCGGCACCGGCACGACCTCGAGATGAGCACCTACGAGGGGCCCACCGGCATCGTCGGTGTGGTCGCGGATGCCGCGGTGCAGGTGGGGCTGTCGTCGGTGTCGGTGTGGGCGGCGGTGCCGCACTACGCCGGGCACAGCCCGTCGCCGAAGGCCAGCCTGGCGCTGCTCGGCCGGCTCGAGGAGCTGTTCGGTGCGCCCATCGAGCACGGCGATCTCGACGAGGACTCCCGCGCCTGGGAGCGCGGCATCAACGAGCTCGCGGCATCCGACACCGAGGTGGCCGAGTACGTCGAGACCCTGGAGGAGGCGCAGGACACCGCCGAGCTCCCCGAGGCCAGTGGCGACGCCATCGCCAAGGAGTTCGAGCGTTACCTCCGCCGCCGCGGCACCGACGACCAAGCCAGCGGATGACGCCCCGCCCACCGAGCGCTAAGGGCGCATGGAGGTCAGGTCGGCGCTGGTGTCGGTCGTTCCAGCAGTGGGCGGCCCGCACGGTTGCGGATGAGTCGTCTGGTGGTAATGATCGTGTTGGCGAGGGCGACAAGCGCGTCGGGGGACTACCGAACTGATCTGATCAGGTGTCACCTGTCCGTGCAGCACCCCGATGCACAGGGCTGCTGCTCTTCTTGCGTTTCCCGTGTCAAGTGGCACTGCTGTCAGCGTCAGCCTGCGCGCCTGAGATGGACGCTGTGCTGGCGTTCGTTCAGGCGCGGCGCATGATGCGGTCCCGTGTGATTGGCAGGTCGCGGAATCGTTGTCCGGTGGCGTGGGCGACGGCGTTGGCGATCGCAGCGGTCATGCCCATCATCGGCGTCTCCCCGAAACCCCGCGCCCCTAGCGCCTTGCTAGTCGGGTCAGGTTTGTCCAAAAACTCTATCTGCATGTCGGGGATGTCGGCGTTGACGGGTATGAGGTAGTCGGACAGGTTCGTGTTCATCATCTGACCTAGGTTGCGATCGACGACCGTATGTTCCATCAGCGCGTAGCCGATGGCGAAGATGATGCCACCGACTGCTTGGCTTCGGGCCGTCATGTGGTTGAGCACCGTTCCGGTGTCGTAGACGCCGACCACCCGGCGTACGCGAAGGCTGCCCAATCGCGGCTCGATACCGACCTCGACGAAGGAGGCACCTACTGAATAGCCCTCCGCGGTGGCCACGGGTTCGCCGGTGATCTCGATCGGTCGTTCGCGGGCGCTCATCGCGTCTCGGACAGACCACCGGCGGCGGGGCTCGTCACGCGAGATAAGAAATCCGTGTTCAGCCATGACAGCCTCGGGTGCCAATCCGGCGAGCGGTCCGTCAGGGTAGGTGACGGCGAAGGCGATCAGCTCGTCGCGCGCTCGCCGGCAAACATCAACTACCACACTGCCGACGCTTGGCACGGTGGCCGACTCTCCCGAGCTGCCTGCTGGCGGCAGGGTCGTATCCCCCAGCTCGAAGGAGACCGCCGGTACTGTGAGGCCGAGTTCTTGGGCGGCGATCTGGGTCATCACCGTATAGGTGCCGGTGCCGAGGTCTTGCGTGCCGGAGCGCACTTGTGCCGTGCCGTTGATTGAAAGCGTCACTGAGGCGGCCGATCCGGGTCGCGCCCCCGAGGTGTGGGCAGAGGTGGCCATTCCCCAGCCGAGAGTCTCCGCACCGTCGCGCATTGACTCCGGGGTGGGATTGCGTCGAGACCAGCCGAACAGCTGCGATCCACGCTCGAAGCACTCGAGCAGATAACGGCTCCCCCACGGCTCACCGGTCATCGGGTTCACCGGCGGTTCATTGCGCCGACGGAGCTCGATCGGGTCCAGGCCGAGCTCGTCGCTGAGCTCGTCCAGTGCACACTCGAGTCCGTGGCCGGCAACAACCTCTGGCGATCGCATGAAGCACTGGGCGGGCAGGTCTAGCTCGACAACGCGCTGCTGCGAGATGAGGTTGGGGATGGCGTAGCTCATGCGGGTGGCCCTGCTGTTGCTGAAGATCGCGCCAGTCGGTCGGGTGGTCTGTTGGGTCGTGACGTGTTCCACCGCGGTCAGTTGCCCGTCGCGCCGGGCGCCCAGCCTGATGCGCTGAGTACTCACTGCACGGTGTCCACTCGAGGTGTACATGTGGGCGCGTGACAAGGTCAGCTTGACCGGTCGTCTAATCTGCCGGGCGACCGCCGCCGTGAGAATGGCGTGGGGCCAGACGGGACCCTTGCTGCCGAAACCGCCTCCGAGGAACGGGCTGCGGACCCGTACGTCGTCCACAGGTACCGACAGGGCTGCAGCCAGCGCACCCTGCGTGAAACCGATGCTCTGCGTCGAGTCATAGACCGTGAGCCGACTGCCTTCCCAGACTGCGACGGTTGACGACGGTTCCATCGGGTTGTGGTGGTGCATAGGATTGGTGTACTCCGCCTCAAGGCGGACGTCGGCCTGCGCCATCCCTGTCTCCACGTCACCGCGCCGGTAGTCATTGGGGCCGCCGATACCGCCAGGAGGCATGGTCGATCCGTCCAGACCTGCGAAGAAGTCGACATCATGGGGAAGGCGGTCGTAGGTCACCTCGACCAGGCTGGCAGCGTCCTGCGCTTGTGCCAAGGTGCCGGCAACCACGAGAGCGACCGGTTGGCCGAAGTGGTGAATTTGGTCTTCCTGCAGTGGGAGGTAGCCCTTGATGAACAACGTCTCAGGAGGCGGTATCGTCAGTCTGGGCATATTCAGGTGAGTGAAGACCGCAATCACGCCTTTGGCGGTCTCTGCGGCTCTCGTATCTATTGCAGCAATTCGGCCCCGAGCGATTGTGCTCATGGCCAAGAAGCCGTGCGCGACACCGGTAACCCGCATGTCGGCGGCATATGCCGCCTCCCCTGTCACCTTTGCGCGGCCATCGGTCCTGGGTATGGACTGGCCGATGATCGACCTTTCACGATGGCGTGAACCTCGTCCGATTAACGATTTCAAGGCCTGGCTAGTTCTCTCGGCGACGCTCCTGCCGCTCATGACCTGCCTCCTAGTTCCAGCAATGCCTCGGTTAGCGCTTGTTGGACGAGCTCTACCTTGAAGGCGTTGTGCTCCCGCGGCACCGCCTCCCGCACGAGCTCCCGCCCTGCAGCGGCGCAATTCGCACGGGTCAGCTCTCTGCCCACAAGCTGTTTCTCGACTGCTTGTGATCGCCACGGGCGTGTGCCGACCCCACCGAACGCCAGCCGCACGGTCTGGACCCTGCCGCGGTCCATCAGTAGGGCAGTGGCGACTGAGACGGTGGCAAACTCGAATGACGCCCTCTCGCGCAACTTCAAGTATGACGAGCGGGTGGTGAGGAGACTCGTCGGGATCTCGACCGACGTGATGAGGTCGCTGGGACGCATTACGGTCTCCTGCTCGGGAGTCTTGCCGGGCAGCAGATAGAAGTCTCCGATCGGGACGACTCGCCGTCCGGTCAACCCTTCCACGACGACGCTCGCGTCCACCGCGAGCAGGGCGACGGCGAGGTCGGACGGGTGGACCGCGATGCAGTCGCTACTGCCGCCGAGGACCGCGTGTATCCGGTTCTCGCCCTGAACAGCCGGACAGCCCGACCTGGGCCTGCGCTTGTTGCATGGTGAGCCCGGATCTCGGAAGTACCAGCACCGCGTTCGCTGCAACAGGTTGCCGCCGATAGTGCCCATGTTCCGGATCTGCGGCGAGGCGCCCGCTTCGAGCGCCTCGGACACGACCGGTGTACTGCGGCGAACCGCGGCGTTGGCGGCGACGTCACTCATGCGCGCCAGCGCACCGATCTCCAGTCGTGCGGATCGCCGCGTGATGTCCGAGAGAGGAAGACGGCTGATGTCGACGAGTCGGTCAGTGTGTTCCATCCCGTCTTTGAGCAGGTTCAAGATATCGGTGCCGCCGGCGATGTAGTCACCCGCAGGTGTCTCGGCAACCAAGGTCCGCGCCTGCTTAGCATTGGAGGCTCGAACGTACTCGAAAGGCCTCACGACAGCTGCTCCGCAGCTTCGCGAACCGCGTCGACAATGTTCGGGTAGCAGCTGCAACGGCAGAGGTTCCCGCTCATCCACTGGCGAATCTCCGCGGCTGACCCAGTGTGCCCTTCGTCGATGAGCGCTACCGCACTCATGACCTGGCCGGGAGTGCAGAAGCCGCACTGCAGACCGTCGTTACGCACGAACGCTTCTTGAACCGGGTGGAGTTGGCCGCCGTCGGCCAGTCCTTCGATGGTCGTCACCCGGGCACCGTCCTGCATCGCGGCGAGGGTCATGCAACTCTTGATCCGGCGACCGTCGGAGATCACAGTGCACGCACCGCAGGCGCCTCGGTCACACCCTTTCTTGGTCCCGGTCAGATCGAAGTCCTCACGCAGCGCGTCGAGGAGGGTGACTCTGGCCTCGAGCCTCGTGCGGCGTCGGACTCCATTGACGTTGAGGACCACGTCGAGGGTTGATCGTGGGCGGGCATGGAGCACTGCGGCGCTGGCTTCGCTGACCGCCCTGGTCATGCCGGCTCCTATGCCCCCGACGGCAGCGACAACACCGCCGATCCGGAGGACCGTCCGGCGCGTAAGCCGGGACCAGCGGCTAGGGAGGCCACCGTCTGGCACGGTCGGTTCGCTATGCATGGCGTGCTCCTCGACTGTCATGCGCAACACTTGCGCGGGTGGAACGTGTGCATCGTGGCGATGAAAACGGGGTAGCGTCTAGCCAAAGACGAGTGCGCTCTCGTCGGGCAGGGAAAGCAGAGCTCGACGGGCCGTCGAGGCCCGTCGCAAGTTCATCGGCGGCCCAAAACATCAAGCGGGTCGGACCGGATGCCGAGGTTCCCATGACGACGTCTCCGACGACGCCAGAGAAGTGTCCACGCCGGTTCCGCCGGCCTCTTGGGCCCTAATGCGCATTCGACCAGGACTAAACTCGACATAGTCAGCAGCGCAGCGACCGGACGGGCTCGCGGGGTCTCGTGGCGGCCTGTTGGCGGACATCACATCTCAGTGCGCGCTATTGATCAGAGAGACGACCTGGTCGTACTCGCCACGGGCGATGGCATGTCGTAGCGGCTTGACTCGTTCAACCAGCACCTCGGTCGTCGCCGGGTCGGCCCCGAGGAGCTTGACGACTTCGTCCGCGAACTCATCAAGCGGCATGGCCCCCTCGCTCCCCTGCTGGCCCATCAGGGTAGTGCGTACTGCCGGGGGAATGATCTCGACCACATCGACGCTGGTGCTGGCCAGTTGTAGTCGCATTCCCTCGGACAGCATGTGGATCGCGGCCTTGGTGGCGTTGTAAGTCGGGGTGACGGCGAGCGGCACGAAAGCCAATCCTGAGGAGACCGTCGCGATCGTCGCTCGCGGCCGGGTCTGCAGGTGCTCCACCAGCGCGGCGACTAGTCGAATCGTGCCAAGCAGGTTGGTGGTGACCGTCCGCTCCGCGACGTCGAGGAAGCTTGCGGCACGGTGCCAGTCCTCGGGCTCCATGATGCCGGCACTGGTGATCACAGAATCGGTCTCAGGGTATCTCTGCAGAAGGTCTGCAACTGCATGGTGGATGCTCCTGGGGTCGGCGACATCGATGACCACGGTCCCGAACCCATGCTCCGCCGAGAGTTGGTCGAGCAGATGGGTGCGCCGCCCCCCGATGACAACTGTGCTGCCGCGAGCCGCAAGCCGGGTCGCCAATGCAAGACCGATGCCGCTGGTTGCACCAGGGATAAAGACGGTGCTGGTGGTGAGGTTCATGGAGGCCACAGTGCACGCCGTGACCGACCGGCAGAAGGGCCCTGCCCAGGGGGGGACCGGCAGTCCCCCGGTTGAGACGCAGGGACGCTCCGCTCACAATGGTGTGATGCGAGCAGAAGAGCTGGCAGCGTTCCTGCGTCGTCGTCGGGAGAGGTTGCGGCCGGAGGACGTTGGATTGAGCCGCGGTGCGCGCCGCAAGGTGGTAGGGATGCGTCGCGAGGAAGTGGCGGCTCAAGTCGGTATGTCAGTCAATTACTACACCCGATTGGAGCAGGCTCGAGGCCCGCAACCGAGCGTCGGAATGCTGGGTGCGGTCGCGAGAGCTCTTCGACTCACGACCGACGAGCGCGACTATCTCTACCGCGTCGCCGGACACGCGCCACCCGAACGCATCTCCGCCAACCCGCACGTCGCACCTGGGCTGTTGCGAATCTTCAACACTCTCGATCACACACCTGCATTGATTCTGAGCTCACTGCTCGAGACATTCGCCACCAATTCGTTGGCTACTGCCCTCTTCGGCGACTACACAAACCGAACCGGGCTGGATCGTTTCGGCGCTTACAGATGGTTCACCGAGCCGCATGTTCGAGCGGTCTACCCGAGCGAGGATCACGTTCGCCAAGGGCAAGCTCTGGTCGCCAACCTCCGCGTCGCCTACGGCCAGATGGGACCCTGCTCCCGTGCCGACGAGGTCGTCCAGGCCCTACAGCGGCGAAGCGCTGAGTTCGTCGAACTGTGGGAACGTCACGAGGTGGCCCGTCGGTTCGCCGACCGCAAGATCCTGTTGCACCCGGGCGTGGGCGCCCTTGAGCTGGACTGTCAGGCGCTCTTCACCGAGGATCAGTCACAGGTCCTCCTCGTGCTCACGGCCGAACCGCGATCGACTGCTCAGCAGCGTCTCGACCGGCTTGCCGTACTCAGTCACGAGCGATTCTGAAACTCAAGACCTGGCCGCCCCGGCATGTCCGGACTCGGGCACTCGAGAACCCCAGTTCAAGAAGGCTGCACCGGGCCCGCCCTTTGGTACTCGAACCGTTGTCTCACAAGCGGATACCCAGGAGGCGGTCGACGGCGCGGGCCACCAGGCCGGGGGCGGCGTCATCCGACTGGTCACCGGCGAGAGTCGCGTCACACCACGAATCGATGACAGTTAGTGCGCCTGGGGTGTCGAGATCATCGGCGACCCGCGCCCGAATTCCCGCAATCGTGGATGCCGCGTCCGCGCCGTGATTCACCGACAGCGCCTTTCGCCACCGCTCGAGCCGCATAAGCGCGGCATCCAACAGCTCCGGCGTGTAGTCCCAGTCGCGGCGGTAATGCTGGGAAAGGAGCAGCAGCCGGATCGCCATCGGGTCGACCCCGTCGGCCCGCAGCCGCGACACCAGGACGAGGTTGCCGCGCGACTTGCTCATCTTCTCGCCGTCCAGGCCCACCATCGCCTGGTGCACGTAGTGCCGGGAGAACTCCTCGCCACCGGTGAGCGCCATCGCCTGCACGGCGCTCATCTCGTGGTGCGGGAACACCAGGTCCGAGCCGCCGCCGTTGACGTCGAGCGGGCGGCCCAGATGGTCGAGCGCGATGGCCGTGCACTCCACGTGCCACCCCGGGCGGCCGGCGCCCAGCACGTCGTCGGGCCAGGACGGCTCCCCTGGCCGCGCGGCGCGCCACAGCAGCGGGTCGAGCGGGTCGCGCTTGCCCGCCCGATCGGGGTCGCCGCCGCGGTCGGCGAACACCTCGGCCATCCGCTCACGGCTCCAGCCGGAGACCTCCCCGAACGACGGCGTGGCCGCGAGGTCGAGATACACGTCGCCACCCGGGCCGCCGGGCTCGCCCCCCGCGGATGCCGCCCCGTCCGGGCCGTCCGGCACCGGCAGCCGGTACGCCGCGCCGAGCCCGAGCAGCCGGCGCACGGCATCCGCGATCTCCGGCACCACCTCGGTGACGCCGACCAGCTCGTCGGGCGGCAGCACGGCCAGCGCGGTCATGTCCTCACGGAACAGCGCGATCTCGGCCGCGGCCAGCTCGCGCCAGTTGCGGCCGTCGCGGGCGGCCCGCTCGAGCAGCGGGTCGTCGACGTCGGTGACGTTCTGCACGTAGCACACCGGGTGCCCCGCGTCGCGCAGCGCCCGGCCGACGACGTCGAAGGTGACGTAGGTGGCGGCGTGCCCGAGATGGGTCGCGTCGTACGGGGTGATGCCGCAGACGTACATGCCGGCGACGTCGTCGGGTGCCACCGTGGCGAGCTCGCCGGTGCGGGAGTCGTGCAGCCGCAGCGGCTCACCGTGGCCGGGGACAGCGGGGAGGAACGGCGCGGGCCACGACTTCACGGCGCGAGCCTACGGGCCGGCCCGCTGCACGCCTCGACCACCCGGGCACCGACGAGCGAGCGGCAGCGCGGCGGGATGGATGGAGTCGTCGGGCTGCCTACAGCGCCGGCCAGGGGATCGCCGGCCAGCCCGGCTGCGGCAGCGGGTGGGTGCCGTCGCGCAGCAGCGTCTCGACCCGGCCGGCCAGGGCGGCCACCTCGCGCCGGGTGAGCAACGGCGCCAGCTCGCCGGCCAGACCGTCGTCGAGGGCCGCGGCCAGCCGCTCGAGGCGCGCGCGGTCGGCAGCCGGGATGACCGAACCGGCCCACCCCCACACCACGGTGCGCAGCTTGGGCTCCACCCCGAGGCGGACCCCGTGGTCGCACCCGCGTACCCGCCCGCCGGAGCAGATGACGTGG
>JBOFBK010000188.1:0-8634 GCA_051645525.1 Dermatophilaceae bacterium | reverse complement strand
GGGCCGAGCATGCCACGCGGTCCGCCCCGGCGGGCCGGATCGGTCGCCGCCTCCCGGCGCCCGCTCGCGACCATCCTCTCGAGACGATCGTGCGGATCGCTCGTACGTGGCTCACTATGCTTGCGCCGGACTCGCTGGCTGCAGGGGCAGACCCGGAGGGCGCCGATGCTCACCATCACCCGCGGCCGTGCCCTGCTCAGTGCAGGAGCGGCCGTGCCGCTCGTGCTCGGAGGAACCGGCACCGCTTACGCCGTGCACTACCAGGAACGAGCCCTTCCCGGCAGCTCGATCAGCGGCATCTCGGTGGCGGGCATGACCCGGTCCGAGGTGGCCGCCGTGGTGCGAGAACGCGCCGCCGCCACGACCGTCACCGTGCGCACCGGGTCGGGGACGCGGACCGACCGGCTCGCCGAGCTCGGCGTGACGGTCGACGCCGATGCCACCGTCGACGCCGTGTTCGCCGCCAACCGGTCGTGGTCGTCGTACGCGACCTCGCTGGTCTCCGAACGCGAGGTCGACGCCGTCGTCCGCACCGACGCCGCCCGGATGGACGCGGTGGTCGCCGAGCTGGTCGGGCAGGTGGGCCGGCCGGTGCGGAACGCCAGCGTGCGCCTGGCCCCCGACCAGGCCTCGTTCGTCGTGACGCCGGCGGCTCCTGGCCGCACCGTCTCCCCGGCGAGCCTGGCAGACGTCGCGGTCGCGGCCGGTGCTGCGCTGTCCTCGGCCACGACGACGGTGCAGTTCGTCGACGCGGCGCCGGCCGTGTCCACCGCGGCGGCCCGACGGGTGGCCGACCGGGCCAACGCCCTGGTCGCGCGGAAGGTCGCGGTGTCCGACGGGGACGGGGACGGCCGGGTCGCCTCGGCCCGCACGAAGGCCTCCTGGGTCAGCATCCCCACCACGAACGGCGTCCCGGGCGCCCCCACCGTCGACGCGGCGAAGGTGCGCGCCTGGGTGACGGCGGCGGCGGAGGACGCCGAGGTCGAGCCTGACGACGGCCTGCGCTACGTCGACTCCTCGGGCGCCGTCCGCGCCGTCAAGGACGAGCCGCGCGACGGCCGCACGGTGTCCAACACCGACGCGCTCGCCCGCGCGGCCACCGCCGCGCTCGGCGACGGCAAGCCCTGGACCGGCCGCTTCGAGTTCACGACGCAACGGGCCGAGTGGAGGGAGCGCCGCGTCGCCCGCGGCGCCGAGCGTCTCGCCTACCCGGCCGCCGAGGGCGAGAAGTGGATCGACGTCGACCTCGGCAGCCACACGATGACCGCCTACGTGGGCGCCACCGTGGTGCGCGGGCCGATCCGGATGGTCGACGGCTCGCCCGAGAAGCCCACCGTCACCGGCACGTTCGAGGTCTACCACAAGCGCCCGTTGATGACGATGCGCGGCAACAACGCCGACGGCACGCGGTACGAGACGCCGAACGTGCCCTGGACCTCGTTCTTCCACCGCGGTTTCGCGCTGCACGGCGCGCCGTGGCGCACGTCCTTCGGGTACTCCGCGTCGCACGGCTGCATCAACCTCCCGGTCGACGTCGCCAAGTGGGTCTACGACTTCGCCGCGATCGGCACCACGGTCACCGTCCACCGCTGACCGGGACCGGCGGCATCCGGCCGGCATCCGGCATCACGCCTCCGCGCAGGCGCCGGCCCGCTAAGGTCGGCCACCATGAGCGATCCGAGCGCGCCGGCCGCGGGCCAGCAGGCGGCGCAGGGCGTCATCCGGATGACGATCCAGGGCAACGAGCTGACCACGAACATCGTGCCGCCGACGGTGCACGTGAACGGTCACCAGCTGGTGAGCCGGTTCGGTGTCACCGACGTGCCGGTGTGGGCCGGCCGCAACCGGGTCGAGGTGTACTCGCAGTGGATGCGCCGCTACGGACAGGCCACCCTCGACGTCGACGTCGCCCCCGGGCAGGTGGTGCCGGTGTTCTACGCGATGCCGTGGCACCAGTTCACCACCGGCTCCATCGGGTTCACGAAGCAGAAGCGCCGCGGGGCGGCCGCGCTGTTCGGCATCGCCGGCGGCGTCGTCGCCCTGGTGGTGCTGGTCGCCCTGCTCGCCGCGCTCGCCTGACCGCGCGGCCGGATGACGGGAGCGCCGCGTCATCCGGTGGCGTTGTGGCTCACTCCCACTCGATGGTTCCCGGTGGCTTGCTCGTGATGTCGAGGACGACCCGGTTGACCTCGCGCACCTCGTTGGTGATGCGGGTGGAGATGCGGCCCAGCACCTCGTAGGGCACCCGCGCCCAGTCCGCCGTCATCGCGTCCTCGGAGGAGACCGGCCGCAGCACCACCGGGTGGCCGTAGGTGCGGCCGTCGCCCTGCACACCCACCGAGCGCACCTCGGCGAGCAGCACCACGGGGCACTGCCAGATGTCGCGGTCCAGACCGGCCGCGCTCAGCTCCTCGCGCGCGATCGCGTCGGCCGCGCGCAGCACCGCGAGCCGTTCGGCGGTCACCTCGCCGACGATCCGGATGCCGAGACCCGGGCCGGGGAACGGCTGCCGCCAGACGATGCCCTCAGGCACGCCGAGCTCGAGACCGACCTGGCGCACCTCGTCCTTGAAGAGCAGCCGCAGCGGCTCGACCAGGGTGAACCTCAGGTCGGCGGGCAGGCCGCCGACGTTGTGGTGCGACTTGATGTTGGCCGTTCCGGTGCCGCCGCCGGACTCCACGACGTCGGGGTAGAGCGTGCCCTGCACGAGGAACTCCACCGGGTGGTCGTCGCCGGCATGCGCACCCACGACGTCGCGAGCGGCCTGCTCGAAGACCCGGATGAACTCGCGGCCGATCACCTTGCGCTTCTCCTCGGGGTCGCTCACCCCGGCCAGCGCGGTGAGGAACCGCTCGCGCGCGTCGACGACGACGAGGTCGACCCCGGTGGCCGCCACGAAGTCCTTCTCGACCTGCTCGGCCTCACCGGAGCGGAGCAGCCCGTGGTCGACGAACACACAGGTCAGCTGGTCCCCGACGGCCCGCTGCACGAGCGCCGCGGCCACCGAGGAGTCCACGCCACCGGACAGCCCGCAGATGACGCGCGACGCGCCCACCCGGGCCCGCACCGACCCCACCAGCTCCTCGACGACGTTGGCCGGGGTCCATTCCCCCGCCAGCCCGGCGCCACGCAGCAGGAAGTTCTCGAGCACCTGCTGCCCGAACGTGGAGTGCAGCACCTCGGGGTGCCACTGCACGCCGTAGAGGTGTCGCTCGTCGTCCTCGAACCCCGCCACGGGCGAGCCCGCGGTGGTGGCGGTGACCGTCATCCCCGGCGGTGCGTCGGCGACCGCGTCGCCGTGGCTCATCCACACCGACTGCTCCGACGGCTGGCCGTTGAACAGCGTCGAGGAGGTGTCGAGCACCTGGGCCGGCGTGGCCCCGAACTCGGACAGCCCGGTCTTCTCGACCCGGCCGCCGAGCGCCTGCGCCATCGCCTGGAAGCCGTAGCACATGCCGAACACCGGCACCCCGGCCTCCACCAGCGCCGGGTCGAGCGACGGCGCGCCCTCCTCGTACACCGACGCCGGCCCACCCGAGAGGATGACGGCCGCCGGACTCTTCGCGAGCAGGTCGGCGACCGGCATGGTGTGCGGCACGACCTCGCTGAAGCACCTCGCCTCCCGCACCCGACGGGCGATCAGCTGGGCGTACTGGGCGCCGAAGTCGACCACCAGGACCGGTCGGTCGGCCAGGTGCACCGGCTCACCGCCCGGAACCACCGCGTGCTCGGGGCGCTCGTCGCGACGGCGCTGGACGATGGCCTCGGCTCGGGGGTCGCTCACACCGGCAAGGCTACTGGCGGGCGAGGCCGAGGCGAGCGCGCACGTCGCGCGCCACCCGGCGCTCGACCCAGAACGACAGGAACGGCACGCACCCGGCGAGCATGACGAGCACCATCCGGGTCAGCGACCAGCCGGCCGTGAACCCGAGTAGGGCCACGGCGACGAGGTAGACCATGTAGATGAAGCCGTGCGGCTGCGGCCACCACCACAGCGGGTTCTCCTGGCCCTCGAGCCCGAACCCGTAGGTGAGCACCACCTCGACGACGAGCACGAGCAGCCCGACGCCGACGACGAACGCCATGACCTCGAAGAAGCGCAGCCGCGACCGCACGGCGTCGGTGTCGTCGGGCGCGACGGCGCCGGTCTCGACCTCGCCCGCGGCGTGGGGAGCGCGATCCGGGCCGAGGGGTTCAGGAGTGCTCACGCGCGACATTCTCCCCAGCGTCCACCGCCAGTACGGCCACCGGGTCGGGCGAGCCGTGCGAGATCGGGCCGGATGACGAGGCGTCGCCTGCGCTGCCCCGCGCCGCCTCCTCACGCAGCATCCGCAGGTAGAGCCAGATCGCGAACAGCGCGAAGATCCACCACTGCACGGCGTACGCCGCATTGCGCCAGTCGACCTCGACCGGCGGGAGCGGAGTCGGAACCCTGGTGAGCTGCGGGCCGGTGGCCGGCGTCTCGGACTCGAGGAACAGGAACGCGTTGTACAGGTCGCCGGGCCAGGTGTTGACCAGCAGGGAGAGGTCGACCGCCCCGACCTGCCCCTCGGGCAGCACCGCGTCCGAGGGCGACTCCCCCGGCGCCAGCCCACCCGCGACGGTGAGCCGGCCGCTCGGGGGCGGGCCGGCATCCGCCGGTGCGGTGACGAACCCCCGCAGGACGGCGAGCCTGGCGCCGGTCGTGTCGACGACGAACGGGGTGATGACCCAGTAGCCCTCCCGCCCCTCGAGGAGCCGGCCCGGCACGAGCACCTGGCCGTCGGCGGCGTAGTTCCCGGATGCCGTGACCGGGCGCCCGCCCATGCCGTCACCGAACGGCGCGAACGGGCGGAGCACGGTGGTGAGGTCGGCCGGCTGCTCGGACCGGGCGCGCTCAGCGGCCTCGAGCCGAGCGTCGCCGCGGGCCGAGTCGAGCTGCCAGAGACCGAGCCAGCCGAACGACCCGAGTACCACGAGGAGCAGCGCGAACAGGCCGAGGAACCTCGGCGTGAGGGCGGTGCGCAGCACGCCTTTCAGGCTACGTCACCGTGGTAAAGCGTTCGCCCGACCCGGAGCTAACCGCCTAGCCTGGCGCTTGTCATGCGTGTGCGACCCGACTGGTTCTACGGTGTGCGCCCGGGGGAGCAGCCGCCGGCGCACGCCGACCGGATGGTGCTGTGGCTGGCCAGGCGGCAGTGGCGCACCCTGCTCGCCGCGGCCTGCCTCGGGGTGGTGTGGATGCTCAGCGCCGCGCTGGTTCCGGCGGCGATCGGGCGAGCGGTCGACGACGGCATCGTGGCGCGTGACGGTCGGGCGCTGCTGCTGTGGTCGGCCGCGGTGTTGGGCCTGGGCTTGCTGAGCGGGCTCGCCGGCAACGGGCGACACTGGTTCGCGGTCAAGAACTGGCTGGTCGCGTCGTTCCGGTCGGGCCTGGTCGCCGATCACGCGGTGCTGCGGGCCGGGCCGGCGCTCACCCGGGAGCTGCCGGCCGGGGAAGTGCTGACCTCCTTTACCAGCGACTTCGGCCGCATGGGCCACAGCTTCGACGTCTTCGCGCGGTTCTGCGGCGCGGTGGTCTCGTTCGTCGTGGTCGCCGTCATCCTGCTGCGCGGGTCCGTGGTCCTCGGGATGGTGATGCTGATCGGTGGCCCGCTGCTGGTGGCGTCGCTCGGGTTCGTCGTGCGGCCGCTGCAGCGCCGGCAGGCCGCGCAGCGCGAGGAGGCCGGCCGGCTCACCGCGCTCGGCGCCGACACCGTCGCGGGCCTGCGGGTGCTGCGCGGCGTGGGCGGGGAGGACGCGTTCGTGGAGCGCTACCGCACCCAGTCGCAGGCGGTGCGCGCGGCCGGGGTCCGGGTCGCCGGCACCCAGGCGCTGCTCGACGCATCCCAAGTGCTGCTGCCCGGCATCTTCGTCCTGGTGGTCACGGGTCTCGGGGCACGGCTGGCGGTCGACGGTGCCATCGCGCCCGGCCAGCTCGTGGCGTTCTACGGGTACACCGCGTTCCTCACCATCCCACTGCAGACCGCGGTCGAGACCGCCGACAAGTACGTCGACACCCGGGTCGCGGCCGGCCGGATCGCCCGCCTCCTGACGGTCGCCCCGAGCCATCCCCGCTCCCCCGGCCACCGCGATCTCCTGCCCGGCTCCCCCGACCATGCCCACTCGTCCGACCACCGCCACTCCTCTGACATCGGCGCCCGTCATCCGCGCGGCACGCCGGCGCGGCCGGATCGGCAGCGAGCCCTGGCCGGTCACGCCGGAGCGCTCCGCGACCCGCGGTCCGGCGTCGTCGTCGACCCCGGGCGGATGACGGCGCTGGTGTCCGCCCGGCCCGACGACACCGCGGCCGTCGCCGGGCGGCTCGGCCGGGTCGTGCCCGGCCGGCACGGCGTCCGCTGGGGCGACGTCGCGATCGACGACCTCCCGGTCGACGTCATCCGCCAGCACGTGGTGGTGAGCCAGAGCGACCCGCGGCTGTTCAGCGGCCCGGTCCGCGGCGAGCTCGGCGGGCCGGATGACGACGCGCGCCTCGCCGCGCTGGACGCCGCCGACGCCGGCGACGCGCTCGCTGCGGTCGACGGTCTCGACGGTGCGCTCGAGGAGGCCGGGCGCTCGCTCTCCGGTGGCCAGCGGCAGCGCATCGCGCTCGCCCGGGCGCTGCTGCGCGACCCCGAGGTGCTCGTGCTCGTCGAGCCGACGAGCGCGGTCGACGCGCACACCGAGGCCCGCATCGCCGAGCGGCTCGGCAAGCACCGCCGCGGCCGCACTACCGTGGTGGTCACCGCCAGCCCGCTGCTGCTCGAGGTGGCCGACACCGTGCTGTTCCTCGACGGCGGGCAGGTCACCGACTCCGGGACGCATCGCGAGCTGACCCGCCGCAACGCCGCCTACCGGTCGGTCGTCATCCGCGGGGACGAGCCGTGAACCCGCCCGTCCCCGACACCGACCACTCGCGCCGCACCCTTCCCATCGCCTCGATGCGCACCGTGCGCACGCACGTCAGGGCGTTGCTGCGCGACCATCGCGGCGAACTCGTGCCGGTGCTGGTCTTCCACGCGCTCGCGGCGGTCGTCGGGCTCGCCGGGCCGTGGGTGGTCGGCCAGGTCGTCGGGCTGGTCACCACCGGGGAGGCGGTGATCACGCGCGTCGAGGTGCTCACCGGGCTGCTCGGTGGCGCCGTACTGGCCGAGACGGTCCTGGTCTGGCTCGCCCGCCGCAGCTCCTTCGTCCTCTCCGAGCGGGTGTTCGCCCGGCTCCGCGAGGACTTCATGGCCTCCGCGGTGCGCCTGCCGCTGTCGACCGTCGAGCGGGCCGGCACCGGCGACCTGCTCGCGCGCACGACCAACGACGTCGACGCGATCAGCTACGTCATCCGGTTCGGCATCCCCTCGATGGTGGTCTCGGTGGTGACCGTGACCGTCATCCTCGTGGCCACGGTGGTCGCGTCACCGCTCGCCGCGCTCGCCCTGCTCGTGGCCCCGCTCGTGGTGTGGCGGCCCACCCGCCGCTACCTCCGGCTCGCCGGCCCGGGGTACCTGTGGGAGCACGCCACCTACGCCCGGCTCAACGGCGTGGCCGCGGAGACGGTCGAGGGTCTGGCCGTGGTCGACGCGCTCGGTCTGGAGGCGGCCCGCCGACGCCGGATGAAGGACGCGCTCGCCGAGTGCCACACCGCCGAGCGGTACACGACCCGTCTCCGGCTGCGGTGGTACCCCTGGGTCGAGGTCGGGTTCTTCGCGCCGATCGCCGTCGCGGTGCTGTGGGGTGGCTGGCTCACCTGGCAGGGGCTGCTGCCGGTCGCCACGGCCACGACCGTCGTGCTCTACGCCCAGCGCATCCTCGATCCGGTCGCGGAGCTGCTCGACAACCTCGACGAGATCCAGTTCGCCGCCACATCGATGTCGCGCATCCTCGGGATCGCCGAGGTGCCGCCCGACCGGGTGGCGACCGGGGCGGTTCCGACCGGTGACGACATCCGGGTCGAGCAGGTGCGGTACGCCTACCGCGAGGGGCACGACGTGCTGCACGGGGTCTCGCTCGACCTGCGGCCCGGCGAGCGGATGGCGATCGTCGGCCCGTCGGGCGCGGGCAAGTCGACCCTGGGTCGGCTGATGGCCGGTGTCGACGCCCCGCGCACCGGCCGGATCACCGTGGGCGAGGTGCCGCTCGTCGAGCTCGGGCTCGCCGAGCTGCGCGGCGAGGTGGCCCTGGTCACCCAGGAGCACCATGTCTTCGTCGGCACCGTGGCCGACAACCTGCGGCTGCCCCGCCCCGAGGCCTCGGATGACGAGCTGCGCGGTGCGCTCGAGGCGGTCGACGCCGTGGAGTGGGCCGAGGCGCTGCCGGCGGGGTTGGCGACCGTGGTCGGTTCGGGCGGCCACGAGCTGGGCGAGGCGCAGGCACAGCAGCTCGCCCTGGCCCGGCTGGTGCTCGCCGACCCGCACACCCTCGTGCTCGACGAGGCGACCTCGTTGCTCGACCCGCGGGCCGCGCGCCACCTGGAGCGTTCGCTAGCCGCCGTGGTGACCGGGCGCACCGTGGTGGCGATCGCGCACCGGCTGCACACGGCGCACGACGCCGACCGGGTGGCCGTGGTCGAGGACGGTCGGGTGACCGAGCTCGGCTCGCACAGCGACCTGCTCGCCGCCGACG
>JBOFBK010000187.1:0-2894 GCA_051645525.1 Dermatophilaceae bacterium | reverse complement strand
CGATCGCCCGCAGCTGCGCGTGCGACCCGATGACGAGGTCGACCGCCGACGCGGTCCACTTCTCCTCACCGGTGGTGGTGTCGCGGCCGACGTAGACGTTCTCGTCGTTGCGCGACGGGCTCCACTCGGTGCCCGGCGCGAGCAGGGTGCGCAGCACGTCGTTCGTCAACTGACCCGGCCGCTCGGTGAGCACGCCGAGCGGGGAGTCGCCGACGTTGGCGCCGAGGGCGCGCATGCCGCCGACCAGCACGGTCAGCTCGGGAGCGGTGAGGGTGAGCAGGTTGGCGCGGTCGAGCAGCAGCGTCTCGGCAGAGATCTTCTCGCCGGGGCGCAGGTAGCTGCGGAACCCGTCGGCGCGCGGCTCGAGGTATCGGAACGAGTCGACGTCGGTCTGCTCCTGGGTGGCGTCCGTGCGGCCCGGGCGGAACGGCACGGTCACCGCGTGACCGGCGTCGCGGGCCGCCTTCTCCACCGCTGCCGACCCACCGAGCACGATGAGGTCGGCGAGCGAGACGGTGGCCCCGCCGCGGCCGTCGAAGTCGGCCTTGACGCGCTCGAGCGCCGCGACGACGGTGTCGATCTCGGCGGCGTCGTTGGACTCCCACGAGCGCTGCGGCTCCAGCCGCACCCGGGCACCGTTGGCCCCGCCGCGCTTGTCGGTGCCGCGGAAGCTCGCCGCCGACGCCCATGCCGTGCGCACCAGCTGCGGCACGGTGAGCCCGCTGGCGAGGAGGGCCTCCTTGAGTGCCGCGACGTCGTCATCCGAGATCAGCGTCTCGGGCCGTGGCGGCACCGGGTCCTGCCACGGCTGCACCTCGGGCACCCACGGGCCGAGGAAACGCTCGACCGGGCCCATGTCGCGGTGCAGCAGCTTGTACCAGGCCTTGCCGAACGCCTGCGCGAACTCGTCGGGGTTCTCGAGGAACCGGCGCGAGATCGGCTCGTAGACCGGGTCGAAGCGCAGCGCGAGGTCGGTGGTGAGCATGGTCGGCGGGCGGGTGAGCTCGCCGGTCTCCGGGTCGGGAACGGTGTTCGCGCCGGCTCCGTCCTTGGGCTGCCACTGGTGCGCCCCGGCGGGGCTCTTCGTGAGCTCCCACTCGAAGCCGAACAGGTTCTCGAAGTACTTGTTGCTCCACTGCGTCGGCACCTGGGTCCAGGTGACCTCGAGCCCGCTGGTGATGGCGTCGCGGCCCTTGCCGGTGCCGTGCAGGCTTGTCCAGCCCAGGCCCATCGCGTGCACGGGGCACCCCTCGGGCTCGGCACCGACCAGGTCGGGGTCGCCGGCGCCGTGCGCCTTGCCGAAGGTGTGGCCGCCGGCGATGAGGGCCACGGTCTCCTCGTCGTTCATCGCCATCCGGGCGAACGTCTCGCGGATGTCGCGCGCCGACTTCAGCGGGTCGGGCTCGCCGTTCGGGCCCTCCGGGTTGACGTAGATGAGACCCATCTGCACCGCGCCGAGCTTCTCGGCGAGCATCCGGTCGCCGCTGTAGCGCTCGTCGCCGAGCCAGGTGTCCTCAGGCCCCCAGAACACCTCCTCGGGCTCCCACACGTCGGCGCGGCCGAAGGCGAACCCGAAGGTGGGCAGGCCCATGTCCTCGATGGCGACGTTGCCGGCCAGCACGAACAGGTCGGCCCACGAGACCTGCTTGCCGTACTTCTGCTTCACCGGCCAGAGCAGGCGGCGGGCCTTGTCGAGGTTGCCGTTGTCGGGCCAGCTGTTCAGCGGGGCGAAGCGCTGCTGGCCGGAGCCGCCGCCGCCGCGGCCGTCCTCGACGCGGTACGTGCCGGCCGCGTGCCAGCTCATCCGGATGAAGAGTGGCCCGTAGTGCCCGAAGTCCGCCGGCCACCAGTCCTGCGAGGTGCGCATCACCTGCACGAGGTCGGCCTTGAGTGCGTCGACGTCGAGGCCGGCGATCTCGGCGGCGTAGTCGAAGCCGGCACCCATGGGGTCGCCTGCCGGGTGATGCTTGTGCAGCACCGACAGGTCGAGCTGGTTCGGCCACCAGTCCTGGTTGGTGCGCGGTCGGTGGGCGCTCGGCGTGGGGGCGTCGAGGGCGGGGTTCTCGCTCTCGCTGCCCTGCGTGGTCACGCCTTGCTGTGGGTCACTCACAATCTCTCTCCGATCACATTGTCCGACAGGGGTTTTACGGTGGTGAGGATCATGGGGACGACGCGGCTCGCCGACACGCCGCACAGGTGCCCCAGTAGACGACCTCGGCTTCGTCGATAGCGAAACCACGATCGTCGGATGCCGTGAGGCAGGGGGTCGAGCCCGCCGCGCAGTCGATATCAGCGATGGTGCCGCAGCTGCGGCAGACCACGTGGTGGTGGTTGTCACCGACTCGCGCCTCGTACCGGGCCACCGAGCCGGCGGGCTGGATGCGCCGCACCAAGCCCTCGGCATGAAGCACCTTGAGCACGTCGTAGACGGCCTGATGGGACACCGCAGGAAGGGCGTGCCGCGCGGCGGCGATGATCTCGTCGGTGTCGGCGTGCGCGTGCCGGTACACGGCGTCGAGCACGGCGACCCGGGGCCGTGTCACCCGCAGCTCGGCGGAACGCAGGATCCGCTCGATCTCGTCGTGGGAGGGCACGTCATCTACCCTCTCGCATCATCTTGAATCATTCAAGATCATGCGACGCCCGATCCGGATGGCATCGTCGGCCGCCTCGCCTGGCCGTACCGGACGCACCAGACGCACCAGACGCGACGCGTCCTGTCCGTGATGCGGATGTCGACGCGTCAGGTGCACTCGGGCACGGCGGGTGTCGTCGGGGCGCGGAAGTCGGCGCAGGACGGAGAGATGTCCGCGCCCTGCGCCGACTTCCACGTCATCGCTACCCCGACGGTGCTCGCAGCCCCACGACGTCAAGCGCCCCCGACCCGGATCACG
>JBOFBK010000186.1:0-1871 GCA_051645525.1 Dermatophilaceae bacterium | reverse complement strand
TCCGTGACACCGCCCGCTGGGGGCGCGGTGTGGACTCGGTGCTGTTCCACCCGGAGCGCCGCGCCGGGGTCGGTGCCGCCCGGGCCGAGCTCGCTCCCGACGGCGAGGTGCTTCTCGGGTACGTCGGGCGCCTGGCGCCGGAGAAGGAGCTGGGCCGGCTCGAGGAGGTCGCGCGCATCCCCGGGACCCGCCTGGTCGTGGTCGGGGACGGCCCGAGCCGGGTCGACACCGCGATCCGGCTCGCCGAGGCGGTGGCGACCATGCCGGGGCGGCCGAACCGGCCCCCGGTGCTGCTCGGCCAGCGCACCGGGGCGGCTCTGGCCGACGCCTACGCCATGCTCGACGTATTCGTGCACCCGGGGACCCGGGAGACGTTCGGACAGACGCTCCAGGAGGCGGCGGCATCCGGCCTTGCCGTGGTGGCCCCGGCCCGCGGAGGCCCGCTCGACCTGGTCGAGCACGGGCGCACCGGGCTGCTCTTCGACCCCGACCGGCTCGGCGGGCTCGGCGACTGCGTGACGGCGCTGGTGGGCGACCGCGGGCTGCGCGAGCGGATGGGCGCGGCCGGCCGGCACGCGGTGTCGGCCCGAACCTGGCCGGTGCTGGTCGACCAGCTGGTGGGCCACTACCGGGCCGTGACCGCCGCTCAGCCCTGACGGTTCCCGAGCGGGAACGAGCTGATCACGCGCCAGACGCCGTCGGTGTCGTGCTGGTAGAGCTCCACACCGGACACCCGGAACTGGCACCGGAAGTCGGCGAGCTGCTCGAAAGCACGGTCGAGTGCCGGGTCGTCGAGGTGGTGCGCGACCGTGACGTGCGGGTGGTACGGGAAGTCGAGATGCCGTTCCACCGGGCCCGAACGCACCGCCTTCTCGAGCAGCTCGCACTGGGAGATACCGCGCGAGACCTGCACGAACACCACCGGCGACACCGGGCGGAACGTGCCCGTACCGGCCAGCACGACGTCGAAGACCGGCATCGACGCCGCGACGCTCTCGAGGTGCCGGTAGAACTCCCCGACCAGGTCGGGCTCGAGCGAGGTGGGCGGCAGCAGCGTGACGTGCGGCGGGATGGCGTCGGCCATCGGGTCGCCGAACTGCTTGCGGGCCTGCTGGAGCTCGCTGCCCCAGGGCTCCGGGATGGTGACGGCGACGCCGTGCACTGACATGGGACCGGACCCTACCGGGTGGGAGCGAGCAGGCCGACCGCATCGCGGACCCGAGCCGTGGTGGCCTCGGCGACACTCCGCGCACGGTCGGCTCCGTCGGCGAGCACCCGGTCGAGCTCGGCCGGGTCGTCGAGCAGCTCGGCCATGCGCTGCTGGAACGGCCCTACCGCCTCGACCACCACCTCGGCGACCTCCTTCTTGAGGTCGCCGTAGCCGCCACCGGCGAAACGGGCCTCGACCTCGGGCAGCGGCGTCGCGGACAGCAGCGAGTGGATGACGAGGAGGTTCGAGACCCCCGGCTTGGTCTCGGGGTCGTAGCGCACCTCGCCGCCCACATCGGTGACGGCCGAGCGGATCTTCTTGGCGATGCCGCCGGCGTCATCGCCGAGCAGGATCAGGCCCTTGTCGGATGACGTGGAGCCGCTCATCTTCGCGGTCGGCTCCTGCAGGTCCATGATCTTCGCCGACTCCTTGACGATGTACGGCTCGGGCACGGTGAGCAGCGGCCCGAAGCGCGAGTTCACCCGCTCGGCGAGGTCGCGGGTGATCTCGACGTGCTGGCGCTGGTCCTCGCCCACCGGCACGTAGGCGGCGTCGTACATGAGGATGTCGGCGGCCTGGAGCACCGGGTACGTGAACAGGCCGACGTTGGCGTTCTGGCCGCGGGCGGTCTTGTCCTTGAACTGCGTCATCCGGTTCATCT
>JBOFBK010000185.1:0-1075 GCA_051645525.1 Dermatophilaceae bacterium | reverse complement strand
GGCGTTGCTGATCGGAGAACCGGTCGCGGTGGCGACACACGACGCGACGATGGCAGCCGTCGCCACCCACCTCGGACTGCTCGTGACAGACCCCGTAGAACCCCGAGAGCGAGGGCAGTAGACGGGAGTAACGGACCCTCACGGCTCGGCGTCGTTCGCACCTCCCGGATGACGCCGCGAGGCCTTCTCGATGCACCGCCCGTCCGCCGACCGATGGACCGGCAGCGGCGGCGCCCCGCCTGCCGGTGGAACCGACCATTCACGCCGATATCAGAGGAGCCACGATCCACCCCGGGGCGGAGATGCACTCCGCCTGGAGGCGGTTCCTCGGGTCTAGGCGGCCCGGCAGAGTCTCAGCCATCGAGGATTCGCCTGTCGCACAACGCGATCGAACCGGATCCACGGAGGAGTTGAGAGCAGTGGTAAAGCCCTACTACGGCTACCGCACGAAGCGGTACGGAACAACCCATGGCCGGCACGACATCGAGCTCGTCGTGGACAAGCGCGTCATCACCAACCGGCTGCGACTCGTCGTCGACGGTGTCGTCGTGGACGACAAGCGAATCTCTCACGGGCACCACGCGCTGCGTGCGTCACTCGACGACGGCACGATCGTCGTCGAGGTCGACTCAGGTCTGGCTGGCGAGCTCAAGGCAGCACGTCTGCGTACCAGCGACGGCGGGATAGATCTGGTCGAGCGCGACCGCCCTGCCTAGCCGAGCGGTGCGATGACCGCACAGGATCGATGGGCGGATGGCGGGGCGCAACTCCAGAAGGAGGCGCCCGTCATCCGCCGCCCCAACGCGAGGCACCGGGCCAGGAGCTGCGGTTCAGGGCAACGAGGTGTCGCCGCGCTGGCCGAAGTCGACCCGCGGTGCCTCGCGCTGCTCGCCGACCGCCTCGAAGTACTCCGCCCGGCCGACCGAGAACATGCCGGCGATGATGTTCGACGGCACCGTCTCGACCTTGGTGTTGAGGTCGCGCACCGTAGCGTTGTAGTACCGGCGGGCCGAGGCGATGCGGTCCTCGGTGGAGGTCAGCTCCTCCTGGAGCTCGAGGAAGTTCTGGTTCGCCT
>JBOFBK010000184.1:0-1594 GCA_051645525.1 Dermatophilaceae bacterium | reverse complement strand
GCATCGGGGGAAGGCGGGCTACGAGCCGGTGCAGGGCGGCATCATGGCTGTGCTGCCCCATGTCGACGACTTCGTCGCGGGGCACTCGATGGCCGCGTTCGAGGAGCTGACGGAGGTGGTGGCGCGTGCGTGACGTGCTTCCCGAGCTGGTGGGCTGGTGGCGCGACGGGCGCACGACCGCGGTCGGCACGGTCGTGGCGACGTTCCGTTCCGCGCCTCGGCCGCCGGGCGCGGCGATGCTCGTCGGGCCGGGCGGGGAGGCGGTCGGCTCGGTGTCCGGTGGCTGCGTCGAGGGTGCGGTCTACGAGCTCGGTGGCGAGGTGGTGTCGAGCGGCCGGCCGGTGCTGCAGCGGTACGGGGTGTCCGACGACGACGCCTTCGCGGTCGGGCTCACGTGTGGCGGCATCCTCGACGTGTTCGTCGAACCGGTCTCTCCGACAACCTTCCCCGAGCTCGGCGAGATCGCGGATGACGTGGCCGCCGGTCGCCCGGTGGCCGTCGCCACGGTTATCGACCATCCCGATCCCGGGCGCCTCGGGCGCCGCCTCGTCATCCGGCCGGAGGAGCGGGTCGCGCCCGGCGCCGACGGCGCCTCGTCATCCGGCACCGGGACCGTCTCGCCATCCGGCACCGGTGGCCTCGGGTCCCCGCGTGCCGACGCGGCGGTCACGGACGACGCTCGCGGCCTCCTCGCGCTCGGCCGCACCGAGACCCTCACCTACGGCGCCGACGGAGAGCGCCGCGGCGAGGGCATGCGGGTGTTCGTGAACGCCTTCGCGCCACGCCCGCGGATGCTCGTCTTCGGCGCCATCGACTTCGCCGCGGCGGTCGCGCACGTCGGCGCGTTCCTCGGCTACCACGTCACGGTGTGCGACGCGCGCCCGGTGTTCGCCACGACGACGAGGTTCCCCGCCGCCGACGAGGTGGTCGTGGAGTGGCCGCACCGGTACCTCGCCGCTGAGGTCGAGGCCGGCCGGGTCGACGCCCGCACCGTGGTCTGCGTGCTCACCCACGACCCCAAGTTCGACGTGCCGGTGCTCGAGCAGGCGCTGCGCCTGCCCGACCTCGCCTACGTGGGCGCGATGGGGTCGCGGCGCACCCACGACGACCGGGTCGCCCGGTTGCGTGAGGCAGGGGTCACCGATGACGAGCTGGCCCGGCTCTCCTCGCCGATCGGGCTCGACCTCGGCGCCCGTACGCCCGAGGAGACCGCCGTCTCGATCGCCGCCGAGATCGTCGCGACGCAGTGGGGCGGCGCAGGGCGGCGGCTGCAGGACACCGAGGGCCCCATCCACCACCACGGCCCCGGCTGATATGTAGGTCTTTCCTGTCAAGTGGGCAGGGTGAGGCGCCGCCGGGCGGGGTGCTCGGCGGCGCCTCGTCGTTCACGCGGGCGGGTGGCCGGGGCGGCGTGTCGTGTTCGACGCGCGGTCAGTCTGATATTCGCGGGTTGGGTACCGCAGGACGGTGTTTCGGCAGGAGCGGGCTGCACGGGTCTGAGGTCGAGCGTGGCCACCGGGGTGGTTGCTCACAGCCGATCCGTGGGTTGCTCCACGCGCTGCGTCCGGGCTTCGCGGGGTGAACGGGTTCGGGG
>JBOFBK010000183.1:0-1721 GCA_051645525.1 Dermatophilaceae bacterium | reverse complement strand
GCCCGAACGATGTTGATCAGGCCGGGGTGGCTGCACCCGACGAGGACAACCAGGCCATGACCCTTGACGAGGAAGGCCAAGGCCTGCTCGTCGGCGGTGTTCGGGTCCGGCTGCCACCTCCCGTCGAGGTACGCCTCCTGCTGCGGCATACCGAGCTCGAACGATGTGCGACGCGGAACCTCACCCGTGAGCAAGCCCGCGCCGGCGAACAGCAACTGCGGCCGGTCGTCCTCGGTCAGGCTGAAGCCGGCGTCGCGCATCCCGGCACGGCTCGGGCTGTGCAGGACGGTGGCACTCTGGCCCGGGAGTGTGATGCGCCGCTGGCGCCAGAAGTGTGGATGCACGAACGCAGGGACGCCGTGACGGCCAAGGACGGCGACCAGCCCAGCCAGGCCGGCGGTGTGGTCGAAGTGGTTGTGCGACAGGACGATGGCCTCGACGGTGCCCAGGTCGATCTGCAGCCGTCGGGCGTTCTCCACGAGTCCGCGAGGGCTGCCTCCGGCGTCGAACAGCAGGGTCCGTCGCGTGTCACCAGCGCGGGCGGTGACCAGCGCGCCGAAACCGTGCTCGGCGACCAACGGGTCGGTGACGCGCCCGCTGTCGTTGATCGGAGAGGGTTGGTCTGGCAGCTCCCCGAGGGGTGGGCGGCGGGCGGGCCCGCGGTCGGGCAGCGTGATGTCGGTCAAGTTGTCGGCGAGGATGAGGATCTCGAGCTCATCGACCTCCACCAGGCCGGCCGGCGGGGTATCTCCCTGGCTCATCCGGCCGCACCGGCGAAGGACTCGTACTTCGCACTGAGCAGACCGGGCAGGCCGCCGGTGTGCATGAACACGACCGGGCCATCAGGGCGCAGCGATCCGTCTGCCAGGGCTTCGCTCAGTCCGGCGAGGGTCTTGCCGGTGTAGACCGGGTCCAGTACGAGCCCCTCGGCGCGGGCAGCCAGCCGCAGGGCAGCGAGCACGCCGGTGGTCGGGGTGCCGTAGCCGAGCGGCGTGAAACGCTCGTCGACCTGTGGGGTGCCTGCTGGCGGCGGCATCCCGGCAAGGGTGGCCGCCTCGCGGGCCATCACGCCGACCCGTTGGGCGGCGTCGGCGTACGCGCCGATGTTGACGCCCCAGACCCGACCGTGGTCGCCGAACCCGACCGCCAACCCGGCGTGGGTGCCGGCGCTGCCGGTCGCGGTGACGACGAGGGCGGCATCCGGCAGGTCCTCGAGAATCTCCCGGGCGGCTGACACGCTGCCCAGGGTTCCGACAGGGCTGGTCCCGCCGACAGGGATGAGGTACGGCCGATGCCCGGCGGCGCGCAGCCGACGTTCCTGCTCGGCGAGGGCGTCGTCGACCGCCACCAGCGACGTCGCCCCAGACCAGGTGACGACAGCTCCCAGCAGGGCGTTGAGCACGAGGTTGCCGGACGGCCGCTCGGGTGCGTCACCGGCCAGAACCAGGTGGCACGGCATCCCCAGCCTTGCGGCGGCCGCGGCCGTCTGCCGGGAGTGGTTGCTCTGCGGTCCTCCACCGGTGAGGACCAGGTCGCTGCCGTGCGCCTGGGCATCGATGAACAGCCGGTGCAGCTTGCGGGCCTTGTTGCCCCCGGCGCCGACCCGGGTCAGGTCATCGCGCTTGACCCACAGCTGCCCAGCGCTCAGGCCGAGCGCGACCGCCAGGCGATCGGCGCGCTCGATCGGTGTGGGAGCAACGGCCAGTAGGTCGTCGGCGGAT
>JBOFBK010000182.1:0-1221 GCA_051645525.1 Dermatophilaceae bacterium | reverse complement strand
GCCAGTCGTTGCGCAGCAGCTCCTGGGCCTCGAGCGCCCACGGCAGGCCGACGCCGGAGGCGAGCAGCTGGACCCGCGGTGGCCCCTCGGGCAGCCCGTCGGCGGACCCCTCGGCCACGAGGTACATGCCGCGCAGCAGGCCCTCGCGGTCGAGGTCGGCGGGCTCGGCCGGCTGCAGCATCGGCTCGTTGTAGACCGTGAGGTAGTAGATGACGTTGCGCTCGTCGTCGGTGAGCGATTCGTCGGTGCCGTACATGCGGTGCAGGCCGTCCTGCACGATGTGCGCCAGCTCGTACGAGTACGCCGGGTCGTAGTGCACGACAGCGGGATTGGTCGATGCGAGCAACGGTGAGTGGCCGTCGGCGTGCTGCAGCCCCTCGCCGGTGAGCGTGGTGCGGCCCGCGGTGGCCCCGATGAGGAAGCCGCGCGTCATCTGGTCGGCGGCCGCCCAGATCGAGTCGCCGGTGCGCTGGAACCCGAACATCGAGTAGAAGACGTACACCGGGATCATCGGCTCGCCGTGCGTGGCGTACGACGACCCGGCAGCGGTGAACGCCGCCACCGACCCCGCCTCGTTGATGCCGAGGTGCAGGATCTGCCCGTCGGTGGCCTCGCGGTAGGCGAGCATCAGCTCGGCGTCGACCGGGGTGTACCGCTGCCCGTGCGGGTTGTAGATCTTGATCGTCGAGAAGAAGCTGTCCATGCCGAACGTGCGCGCTTCATCCGGGATGATCGGCACGATGCGGCGGCCGAACTCCTTGTCGCGCATGAGGTCCTTGAGCAGCCGCACGAACGCCATGGTCGTGGCCACCGACTGTTTGCCCGAGCCTTTGCGCACCTGGGCGTACGCGGAGTCGTCGGGCAGGTGCACCGGGATGTGGCGGGCCCGGCGCTCGGGCACCCCGCCGCCGAGCTTGTCCCGCCGCTCGAGCGCGTACTCGATGACGTCGTTCTCCTCGCCCGGGTGGTAGTAGGGCGCGCTGTAGGGATCCTTCTCGAGCTGGTCGTCGCTGATCGGGATGTTCAACGAGTCGCGGAACGCCTTGAGGTCCTCCAGGGTGAACTTCTTCATCTGATGGGTGGCGTTGCGCCCGGCGAAGTTCTGCCCGAGGCCGTAGCCCTTGATCGTCTTGGCGAGGATGACGGTGGGCTGGCCGGTGTGCTCGAGCGCGGCCCGGTAGGCCGCGTACACCTTGCGGTAGTCGTGCCCGCCGCGCTTGA
>JBOFBK010000181.1:0-14928 GCA_051645525.1 Dermatophilaceae bacterium | reverse complement strand
GTACACCGACCTCGGGTTCGACCATCTCGTGCTGCACGGCCCGGGCCACGACCAGGAGCGGTTCCTGCGCACCTTCGCCGAGCAGGTCCTGCCCGGAGTGCGCGAGCTCCAGCCCACTCCGCACTGACGACCGACCCGGCAAGCTCCGGGGCCGTGCCGGATGACGCGCCGCGCGGCCCGCTCGCCGGCGGCGTCCTGCGCCACGCCTGAAAAGCTGGTGACCCGAGTGCAGGAGGTTCAGGACCGCGGGTCGAGGCACGTCCAGCCGGTCACTCGTCGACGCGCTTCCAGACCGTCACCTTGTGGTCGCCCTCGCCGTAGAACTCGCGGATACGCGCCTCCACGGCGAATCCCCGGCCGGTGTAGAAGCGGCGCGCGCCGTCGTACTGGTCGGTGCTCGACGTGTCGACCAGCAGGACGCGGGCCTGCTCCGGGCCGAGAGCGCGGAGCGTGGACTCGATGTGGTCGACCAGCGCGGAGCCGGCGCCGGCGCCATGGCGATCAGGTGCCGTGGCGATGAAGTACAGGTTCCACACACGGTCGGCGAACGGCTCGGGTGCCCAGTACGCCGCGCCCACCACGTCACCGTCGTCCTCGGCCACCACCCAACGGTGCTCGTCGGCGCCGTCAGCACCGGCGTCGTCGAAGGCTGCTCCGAGACCGTCGAGCTCGTCAGCCGCGAACATGCGGTTGTCGAGCGCCAGCCTCAGCACGGTGTCGCGGTCGGAGGGACGGGCGGGTCGGATCGAGATGCTCACGCGTCGGTTCCCCGCTGCATCGGTCTGGTCGTCACCAGCGGAACGGTAGCCATGACGGAGCCGCGACGCGCGGGCGTTTCCGGCCGTCATCCGCTACGGCTCAGGCCGTCATCCGGTATCGCCGTCTCCGGGACAGTGGTCGCGAGTGCCATCGCCGGGGCGCAGCACGACCTCCGACCCGAGCCCGGCCCGGCCGCGGGCGCCGGGTCGACCGAGGTCCTTTCGTACAGTGGCGGCCATGGATGCTGGAGTCGACCTGGGGATGCTCGTCGTGCGGCTGGCGCTCGGCCCGATGCTCGTGGTGCACGGCTGGAACAAGATGTTTGGCGGAGGTGGGCTGAGCGGCACGGCGGGCTGGTTCGACTCACTCGGACTGCGGCCCGGGTGGCTGCACGCCCGCGTGGCCGCGGCCACCGAGATCGGTGCGGGCGTGCTGGTGACGTTGGGGTTGCTCACCGGCCTGGCGGGGATGGCATTCGTCGGGTTGATGACGGTCGCGGCGCTCACCGACCACCGGGGCAAGGGGTACTTCGTCTTCGCCGGTGGCTGGGAGTACGTCGTCCTCGTCGCGATGGTCGCGGTCGGGCTGGTGTCGGTGGGGCCTGGGGATTGGTCGCTCGACGCGGTGGTCGGGCTCGATCTGGCCGGGCCGGTGTGGGCGGTGGTCGCCGCCGCCGGTGGGGCGCTGGCGGCAGGAGCGCTGCTCGCCACGTCGTACCGGCCGGGAAGCGCTGCGACCGGTAGCGGCTGAGCGTCTGTCGAAGGCTGCGATCGGTTAGCGGTGCACGACGTAGGGTGTCGGCGTGACCGACCGGCCCGGGCCGCACGACGTGCTGCCATGGACGACGTGGTCGGCCGAGGGGCTGGTGGCTGCGAAGGGCGGCACCCGCGTGAGTGTCGTCATCCCGGCCCGGGACGAGGAGAGCACCGTCGGCACGGTCGTCGCGGAGGTGCGGCGGGCCTGGGTGGATGACGTGCCGCTCGTCGACGAGCTGGTCGTCATCGACTCGGACTCGGTCGACGCCACCGCGGAGCGTGCCCGGGCGGCCGGCGCCACCGTGCATGCAGCGAGCGAGGTGCTGCCGGGACTCGGCGTGGCGCAGGGCAAGGGTGAGGCGCTGTGGAAGTCGCTGCACGCCACGACGGGCGACGTGCTGGTGTTCCTCGACTCCGACCTGCTCGAGTGGGGGCCGCACTTCGTCAGCGGGTTGCTCGGACCGCTGCTCACCGATCCCGGGGTGGCGCTCGTCAAGGCGGTGTACGACCGGCCGCTGCTCGACGCGCAGGGGCAGGAGTCCGAACGCGGCGGACGGGTCACCGAGCTGGTGGCGCGCCCCCTGCTGGCGCTGCACCGGCCCGCGCTCGGCTCGCTGGTGCAGCCACTCGCCGGGGAGTGGGCGATCCGCCGGTCGGTGTTCGAGCAGCTGTCGGTGCCGGTCGGCTACGGCGTCGAGGTGGCAGCCCTGGTCGACGTCTGCGACCGGCACGGGCCCGAGGCGATCGCCCAGGTCGACCTGGGGCGGCGTGCGCATCGCCATCACCGCCACGACACGCTCGGCCCGATGGCGGTGCAGGTGATGGCTGCCGTCGAGGCGCGGGTCGACCGACAGCTCGACCAGGCGACGTCGGGCATGATCGAGCTTCGCCAGTTCGACTCCACACCAACAGGATTCGTGCCGCGGCTACGCCGAGTCGACGTCGCCGAGCGCCCACCGGCCGTGTCGGTCGCTGGGTACGTCGAGCGCCTCGCCGCCCGGCGGCGCGAGGCGGGTGGCGGCGACCCCGACCTGGGGCGAGCCGCCCCACCGGACGACTCGCTTCGCATCCAGCGTGCGGCGGCAGGGAGCGTGGCCGGGCCGAAGGGGCGCGGATGAGGTTCCGGCTGGGACAGCGCGAGTACGACGAGAACGCGCGACTGGTGATGGCGATCGTCAACCGCACCCCCGACTCGTTCTACGACAAGGGGCTCACCTGGGCCGAGGATGCCGCTGTCGAGCGGGTGCGCGAGGTCGTGGCGCAGGGCGCCGACCTGATCGACATCGGCGGCATCAAGGCCGCCCCGGGGGTGGAGGTCGACTCCACCGAGGAGATGCGCCGGGTCGTCGGCTTCGTCGAGCGGGTCCGGCACGAGCACCCCGACCTGACCATCAGCGTCGACACCTGGCGGGCCGAGGTAGCGCGCGCCGTCTGCGCGGCCGGCGCCGACGTCATCAACGACGCCTGGGGCGGGGCGGATGCCGAGCTACCCACTGTGGCAGCCGAGTTCGGCGCCGCCCTGATCTGCACTCACACCGGCGGCCAGGCCGTGCGGACCCGCCCGCACCGCGTGGAGTACGACGACGTCGTGGCCGACATCATCGCGTCGGTGACCGCCCAGGCCGAACGCGCCGTGTCGATGGGCGTGCCGCGTGACCAGGTGGTTGTCGACCCCGCCCACGACTTCGGCAAGAACACCTGGCACTCGCTCGAGGCGACTCGCCGGCTGCCGGAGCTGGTGGCGACCGGATGGCCCGTCCTGGTGTCGCTGTCGAACAAGGACTTCGTCGGAGAGTCTCTCGATCTCCCTGTCGGAGAACGGCTCACGGGCACCCTGGCCGCGACGGCGATCTCGGCCTGGTTCGGCGCGCACGTGTACCGGGTGCACGAGGTGGTCGAGACTCGGCAGGTGCTCGACATGGTGTCGGTCATCGCCGGCGACCTCCCACCCGCCCGCACGGTTCGGGGCCTCGCGTGATCACCGCGGTCGCGGTGGTGCCCTCGGCGCCGGCACTTCTGCCGCGCTACACCGGGCGGGTCGACGCGTTCGCCGAGCTGCGTGCGGCGGCTGCCACGGTGGTGCGCGCAGCGGTCGCCGCTGCCGACCGCGTCGTCGTCGTCGCGGCCACCGACCGTGAGCCGCGGCACTCGATGGCGCCGCTCGGCCAGCGGGTCGGCGAGCATCTGCTCTCCCTCGCAGGGGCGCGAGCGGATGATGTCCTTCGGGGGGCTCCGCCTCCAGAACACCCCCCGAACGCGCTTGTGCTCGTCCCGTGGGACGCCTCACCCACCGAATGCCGCGTCATGGGAGGTGAACTCGCCACCAGCGGAACGTCATCCGCGCACGGGACCGGCAGGGCGTCATCCGCGCTCGTGGTGGTGGCCGACGGCAGCGCACGGCGGGGCGAGAAGGCGCCCGGTCATCTCGACGAGCGGGCGCTCGCGTTCGACGAGGCGCTGACCGCCGCGCTGCGCGACGCCGACCCCGCCGCGTTGCTCGCGCTGGACGCCGCGCTCGCCGCCGACCTCCTGGCCCACGGCCGCGCGCCTGTACAGGTCGCCGCGGGCGCCATGGCGTCAACCGCGGCGCGGACCACGCGGATGACGCGGAACCTGCGGTCGAATGCGCCAGATCCGGCGCCCACGTTCGACATCCACGGCGCCGACGACCCGCCGGCGTGGACGTGTGAGCGGCTCGAGGTGTCGGATCCGTTCGGGGTGCTGCACCTCGTCGCCCTGCTCCGCTCGGCCGACTGAACGCCCGCGTCACCCTGGTCCGCGACCGTCCCTCACCGCCGAGAGCCCGCCGACGAAGGAGTCGCGTCCCATGCCCACCGACGACCACCCGCCCCTCGTGGTGACGATGGGGGTGTCGGGCTCCGGCAAGACCACGGTGGGCGCGGCCCTCGCCCAGCGGCTCCGCGTCCCGTTCGCCGACGCCGACGACTTTCACCCGCCGGAGAACATCGCCACGATGTCGGCCGGTACCCCGCTGGACGACGACGACCGCGAGCCGTGGCTGCGTGCCGTCGCGGCCTGGCTCGGCGCGCACCGGGAGAGCGGCGGGGTCGCATCCTGCTCGGCGCTCAAGCGCTCGTACCGTGACCTTCTCCGGGAGCGTGCGGCGCACGTCGTCTTCGTCCATCTGGAGGGCGAGCGCGAGGTGCTCGCCGCACGGGTGGCCGGCCGGCCCGGACACTTCATGCCCGCGGCGCTCGTCGACAGCCAGCTCGCCACGCTCGAGCACCTCGGCGCCGACGAGGCGGGCATCGACCTCGACATCAGCACGCCCGTCGACGAACTCGTCGAGCAGGCCGTCCGGTTCATCGAGTGGGACGGCGGTACCCGGCCTGACCGCCGACCTGGTCGCGCTGCTGCCGGCACTCGCCACCGCTGTTGAGTGGCTGATCGCGAGGATCGCGAGGACAATTGACCGATGACGTCGACCACCCCGCTGCCGATGAGGCCAACCACCCCGCGCTCGACGTCCGACCGTACCACCGTGTGGCGACCGCCGGACCTGCCCGGCGTGGAGCTCGGAGTCAAGAGCTCGCCGGTCGGGCTCGAGTTTCCGCCCGCCCCGGTGCCGGACCTCCGCGTGGTCGTCAACGGCCCGGGCCGGTGCGATGTCCGCTTCGGCCACCAGGCGTTGCGGCTCAGCGACGCCACGGGCTCGGTGTTCCTCCAAGCGCCCGGCGAGGTGTTCGCCGGGACCTTCGACGCCGACGGGCTGAATGGCACCTACGGCCGATGTGTCGGCATCGGCGCCGAGACGTGGACGTGGTTGGATGACGCGCAGCCGCCACGGTTCGCACCCGGACTGCTCGACACGCCGGCCGCTGCCACCGAGATGGCGCGCCGGGTGGATGCCGTCGAGCGGTCCATGCGCGACACAGCGCCGCTCCTCGCCAGACAGACGACCGTGCTCGACCTGCTGTCCGCGCTCGTCGCATTGGTGTCTCCGAGGTCCGCGGCGGCTGTCACCGGCCGCGAGCACCGCGCCGTCCGACTGGTCCAGGACCGTATCGCGGACCAACTCGAACAGGACCACTCCCTCGTCGACCTCGGGCGACTGACCGGGCTTCATCCGCGTTCCGTCCTGCGAGCGTTTCGCCGCCATACCGGGACCACGCCGCACCGCTACCTGACCGGTCTGCGGGTGCAGCGAGCCAAGGACCTGCTCGTCGGCGACCAGCCGATCGCCGAGGTCGCGGTCCGCACCGGTTTCAGCGATCAGGCACACCTGACCAGGGTGTTCAAGCAGTACGTGCACGTGACACCCGGACAGTTCCGGCGCGACAGTCGCTGACCCAGAGCCCGTCGAGTCGCCTGTAACGCGTCGCCGATCGCACGCGCCCGGCCGCACGGGAGACCTGTGCGGACCGGCACTCCCGCCGGCGCCGCCGTCGGGTAGTCCCCTGCGGCACTGCGCAGAACGCTCGTAGCGAGACGATATGGGTACAACCGCCGTTTCGGAGGATCTGCTCGAGACGCCACGATGGAGTGGTCCACGGCGGAGCCCGAGCTCGAGGAGTGGTCGATGAGTGGTGATCAGCTGGAGGTCGTCCACGACGACCTCGTCCAGATGTCGCGGGTGGCCGAGGAGGCAGGGCGGACACTGCAGACGTCTGGCCTGCGAGTTCCGGCCCGTGGCGCATTCGGCGCCGTGACGCACTCCTCGCTCGTCGAGCGGATCGTGGCTCGCTTCGCGGAGACCGACATCGAGGCCCGCGTGCGGTCCTCGGCGGCGGATGCCGCATACCTCGCCGGGACACTGAGCCTCGGCGCCGATGAGTATCGCCGTCAGGACGCCCGCAGTGGGGACGGCGTGCGCTCCGCGGTCTCCGACGTCATGGAGGGGGTCTCCGACATCCTGGAGGGCTGACAGCGAGCACGTCGCCCGTCAGACCGCCGGCTCGCTCGGGTTGGGCACGTCGATGATTCCGGCGCCGGGCAGTCGCGGGTCGGCTGGGACGGGTCGCTGGCGCCCCTGCGGGTCGACGTACCAGGAGTCGACGAGGTGCTGCTGCTCGACCTGAGGGCCGGCCTTGGCGCCGAAACCGAGGATCCTTCCCGACCCCTCCCCTACCTGCCGGTCGAGGTCGTACTCGCGTACTGTCTCGACGCCGGCCGTGGCCAGCCGTTCGCGGAGAGCGGCGTCGCCGGTCGACCCGGGGCGCCCCTGGCCGGCTGCGTCGAAGGCACTGCGGTTCTCCGGCTCGTCGAGGTCGAGAGTGGTGGTCTCGACCCGCCGGACCGCACTCTCGACGTCGCCCTTGACGTGGCCACCGGCGATACCTGTGGGCAGCTCCCTAACGCCCACGTACGCCCCGTTGGTGCCGAGGCGGTGCTCGTAGTCGCCAACCGTCGTCACCTGTCGCACGTACTGGGTGGGCTCGCCAGACGGGTCGTAGTCGGTACGGTGCAGCACAGTGCGGGAACGGCCGAGAAGTGTCGTGTCGTATCCCGCGGTCAGGCCGGTCTTCTGTTCCGTCTCGTACAGCCATCCCACGGCGGTCGCGCCGTCGGCCCGGTTGGTGTACACCCCGCTGATGGCTCCGGACGCCGAGGCACGATCGGCGAGCACCGGTTGCAGTCCCGCGTCCAACGATCCCTTGGCCGTGAGGCCCACACTGATCGCGATCTCGTCCGGCGCACGCCCGGTGAGCCGGTCGTGCACCGGACCAAGGTCGGCAGCCGGGCCGGCGAAGTAGCCCGCGGTGTCGCGCGCGACGGCGGCGAGTCGTCCGGTGATCGTGGTGCCGTAGAGATCGTCGACGAAGTCCTGCGCGTCGTCGACCGAGGAGAACGAATAGCGCTTGACGTAACCGATGATCGCACTCGCCTCGATCTCGCCGTAGGCACGGTTGAGCTTGTCCTGCCACCGCTGCGGCAGCTGGTCGAACGTGGTCTTGGTGCCGGCGCCGGCGTGAGGGCCGACGCCGTAGGAGTCACGCAGCCCGATGACGATGCGGCCGTCGGTGTCCTGGGTGACCACCATGCCCTCGCTGCGGGTGACGCGCAGCCCGACCGGCGAACCCTCGATCGGGATGGTGAGCATGCCGGACCATGACCCGCTGCGCTGGTCGGTGGCCACCCGGGAGACTCCCGAGCGCCACGGTGCGCCCGGTCCGACGACGAAGCGTTTGGGAGCGCTGGCCAGGACTTGGTCGAGCCGTCCGGCCTGGGCGTGAACGGCCTGGATGGTGGCCCATCCGACAGCGTCGACCTGGTGCTTCATCCGGGTCACGAGCAGGTTCTGAGCGACCGGTGCCATGGAGCGGAAGTGCTCGTATTCGCGGTTCACCGTCTCGACGTACCACCGGACGTAGCCATCGGACCGACGTTGGGCGTCGGACATGGCCGCGGCGATGATCTCCAGGCCCTCGGCCGCGAAGCGGAGAGACGTCGCGGAGGTGGCCACCTCGGCCACCCATTCCCGGGCGCGGTCCTGGTAGCCGTCGGCTCCCCGGCCGATCCAGCGGTCCTCGGCCGAACGTCGCGAGCGGTCGACCTCGTCCCAGACCCCGTCGAGCCGGTCGGCGTCCCGGTACCAGGATGCCGCAACCCGCTCCAGCTCCACCGGATCCCCGTCGAGGGTGCGGTACTGACCCTCGATCGAGGTCGCGGCGCTCCTGAACGGTGGATGGACCGCATCCACCCAGTCCGGGCTCAGGGCAAGTGCCATCGTCGTTCCTCCGCTCGTGACGTCGATGGATTGTCCGGTCGCGCCGTGGCCGGCAGGTGACGTGCTCGTGAACGGCGGAGATCGACTGCTGCGCCGGGGCCGATCAGGGGAGCACGCCGGCCAGGTGATCGAGGAACGCCTGTAGCGCCGGCCTCGGAGCGGGCTGGTCGGCCCAGATCACCACCGCGACAGCATCCGGGGCGTCGCCGAGCAGTGGATACGCCAGACCGGGCTGGCTGTACAGCCGGGCCGCCGTCCCGGGTATCGCCGTGACTCCGCGGCCACCCAGCACGGCCGCCGATGCCGACTCGTAGGACTCGAAGGCTCGATCTCCCGTTCGACTCCACCCGTCCCACCAGCCGGAGTCGGGAGGCCGAGGGATCAGCGGCAGGCGGGGTGGACCGACCAGCTCGCCCACCCGCACCTGGTCGCGCCGGGCGAGCGGATGCCGGTCGGGCACGACGGCGTGCCAGCGGTCGTGCAGCAGCGTGCGACTCAGGAACCCCGGCGCCGGCGGCTGCTGCCAGGTGATGACGGTGTCGACCCGGCCGGCGTCGAGCCCGGCCATCGGCTCGGTCGTCTGCGCGTGCCGGACCTCCAGCGCCACGTCGGGGAAGGCCGCGGTGAACCCGCCGAACACTGGGGCGGCGTAGTCCTGGGCGGCAGCCCCGCAGCATCCCACGACGAGCCGTCCGGTGGGCTGGGAGGTGACCCGCTGGACGGCCGCGGCGGCACGTTCAGCCGCGAGCAGCGTCCGGCGGGCCTCGGGCAACAGCGCCGTTCCGGCATCCGTGAGGGCGACGTGGCGCCGGTCCCGGTCGAACAACCGCGCGCCGAGTAGCCGCTCGAGGCGGTTGATCTGCGCGGACAGCGACGGTTGGGCGAGGTACAAACGGCGCGCGGCGCGGCCGAAATGCAGCTCCTCGGCCACCGCCACGAAGGACCGCAGAGAGCGCAGGTCCGGGACGTCCACCCGATCACCGTAGAGCGTGATAGCCGCTGCCTCTCACACCATCCACGACCGGTCTCAGCCGGATGTCGTCGCGCGCCATCGATCGGGCGACCGGCCGCCGATACTGATGCCGGCCACCTTTCGGCCACGACAGCCAACGAAGGAGCAGGGATGACCGCCGAGATCGACCAGCACCAGATCGCAGGACGCATCGTCGACGAACGCGATGCCCTCGGCGCGCTGATCCGCTTCACCGAGGGCCTGGACCGCAGCGACGCCGGCATCCTCGCCTCGGCATTCACGGATGACGCCGTGGCGGACTTCACGCCGGCCGCCGAACGGGTCGGCATGTCGTTCCCGATGCTCACCGGCCGGGACACCATCGTCACCGGGCTCATCGGATCGATCGGCCCGCTCGACACGAGTCACAGCGTGACGAACGCTCGGGCCACGGTGAGCGAGGACAGCGCCGTCCTGACCGCCTATGTCGAGGCGCAGCACTTCCCCCCGGGTGAGGGGCCGCAGCCGGCCACCGAGCGGCACCTGCTGATGAAGAACACCTACCGGGTCGAGCTGGAGCGCGGGGATGCCGACTGGCGGATCAGCCGCATGACGGTCGACAACCTCTGGACGGTCGGTGACCTGACGGTCATCACCGGAGACTCCTGACGCCGGCCCGACGACAGCCTGTCGCCCGCACGCGGCATCCCGATGTCGTGTGCGGGCCACGACACCGTGGGCCGCACGACCCTCGTCGACGAGCTGTGGTCGGAGTGCCGGTTGGAGTGTGTCACCGTCGTCGAACAGCAGGAACGGCTCGAGCACGTCGTTGAATCTTGCTGCACGATCTGCGGGGTTGGCGAGGTTGATGTCCTCCTCGCCGACCGTCGCGTCGGCGGCCCATCGAAGGGACACCCGCTGCAGCGCCGTCTCGGAGACGGTCGCGATGTGGGTGCCGTACAGCCACATCGAGCGGGAGGCAAGTCATCGACCGACCTCCTCACCGAGAGCAGCCGGTGCCGACGATCCCGACCCCGATGGCGACCCGGGGTCCGACACGACCTCGAGATGTGCGCCCAGCTCGCGCAGCAGCTCGAAGAGGCGGGTGGCGAACAGGGTGGGTCGACCGCTCTCGAGCTCATAGACGTAGCGGCGGCTGATGCCCAAGGCCTCGGCGACCTCCTCCTGGGTGAGGCCCCGATCGAACCGCAGTCGAGCCAGCTCCTTGCCCAGGGCCGCCTGGGACCGCGCCATGACACGAACGGTCATCGTCGACTCTCTCCCTTGCCCTGTGTGCGGATAATCTCGCATGTCAGAAATGAGAGGACATTAGCCCATGGCGAGAATGTGCGGATAATCTCGCACGAGATGCGGCCCGCCGCATGTGCCCGCCGGACACCGAGTCGACCCGGCGAGGCGTCATCCTCCAGGAGGCCACGAGGGAACCTCCAGGTTCGCGGCATCCGGTTCTGGCACGGTGGGCACCATGCCATCGGTACTCGTCGTCGACGACGAGGAGAACATCTCCTACCTCGTGTCCTCCGCGCTGCGGCTGGCCGGGCTCGACGTGTCCACCGCCGCCACCGGGGAGGAGGCGCTCGCCGCGTGCACGCCGGGTCACCCCGACGTGGTCGTGCTCGACGTCATGCTGCCCGACCTCGACGGCTTCGAGGTGCTGCGACGGCTGCGCTCGCGCGGCATCGCCGCACCGGTGCTGTTCCTCACCGCCCGCTCCGACACCGCCGACCGGGTGCGTGGCCTGACCAGCGGCGGCGACGACTACATCACCAAGCCGTTCGCGCTCGAGGAGCTGGTCGCCCGCGTGCACGTCGCGCTGCGCCGGCGCGGCGCCGATGCCGCACCGACCGGGCGCCACGCCGTGCACGACCTGGTGCTCGACGAGGACCAGCACCGGGTGTGGCGCGGCGACACCGAGGTCGCGCTCACGCCGACGGAGTTCACCCTGCTGCGTTGCCTCATGGTCAACGCCGGCCGAGTCGTCACCCGCGCCCAGATCCTCGACCACGTCTGGCAGTACGACTTCGCGGGTGAGTCCGCGATCGTCGAGTCGTTCGTGTCGACGCTGCGCAAGAAGGTCGACACGGGATGCCCCAAGCTGATCCACACGGTGCGCGGCGTCGGCTACTCGGTGCGCGAACCGTGACCCAGCGCCGCGCGGGCCTGCCGCGTCATCCGGCCGAGGGGTGCGGATGACGCTCCGCCGCCGCCTCGTGGTGGCGGTGGCCGGGATCGCCGCGGTGCTGCTCGTCGCGGGCGTGGTGGTGGTGCTGGTGCAGCGGGCCTTCCTCGTCGACCGGCTCGACGCCCAGCTGGAGCAGCTCGCTCAGAGCCCGCGAGCGGTGCTCGCGGCGTCGCAGCGTGCGGGCGCCGAGAATCCGGATGCCGGACTCGCCGACGTCTGGGTGGGCCGGATGACGCCCGACGGCCGGGTGGTCGAGGTGCTCACGCCGGCATCCGACCCGCAGTTCGCACCTCAGCTGCGCCCCGGCGAGTCGATCCCCACACCGCAGGTGCGGCTGGCGACCGGAGGCGGGTCGCGCCTGGCTCGGGTGGTCACCGCCGACCTGCCGAACGCTCGCGGGAAGGCCGTGCTCGCCATCCCCACCACGTCGGCGGATGTCGCCACCCGGCGGCTGGCGCTGACCCTCGGGGTCACCGGGGTCGTCGTGGTGCTGCTCCTCGCTCTCGCCGCGCGCTGGGTCGACCGGCTGGTGCTGCGCCCGGTGGCCGAGATGACCGAGGCCGCCGACGGGATCACGGCCGGCGACCTCACCCGGCGGGTGCCGGCCGGGCCGCCCGGCACCGAGGCGGCCCGGCTCGGCCGGGCGCTGAACACGATGATCGACGTCACCACGGCGAGCCAGGAACGGATGCGCCGGTTCGTCGCCGACGCCTCGCACGAGCTGCGCACCCCGCTGACGACGCTCCAGGGCTACGCCGCGCTGCACGCCGCGGCCCAGCCCGGCGCACCCGCGGATGACGCGCGCGCGGCATCCGGCCCCGGTGACGCGCGCGCGGCATCCGGGCCGGTGGTCGCGGACGCGATGCGCCGGATCGGCGAGGAGGCCGCGCGGATGGGGCGTCTCGTCGACACCCTGCTCGACCTCACCGGACTCGAGGACCCGGCGCGGCTCGGACGAGAGCCGGTCGACCTGGCGCCGCTGCTGCACGATGTCGTCACCGACCTCCGCGTTGTCGCGCCCGACCGCGAGGTCGAGCTGGACGTGCCGTCCTCCCTGGTCGTCCCCGGGGATCGCGACCGGATCGTCCAGGCAATGGTGGGCCTCACGTCGAACGCGGTACGACACACCCCGGCCGGCACGCCGGTGACGGTGCGCGCCGGGCCGACCGAGGAGGGCGTCCGGATCGAGGTCGCCGACGCCGGGCCCGGCATCCCGGCCGAGCACCTCCCGCACCTGTTCGACCGCTTCTACCGGGTCGACCCGGCTCGCAGCTCGGTGCGCGGAGGGAGCGGTCTCGGCCTGGCGATCGTCGACGCGATCGCGCGTGCCCACGGCGGCAGCGTGGCAGTCTGGTCGGCGGAGGGGCGCGGCACCGTCTTCCGGCTCGACCTCCCGCGCTGAACGGGGCTCACGGACCCGGTCGGCCGGAGCCCGACGGCGCAGGTCGTCACCGGTCGGCGCTCTCCACGCTCTGGGCCACCCGTCGCAGCGCGGCGAGCACCGGGTCGACCATCACGGTGCCGACCACGACGATGCGCAGGGCCTCGGCCGCCGACGGCGCGTCCCCGACGACGTCGAGATCGACTCGGGCGACCCGGCGCATCGCGCGCGCGTAACGCGCCAACGAGTGGCGGGTCAGCGGCACGCCGGCATCCCGCGCTGCCGTGACCGCGCGGATGAGCGAGCTCAGCGCCGGCCCGTCGTGCTCGACCGGCCACCCGGCATCGGCGAGCGCCTCGAGCACCACGGCGTCCGAGTCGGCGGTGGGGTCCTCGACGCGGACGCCCGGCAGGGACTCGTGGGCGACGCCGAGGAGGTCGTGCCGCGACGCGGGGGGTGCCTCGAGGGCGTCGAGGATGCGGCGTACGTCGGCGAGACCGAGACCTCCGTGCTCGACGAGCGAGCGCACCAGACGCAGGCGGTCGAGGTGCTCGGTGCCGTACTCGGCGCGGGTCCGGCTCGTCGCCCGGCCGGGCATCAGCAGCCCCTCGCGCAGGTAGTACTTCACCGTGTGCACCGGTACCCCACCGGCGTCCGCCAGCTCGGAGATCCGCACGCTTCGTCATCCTCCCTTGACATTGGATAGTTCTACTCTCCAAGATAGCGGTGGCGATTGGAGATCAGCACTATCCAAGGAGTGGTGATGGATCGAGTCACGCACGCGTACGACGGGCCGCTCGCGATGTTCCTGATCGGCATGCGTATCCACCGGCCGTGGCGGGTGCGGCTCGTCCGGCAGGTGGCGACCGCGATGCCTCGGATGCTCGCCGAGCTCGAGAGCAGCAGGGCGGATGCCGCCCGCGGGACGGCGGAGAGCCTGGGCTTCCTCGGCGCGCGGACCACGATCGGCTCCGGGCCCACCGTCATCCAGTACTGGCGAAGCGTCGAGGACATCTACGCGTACGCGAACGCCGCCCGGCTGGGGCATCGGCCCGCGTGGCTCGAGTTCTACCGGCTGGCGCGGAAGGACCCCTCCGCGGTGACGATCTGGCACGAGACCTACGAGGTCGCCCGTGTCGAGAGCCTCTACGTCGGGCCGGGACCGTTCGGCCTCGCCGCGATCGCCGGCTCCGTGCCCGTGGGACGGCGCGGCGAGACCGCACGGGAGCGCATCGGCCGGCACTCCGCGTGAACCGGCAGCCCTGCCGCTGAGAGCCGTTCAGCTGTGGGGGGTGCCGATGCAGAACTCGTTGCCCTCGGGGTCGGCGAGGGTCGTCCAGGACATGCCGAACTCGGCCTTGTCGTGGAGGTGTGTGGCGCCGAGGGCCAGGACCCGCTCGACCTCGGCGGTGACGTCCTGCGCGTCGAGATCGAGATGCACCCGGTTCTTCGTCGTCTTTCCTTCCGGCACCCCGATGAACATCAGGGCCAGCTGGGACGGGTCGCCGAGACCGATCGAGGCGAAGAACGACGAGGGCGGTGCCGGCGCGGTATCGAGCGGGCGGCCGAGCACCTCCGACCAGAAGCGCGACACGACCAGCGCGTCGGAGCAGTCGAACGTCGCCGCCTTGAGGGTGAGCGTCATACGGGTGTCCTTCTCCTCAGGGGTGATCCGGGTGCTGGTGCGGGTGCTCCGGGTTCCGGGGCCTCTCGATCGGCCAGGCGATCTCGGTGCGGAGCTCGTCGTCGGGGAGCAGGTGCCCGGTCGCGGCGTCGGCACTCACGACGTACGTCTCGCACACCGGCCGGTCGGCCGCACGCGCGTGCCGCGCCACCCAGGCGCCGAGCTGGCGGTAGGTGTCGCCCATGGCCCGGTAGGCGCCCCGATGGGTGAGCACGGCGCAGGTAGTCGCCGCGGAACGGTGGTTGACGATGCCGGCGGCGACCGCGTCGTCGTCAAGCACGACAGGAGCGGCGATCGGCACGAAGGCGGTGACGAGCTCCGGGCCGCCCTCGACCTTGGGTGGGTACAGCGCCCCGGGCGCGCCCGTGGGCTCGACGCCGAGCCGCCGGCCGCCCTCGTACAGAACGGGATACGCCTCGTCGAGGAACGCGGCGTAGCCGTCGTGGCCCGGCTGCTCGACCAGCCGGTGGATCGCGAGCAGGTGCCGGCCCGGTTCGTGGCGCACG
>JBOFBK010000180.1:0-2722 GCA_051645525.1 Dermatophilaceae bacterium | reverse complement strand
TGGGGTCCTCGGTGGTGGTCGTCAGGACGGTGACGACGGGGGTCGGGTGGTGGTTCGGGGCCGTGGTGGGGTGCTGTCTCGCCGGAGGGTCGGGCCCGGTGTCCAGGTGCCGTGCGTCGTGGGCGGGCCAGCCCAGCGCCCGCATGAACCGGTTCACCGACGGTGGGCGGAGAGCTTCGCGGCGATCCGCTCCGCCATCCGGCGCGTCTCGATCAGCAGGATCGCGTGGGGCACGTCCGTGGCATGAGCCCCGAGGATGAAGCTGCCTGTTCCCGGCACCTCGACCGGCACCAGGACCGTGCTCGCCCCGTCGTCGGACAGGTGCACGGTCATTCCCTCGGATGCCGCCCGCCCGGCGGTGCGCAGGGCCGTCGCCGTGCTGAAGATCGAGCTGACCAGGGCCGACACCCGGCCGACGTCGCGCTGCGACATGCCCAGTGCGCAGAGGTTCAGCCCGTCGGCGGTGCAGAACAGCACGAGCTCCATCGCGTCGACGCGATCGCTGAGCGCGACGAGCTCGGGCTGCACCGCCGCGCCGAGGTCACGCGAGAGCGCGTCCCAGTCGGTGGGGCCGCCCGTGTCCTGCACTGCGGCCTCGCTCGGCTCGACCTGCGACCCGAGGGCGGCCTCCATCACGGTCGTCATGCGACGACGACGTCGGACCGGGCCTCCTGCGCCTCCCGCCCGAGCGCCACATCGACGACGTTCCGCACGTCGGCTCGGTCGCGCGGGTCCGCCGCCACGAGCTTGATGGCCGGGCCGAACCGGTCGAGGAGTTCACGGTAGTCGTCGAGGGCGGGATGGTCACCGCCCTGGTCCAGTCGGGTCACGGCGACGGTGAGCTTGTCGTACACCGAGGGGTCCTGGATGCCGAGGTAGTGCAGCCACTCCTCGGCCTCGGCGAGGGCGTAGTCGGTGTGTCCGTACAGCCAGAGCACGACGTGGACGGAGAACGACATGGTCGAGGTGCGCACGGTGTCGAACCGCACCTGTCCGGGAGTGCCGTAGACGGCGATGCTGGAGGCGTTTCCCTCCTGGCACTCGCCGTAGTCGATACCGACCGTGGTGGTGGTCTTGCCCGATCGAGAGTGCTCGCCGTGCCGGCTCCCGGCCTGCGCGACATCGGTGTTGGCCACCTCGACGTCCGACACGGATCGGACCGCGGTGGTCTTCCCGACACCGAGAGGCCCGCAGAAGACCACCCGGTCCTGGGCGACGTTGCCGACGACGGCGGTGAGGTTGCGCGGTGCGCGGCGCTTCATTTTCCTGGTCACAGCGGTAGTCAAGAACGACGCACCGGCTCGCGACGGGCGTCTCGTCGTGCTCGGCCCGAATGTCGGCGGATGGGCGCCGAAGGGTGCACCGGAGCGTCCGCCGAACGGTCGGTGCCCTGACTCGAGCCAGGCCCGGTGCCGGTTCCGCCCGGGGCGTGGGCGGGTCGTTCGGCCGCTGAACCCGGCCGGCACCGGACCGCACTACGGTGGCGACCATGAGCACCAGTGATCTGCTCGGCATCCCACCGACCCATCTTCCGCCCGACCCGGCAGCCGGGCCGCTGGCCGAGGGCGCCGCGCCCGACCAGGTGGCGGCGCGTCATCCGGCGTCGTCGCTCGCCTGGGCGGTGCTCGCCGAGGACGCCCTCGCCGACGACCGGGTGGTCGAGGCCTATGCCTATGCCCGCACCGGCTACCACCGCGGGCTCGACGCGCTGCGCCGCAGCGGGTGGCGCGGCCAGGGTCCGGTGCCGTGGGAGCACGAACCGAACCGCGGGTTCCTCCGCGCGCTCGCCGCCCTCGCGCGGGCGGCCGGCGCGGTCGGCGAGGACGAGGAGCGGCACCGCTGCGCGGAGTTCCTCCGGGCGTCGAGCGCGTCGGGCGCACGCGAGCTGGGTCTGTAGCTGGCACCGGGCGATTCCTGTCGCGGGTGTGCCGCGCCCGTCATCCGTGCGGTCTGGGAACCGGCCCGGGCATGGACGGCCCGGGCATGGACGGAGGGCCCGGACGGCAGGCACCCGGGCCCTCCTACGCACGATGGCACGAGGCCGAGGGCGCGTGAGTCGCTCCCCTCTCGCCAAGAAGCGCTGCACCGCGTCGGCCGCATGGCACACCGTGCTTCTCCATCGTCTCCTGTGAACGACACGCCCGTGCGACAATCGGGTGCCAGTGGCATGAAGCGGCCATGCGAAGCAGGAGGAACGGTACGCGTGGGCGAGACCCCGATGTTCGACGGCGGCGCGCTCCTCGCCCTCGAGGAGCAGCTGCGCCGCGAGGAGGCGCGCATCGACGACCGTCGTCGCGAGCTCGGCGCCATCAGGAACGTGCTCGCGCGTCTCACCAGCGCCTCGCTCGGCGCAATCGAGCCGATCAGTGAGCCGCTCGCCGAGTCGATGACTCCCTCGGTGGTCTCCCAGCTGCTCGCCGAGAGCACGGGTTTCGTGCGCAGCCTCGTGCTCACCGTCGACCGTGGCCCGGCGTTCGAGGAGGGCACCGTCCGGGCCAACCGCGAGCGGATCCGCCGTGGCGAGCCGCAACGCGCGATCTACCCCGCGAGCGCGTTGTCCAGCCCGGTCGCCACCAACTGGATGGCGACCTGGGCGAGCATCGGCGAGGACCAGCGCGTGGTGCCGCAGACCGAGACCGAGTTCGCGGTCTTCGGCGACACCGCCGTCGTCGCGTTCGCCGGGTGGGACGACCCGGCCGGCGGCTACGCCGTCATCCGCGAC
>JBOFBK010000179.1:0-17285 GCA_051645525.1 Dermatophilaceae bacterium | reverse complement strand
CGCCGCCGCGCAACACCTCGGAGTCTGGCCAGCCCGGATCGGGGAACTCGAACTCGGACGCCGACCCAACAACGACCTCGCCGACCGCTACCGCGCCTGGCTCACCGCGGCCTGAGGCTTGACACGGAATAGGAGCATCAGTTCTCGATCCGACCCGTGGTCCCGGAACACATCCGGGCCACACCTCCAGACTTGGTGCCCTTCTTCAAGAACCCGGTCTCATCGACCACGAGCACCCCGGCCGGGTCGCCCAGGTGCTCGACCACATACTCACGCACGTCGTCACGGACCGCATCGGCCTCCCAGTCCGCGCTGGCCAGCAGCCGCTGCATTGGGGCATGCCGGAGGTCAGTGTGTACCTCCCTGACGATTTCTACCGGGCCGTTCAGGAGCGTCAGCTGCCGCTGTCCGCGGTGACCCAGGACGCCGTCCGGGTCGCGTTGCGCGCCGCCGACAACCGCGCCTGGGTGGCCCGGATGAAGGCCCGCACCCGGCGCCGTGCCAAGCCGTTCGACACCGCTCAGGTGATGGACGAGGTCCGGGACGAGCTCGGGTCGTGATCGTGCTCGACGCCTCCGCGGTCGTCGACGCGGTGCTCGACCAGCCGCACCGCAGTTGGGTGCTCGCCCGCATCGACGAGGACACCGACCTGGTGGCGCCCACCCCATCAACCGGTCGATGTGCCGGCGCCATCGGTCAGGTGACCGAGTCCTGCTGCGGCTCAACGGTGTCGGGGAGCTCGCGGCGGAGGTGAGGTGTCGAGCGCCTCGTCGACCGCGGCGTCGACGATGGCGCGGGCCCGGCGGGGCGTCATCCGGACGGGTTCGGCGGCGACGGCGATGGCGATGCCGTCGACGAGTGCGAGGAGGCGCGCGGCGGCGTCGGTGGTGCGGGCCGGTGTCGCGCCGTGGTGCTCGGCAAGCAGCCGCGCGAAGACGTCCTCGACCTGTTGCCAGTCGCGGCGATGCCGCTCGGCGGCCAGCTCGTCGGTGAGGGCGTGCGAGACGAACGCGACCCAGACGGCGGTGGCGGCGCGCTCGTCCGGTTCGAGCGCCGCGAGGGTGCGGGTCACGGAGCGCAGCGCCGTTGCCGGAGTGCGGGCGCGGGCGAGCAGGCTCTGTACCCGCTCGACGACGACGGCACCGATTCGCTCGTTCGCGGCGAGCAGCATCGCCGCCTTGGTCGGGAAGTGGTGCTGCACCGCCCCGACCGAGACTCCGGCCCGGGTGGCGACCGCCCGCACGCTGACCCCCTCCACCCCGTGCTCGCCGACGAGGTCGATGACGGCGTCGACGATGCGGGCGGATGGCGCGGGCACCTGGACATCGTGCCACGAGCCCCGCTGCCATACGGTCGTATTGCCAGGGCGGCCATACGACTGTATTGTCCACGGTCATGAGCTCGACGAACCAGCAGCAGTCCGTCGTCGGCGCGGGCCGGCGGATCGGCTCGCTCGACCTGCTGCGCGGCATCGCCATCCTCGGCACTCTCGGGACGAACATCTGGATCTTCACCGACCCCAAGGGTCTGGTCGGCTTCATCAACCGCGAGCCGGCCGGCGTGGCGGAGGCGGTGCTCCGCCAGCTCGCCAACGGCAAGTTCCTCGGGCTGCTGACGATCATGTTCGGCATCGGGCTCGAGATCCAGCGTCGCTCCGCGCTCCGACGCGGCCGGCCGTGGCCGGGCACCTACCCGGTGCGCGCCGGGTTGCTCTTCGTCGACGGCCTGGTGCACTACCTGCTCGTCGTCGAGTTCGACGTGCTCATGGGCTACGCGGTGACCGGGGCGGTGGTCGCCTACCTGCTCGTCACCTCGCCCCGCGCGCAGCGGCGCTGGATGGTCGCGATGACCACGGCGCACCTGCTCCTGCTGACCGCGCTGACGGCCGCACTCCTCGCCGCCCCACCTACCGAGCCGGAACCGCTGAGCCCCAACCCGTACGCCGACGGCTCATGGTGGGAGCTGGTGCTCTTCCGCATCGACAACGCGGCGCTGTTCCGCGCGGAGGTCGTCTTCATCCTGCCGCTTTCGGTCGCGACCTTCCTCGCCGGTGCCTGGCTGTTCCGGGCGGGCATCCTCACCCCCAAGGGCGCGGCACTGCGACGGCGGCTCATGGTGGCCGGGCTCGCGGTGGCGCTGCCGCTCGACCTCGTGCTCGGCACCGCCGGCGGCACGACCGGCATCCTCGCGGCTCGCTACGGCACCGCACCGGTCGTGGCTGCGGGGCTGCTCGCGCTCGTCGTCGAGCTCGACGCACGACGCCGCCGAACCGGCTGGATGACGACCGCGCTCACTGCCGTCGGGCGAACTGCCCTTTCCTGCTATGTCTTGCAGAACGTGGTCGCGTCGGTGCTCTGCTACGGCTGGGGCCTCGGGCTCGCCGCCCGGCTGGGCGAGGCGCGGGTTCCGGGGACGATGGCGGTGTACCTCGCGGTGGCGGCAGTCGTCGTGGTGGCCTCGCGCTCGTGGCTACGCCGGTTCGACCGCGGGCCGGTCGAGTGGCTGTGGCACCGCAGCCACGACGCGTTGACGCGCACCGCCGCGTTCCGCGCCTCCGGCTGACCCGCCCACTGGTTCAATCGCGTTCGCCGTCAGGGAAGTCCGCAGCGCACTTCGACGATGTCGTCGGTGAAGTCCTTGGTGTTGTGGGACGCGAACAGGTCGGCGCCGGCGTTGACGGCGGTCGCGAGGTGCACGGCATCAGCAGCCTTCAAGCGGTACCGCGCCGCGAGCGACGTGGCGAGCGATGCGGTCGCCTCGTCGAGCGGATGCAGCTGCAGCCGGGCGAGGATGCGGGTCAGCGAGTCCACTTCGGCGGCCCGGTCGACTCGCAGCGGCTTCGCGAGGACCTCGGGCAGCAGGAGCACCGAGCCGACGTAGCTGTCGTCGGGACCGGACTCGTCGAGCAGTTGCCGTACTCGCTCGCCGATCGGGTGCTCGGCGGCTGCGGCATAGATCAGCACGTCGGAGTCGAAGGCGACGATCACTCGGCGTCCCGGTCCTGTCGAACCTGGGCGACGAGAGCGGACGCCCGACGGCGCGTCATCCCGGGTACCAACGGCGCGCGCGCCTCGCGGGCCCGGTGCAGGTCGTGGAGAACCGATGCCGCCTGCTCCGTCGCCGGTGTGGTGCGGCGCGTGCGCAACGCATCCGGGCTCACCAGGACGGCGACGACCTCGCCGTGGACCGTCAGGTTCACGTCCTCGCCGGATCGCGCGAGGTCGACCACCTCGCGCAGTCGTCGTCTCGCCTCGGTGACCGGCATCGTCGTCATGAACGCTAGTGTACGTCGGCGTACGTAAAACGCACGGGTTCTACAGCCGAGGAGACCACGGCCCAGGCGGCCTACAGTTGGGCATGGCGTCTCTTCCGCTGTTCCCGCTCGGCGCGGTGCTGTTCCCCGGGGCCCGGATGCCGCTGCAGCTGTTCGAGCCCCGGTACCTCGAGCTGGCGCGGTCACTCGCCGACGAGCCCGCCGAGCGACGGTGCTTCGGCGTGGTCCTCATCCGCAAGGGTCACGAGGTCGGCCCGGATGCCGCAGCCGACCTGCACGGCATCGGCTGCGAGGCCCGGGTCGACGCGATGGCGCTGGCCGAGAGCCCCGTCGGCACCGTCATCCACCTGGTCGCCACCGGCGTGCGGCGGTTCCGGCTCGACGCCATCGACCGTGACGCCTCGACGCCGTACCTCACCGGCACGGTGACCTGGCTCGACGAGCCCGATGCCGCCGAGGAGCCCGGTCTCACCGCGCTGCGCGAGCGGGTCGACGAGGCCCACGCTTCGTACCTCGCCGAGCTGGGCGCCACCGCGGAGCCGGTCGAGGAGGGCCTCGGCCGGTACGCCTACCGGGTCGCCGAGCGGATGGTGCTCGACCCCACCGACCGGCAGCGAGTGCTCGACGGCGCGGACGCCGCCACCCGGCTGCGCACCGTCCTCGGGCTGATCCGCCGTGAGCGGGCGATCGTGGGCCGGTTCGGTGCGCTGCCCACCCCGCCGAGCCCCGGCGGCGCTGCCCTCAACTGACCACGGACCGACGTCATCGTGCTCCGCATCATCGTGGACACCGACGCTAGCCTTCGTCGATGCGGACGATGGTCGATCTTGACGCCGACACGGAGCGCGCACTGAGGCAGCTGCCGCATGAGCACGGTCGCAGCGTGAGCGAGGTGGTCAACGAGCTGATCCGCCGTGGGCTCACGGCAGAGGAGGCTGGTCACCGCTTCGAGCCCCGAACCCGGCCCCTCGGCATCCGCATCGACGTGTCCGGCACCGCCGACAGCGTCGACCGGCTGGACGGACCGAGAGCGCGCTGAGCGGCTACCGTCGGCGGGTGGACCTCGCGCGGCTGCAGGACGTCATCGAGCGCACCTACGGCGAGCGCGACCGGGCCCGTGGCGTGCCGAGCACGGTCGCCTGGCTCGCCGAGGAGCTCGGCGAGCTGGCGCAGGCGGTGCGCAAGGGCACCCGCGCCGAGCAGGAGCACGAGTTCGCCGACGTGCTCGCCTGGGTTGCCTCGCTCGCCAACCAGCAGGGCATCGACCTCACCGCTGCCGTCGAGCGCTACGCCTCCGGCTGCCCGAGATGTGACCGGATGCCGTGCGCCTGCCCGTGAGCTGCTGACGCCACCGGCACGCCGTTGCGTCGGCTCGTCGGCTCGTCGGCTCGTCGGCTCGTCGGCTCGTCGGCTCGTCGGCTCGTCGGCGGCGACTGTGCGCGGTCACCCGACGGTCGACGCGACGCGCTCTCCTCGATCACCGCCGTACGCTCCCGAGACGGTCCAGCACGACGTCCGCGGCTGCCTGGCCGCTCTCCACCGCGCCGTCCATGTATCCCGGATTCTCCTCGGCGAGATCGGATGCAGCGACGACGATGCGCTCCGGGACACCGTCCATCCCGGCCACGTCGGTCGCTCCAGGGACGGGCAGCGGACCGTAGCCCCCTCGCACGAAGGGCTCGGCGAGCCAGTCGGCCTGATGCACACCCTCGACCTGCCCGGCAGCCGGTCCGAAGACGCCGACGAGGGCATCGACGAGCAGCGCCGCCCGGTCGGCGGACGGCATCGGCGACAGGTCACGGGCTGTCGCTCCGGTCACGAAACCGGTCAGGGCCGCCGTCTCGTCATCCGACGGCGAGCTGTCGACGATCATCCGCCAGGGCGCGCCGTCGCCGACGACGAAGCCCGACAGCCCGTCGTCGCGCCAGAACGCGCGACGGTAGGTAGCCGCCACCTTGATGACGGATCCCATCGGCGCTCGCTGCAGCGCCTGGTCCACGGGCCCGGGCAGGGCCGGGTCGATGACGATGCGCGGGATCAGCGGCAACGGCACCGCGAGGACACACGCGGTCGCGCGGAGAGTCTGGTCGTCGGTGTGCACAGCCACCGCATCCCCTTCGGCGGTGATCCGGTGTACGCGACAGCCGAGCCGCACCGCGCCGTCGGGCAGCCCCGATCGCAGGTGGTCGACGAGGGTCAGCGGCCCGTCCTCGATGCGGAGCGACTCGTGCCCCTGGAGAAACGTGTCACCGTGGAAGTAGCCGGCATCGAGCTGTGCGAGAACGAGTGCCGACACCTCACCGGGCTCGGCGCACAGCTCGCTTCCGATGATGAAGCGCAGTATCTCGGCGATCGTCGGGTCGTCGACCTTCTCGCGGATCCAGTCGTCCGCCGTGGAGTCCCGGTACCGGAGATACTCGGGGCCCTGAGCCTCGGCCTCGTGAGCCAGTCGTCCTGCGTCGGCCAGCACCGCGGCGACCGAGGGACGCGAGGCGATGTCGGCGGGCAGGCGACCGCGGTAGCGCCGCCGCTCGTTCCCGAGCAGGAACAGCCCGTCGCCACCCTCGCGCTGGCCGGGGAAGAGAGTCGCACCTGACTCCTCGACCAGTGCCATCACGTGGCGGTGCGATCGCCCGACCCACTGCGCCCCGAGCTCGAGAGCGTGCGACCCGGACCGGTGGTCGCGCACCCGCCCCCCGATGTGCTGCGACGCCTCGAGCACGGTGACGGCGGCTCCGGCGCGATGCAGGCGTCGGGCGGCGGTCAGACCGGCGAGTCCTGCGCCGACGACGATGACCTCCACGGTGCCCTCCTTTAGTCAACACTGTTGACAACAACGTAGGCTAAAGTGGCCGCATGGTCAACGGCACGCGATCGGGGTCACGCCGGGCGCGTGGCAGCCTGAGCCGGGCGGCGATCCTGGATGCCACCGCCAGGCTGGTCGAGAGCCACGGCGTCACCTCCTTCTCCCTGCGCAAGCTGGCCGCCGACCTCGGAGCCGACCCGACGGCCGTCTACCGCCACTTCGCGAGCAAGGACGCCATCCTCGGTGCGCTGCTCGATCGGGCGCTCGCCGACCTGCCCGAGCCGGACCGGTCCACTCCCGACGCCGGCATGGAGTCTCTCGTCGTGGAGCTCGGACGCCGGCTCACCGCCTACCCGGGCCTGGTCGCCGTGCTCGTCGACGGCCCGCACACCGCGGCGGTCGCCGGCGTCGTCGAGTCCATCCTCGATGCGCTGTCCGACGCCGGCATCGACGACGACCGTGCGGTCGACACCGTGCGCTCCGCGGTGAGCCTGCTCATCGGTTGGGCGGTGCAGCAGCCCAGCATGGGAGAGGAAGCGTTCTGGACCGGCCTGCTGTCGGTGAGCGACCCCCACCGGCACCCGTCGATCCGGCGCACCGCGCAGCGGTGGCAGGACGATCCGCTCGAGGACCTCCGCGCCGGCCTGCAGCTGATCCTGCGAGCGTGACGACACGACGCACCACAGCGGCATCCGGGGAGCGGGGCCGCGCCGCCATCACGTCTCCCACGTGTCTGGGATCGTGCGTGCCGCCGTGCCGTGCGTGCCGCCGTGTCACGACGTCACCTCGACGAGGTTCGGGCAGCATCAGCAGTACCGGCTCGCCGCCTGCACCGCCTGGCCGGCGTAGCCACCGCCGAACAGCACGGCGTGCACGAGCAGCGGATGCACCTGATGCAGCGCGACCCGTTCGCGCCAGCCGGCTGCCAGGGGGAACGCCTCGTCGTAGCTCGCCAGCACGCGGTCGAGGTGGGGGAGACCGAAGAGCGCGAGCATCGCCAGGTCGGCCTCCCGGTGCCCGCCGTGCGCCGCGGGGTCGATGAGCATCGCACCTGACGCGGTCCACACGACGTTCCCCGACCAGAGGTCGCCGTGCAGCCGGGCCGGTGCGTCGCCGGTGTCGTACCGCCCGCCGGCGAGGGCCTGAGCGAACCGGTCGAGATGCGCCGCGTCATCCGCCGAGAACACCCCGCGGTCGCGACCCAGCCGCACCAGCGGGGCCACCCGTGCCTCCGCGGCGAACTCGCCCCACGACCGCCACGCACCGAGAACGAGTGGCAGCGGCCCACTCGTGGGGCCGAGCCATCCGTCGCCGGACCAGCCGTCGGGTGGGGAGCCGAAGGCCGTCGCCCCGGAGGCGTGGATGACGGCGAGCGCCCGCCCGAGGTGCTCGGCCGCGTCGGGGGTAGGTGAGCCGGCGTCGAGACGCACGAGGTCGAGGTGGCCGTCGCTGACGTCGACCACCTCGACCACGGCGCCGCCGCCCGCCGCGCCCAGCCAGCGCAGCCCGGCGGCCTCCCACGCGGGGTAGCCCGATGGGGCCCCGCGCGCGTCCTTGCGGAAGGTGCCGCTCACGTCATCCGCTCTCCTACCCCTCGTCCTCGGCGAACACCACCTCGCGCTTGCGGCGGATCGACGGGAGCACCGCCACCGCCACCGCGACCGCGGCCAGCACCAACAGCACCAGCGACAACGGCCGGGTGACGAAGACACTCGGGTCGCCCTGGGAGATGATGAGCGAGCGGCGCAGGTTCTCCTCGAGCAGCGGCCCGAGCACGAAGCCGAGCAGCAGTGGTGCGGGCTCGCAGCCGACCCGGATGAGCAGGTAGCCGAGCGCTCCGAAGAACGCCACCGCCAGCACGTCGTAGGCGTTGAGGCCGATGGAGAAGCAGCCGACCGCCGAGAACGAGATGATCGCCGGGAACAGCCACCGGTAGGGCACCCGCAGCATGCGCACCCAGATGCCGATCAGCGGCAGGTTGAGTAGCACGAGCAGCACGTTGCCGACGAACATCGACACGATGAGGCCCCAGACCAGCGTGGGCTCGGCCTCGAACAGGGTCGGCCCGGGGACGATGCCCTGGATGAGGAGCGCGCCGAGCAGGAGCGCCATCACCGGGTGGGCCGGCAGGCCGAGCGTGAGCAGCGGGATGAACGAGGTCTGCGCGGCCGCGTTGTTCGCGGACTCCGGCCCGGCCACGCCCTCGATGGCGCCGCGCCCGAAGGTCTCGGGGCGCTTCGAGAGCCGCTTCTCGACCGAGTAGGCCCCGAACGAGGCGAGCACGTGGCCGCCCCCGGGCAGGATGCCGAGCGCCGACCCGAGAGCGGTGCCGCGCAGCACCGGGAACCGGATCTGGCGCCGCTCGTCACGGCTCAGCCACAGCCCCTCGACCTTGCGGACCGCTCGCCGGGTGAGCCCGTCGCCCTCGAGGTTGCGGAGGATCTCGGCCACCCCGAAGACCCCGACTGCGATCGCCACGAAGTTGAGCCCCGCGAACAGCTCCCGCAGCCCGAAGGTGAACCGGGGCGTGCCGGTGTAGAGGTCCTGACCGACGGTGCCGAGCAGCAGCCCGAGCACGATCATCGCGACCGCCTTCAGCAGCGACCCGCTGGCGAGGGCGATGGAGGCGAACAACCCGAGCACGACGAGAGAGAAGTACTCGGGCGGGCCGAACTCCAGGGCCACCTCCGCGAGCGGTGGCCCGAGGAAGAAAAGCACGACGGTGCCGACGGTGCCGGCGAAGAACGAGCCGAGTGCGGCGGTGGCCAGCGCCTTGCCGGCCCGCCCGCGGCGGGCCATCTGGTAGCCGTCGATGGCGGTAACCGCAGCGGAGGTCTCGCCGGGCACGTTGAGCAGGATGGCGCTGGTCGAGCCGCCGTACTGGGCGCCGTAGTAGATGCCCGCGAGCATGATGATCGACGCCGCGGGCTCGAAGTTGAAGGTGATCGGCAACAGCAGCGCGATGGTCGCGGTGGGCCCGATGCCGGGGAGGACCCCGACCGCGGTGCCGATGGCCACCCCGATGAGGCAGACGAGCACGTTGGTGGGGGTGAGCGCGGACTCGAGTCCGAGCTGGATGTTGCTCCAGTCCATGGGGCTGACGTCGCCTATCCGGTGAAGAGCGTGCCGAACTCCGGGATCCGGAGCTGGAGCAGCAGGACGAAGATGAGGTAGCAGATCGCGGTGAGGACCGCCGCCACGGCGAGCGCTGCGTGCACCCGCCACCGGTAGCCGGCCAGCGCCGAGACGAACGCGCAGCCGAAGACGGCCGGGACCAGACCGAGGGTGCGCACGGAGAACGCGAACCCGATGATCGCGCCGATGACGAGGACGGCAGCCACCCACGGCACACGCCCGCGGGCGTCGTCGAGGTCGTCGGTGTCGATCGTCGTCGCCGTGTCCGTTGCGGATGCCGGCGGCGTGTCACCGCCGCCGAGCTGCGGCTGGCCGGGCAGCGGAGCGCCCGGGACGGCGTCGGAGGCGACCGGGGAGTCGAGGGCCTGCTGGCCCCTGCCGAGCAGGCCCTTCACCACGACGGCCAGCCCGAGCACGGTGAGCAGGCCGCCGAGAGCCAACGGGTAGTACCCCGGCCCCGGCTCGAGCGTCGTGCCGAGGTCGTATCCGAGGGCGCCGACGGCGAACGCACCGCCGAAACCCGCGAACACGACGCCGGCGACGACGTCCCGGAACCGTTCGGATGACGCCGATGACGCCGAGGCGGGCGCGGTGCCGACCGGGCCGGCCGCCGATGGCGCCGGAGGTGAGGCGTTCGTCATCCGCCGGCCTTGATGCCCGCGGCCTCGATCTTCGGCTTCCAGAAGGCGATCTGCTCGGTGAGCTGCTTGGTGTGAGCCTCCGGGGTGACCTCCTCGGCCGGGACCGGTGCGGTGCCGAGCTTGGCCATCTCGTCGACGACCTTCTGGTCCTTCAGCGCGGCGGCGAGGGCGTCGGTGAGCTTCTTCACCACGTCGTCGGGGGTGCCCTTCGGTGCGTACATGCCGTGCCACACCGACACCGACACGTCGGGCAGGCCGGCCTCGGTGGTCGTAGGCAGGTCGGGCAGCACGTCGACCCGCTCCTCGGTGGTCACCGCGTAGCCCTTGACCTTCTTGGCCGTGATCTGGCTGGTGGTGTTCGTGGTCTGGTCGCACATCATGTCGACCTGGCCGCCGACCAGGTCGGTGAGCGCCGGGCCGGTTCCCTTGTACGGGACCTCCGTGAGGTCGACCCCGACCGCCTGCTCGATGAGCAGGCCGCACAACTGCGAGGCCGCGCCCACGCCGGCGTTGGCGATGGTGACCTTGCCCGGGTTCGCCTTGATGTAGGCGACGAGCTCCTGGAGCGTGTTCGGGGCGAGCCCCTTCTTCGCGACGATCGTCATCGGCACGTCGGTGATGCGCCCGATGGTGGCGAAGTCCTCCTCGGGTGTGTACGGCAGGTCGGGGTAGAGCGAGGGGGCGGTGGACATGCCGATGTGGTGCACGAGCAGCTGGTAGCCGTCGCCCGGGGCGGCCGCGACCTGGCCCGAGGCCACGGTGCCACCGGCCCCTTCGACGTTCTGCACGACGACCTGCTGGCCGAGCGTCCTGCTCATCGGCTCCGCGACCAGCCGCGTGACGGTATCGGTGGGGCCGCCGGCCGAGAACGGGACCACCATGGTGATCTCCTTCGTCGGGAAGTCGGAGCCGGCGTCGCCTCCTGCGTCACGGGACTCGATGGCTCCGCAGCCAGTCAGGGCGACGGCCAGCGTCGCCAGCGTGACGGTACGAGGGAGCCGACGATGACGGCGGGCGGGGGAGTCGGGGGTGCGGCGGATGATCAAACCCGGGGCGTTGGATGGCATGACCTGCTCACTTCCTTGTGAGTGGGCCCGAGGGCCCGGCTGGATGTCGCGTGGTGCGCTTCGAGGGAGATCGGCTTACGCGGCGGCCCCCTCGGTGAGGACGGCGATGACGGCCTCGGTGAACCGTTCGGTCGAGGCGTCACCGCCGAGGTCGGGTGTGCGGATGTCGGTGCGGGCGAGCACGGCCTCGACCGCACCGAGCACGCGCCGACCGGCATCGGCCTCGCCGAGGTGGTCGAGCATCAGCGACGCCGCCCAGATGGCGCCGACCGGGTTGGCGATGCCCTTGCCGACGATGTCGGGGGCCGAGCCGTGGACGGGCTCGAACAGGCTCGGATGACGGCGGGTCGGGTCGAGGTTGGCCGACGCCGCGAGCCCGAGACCGCCGACGAGGGCGGCGGTGAGGTCGCTGAGCACGTCGCCGAAGAGGTTGGACGCGACGATGACGTCGAAGGCGGCCGGGTCGAGCACGAGCTTGGCGGCCAGGGCGTCGAGATGCTCCGAGCGCCAGCTCACCCCGGGGTGCTGCACGGACTGCTCGCTCACCAGCTCGTCCCAGAACGGCATGGTGTGGACGATGCCGTTCGACTTGGTGGCCGAGACCAGGTGTCCACGCCGCTGCTCGGCGAGGGCGAACGCGTGCCGGGCGATGCGCTCCACCCCGGCCCGGGTGAAGATCGCCTCCTGGACGGCCATCTCGTCGGGGAACCCTGCGTTGAGCCGTCCTCCGATCTGCGAGTACTCGCCCTCGACGTTCTCGCGGACGACGACGAGGTCGACCGGCCGGCCTTCGTCGACGTGCACGGGCGTCGGGACGCCAGCCAGGCTGCGGGCCGGCCGCACGTTGGCGTAGAGACGGAACGAGCGCCGGATGGGGACGAGCAGACCCCAGAGCGACACGTGGTCGGGCACGCCGGGGTCGCCGACGGCACCGAGCAGCAACGCATCGTGGCCGCCGACCTGGTCCAGCCCGTCGGCCGGCATCATCGCGCCGGTGGCGAGGTAGCGCTCGCACGACCAGTCGAGGTGGTCGAGCTCGAGGGTGAACCCGGAGCGGCCGGCCGCGACGTCGAGCACCCGCAGCGCGGCCGGGAGCACCTCGCGTCCGATGCCGTCACCCGGGATGGCGGCCACGCGGTAGGTGCGGGTGCGCGACGACGGCCCGATGGTCCCGTGGACGGGGGCCGGGCGCCCCGACACGCTGGTCGCGGTACTCATGCGGCGACCTCCTCGAGGAACGGCTGGACCTCGGCGAGGAGCGCGTCGGGTGCCTCCTCGGGCACGTAGTGGTTGCTGTCGACCGCCGTGCCGCGCACGTCGGACGCGTACTCCTTCCAGCACGCGAGCACGTCGTAGCCGCGCCCGACGAAGCCGTGCCGGCCCCAGACGGCGAGCAGCGGGCTGGTGACCACGTGTCCGGCGCGAGCGTCGGCGTCGTCGTGCGCGATGTCGACGGTGGCGGCGGCGCGGTAGTCCTCGCACGACGCGTGAACCCGGGCCGGGTCTCGGAGCTGGTTCACGTACGCCTCCACGGCGGTCGGGTCGAAGGGGTGTCCGCCGGCGTGCCGGGCCTGGAGGCGCAGCGTCACCCACGACTCGGGGTCGGCGCCGACGAGTCGTTCCGGCAGCGGGTGCGGCGCGGTGAGGAAGAACCAGTGGTAGTACGCGGTGCCGAACGCGGCGTCGGCGCGGTCGTACACGAGCCGGGTGGGCACGATGTCGACCACGGCCAGGGCCGAGACGACCTCGGGTGCGTCGAGCGCCATCCGGTGGCCGACCCGGCCGCCTCGGTCGTGCCCGACGACCGCGAACCGCTCGAACCCGAGTGCCCGCATGACGCCGAGCTGGTCGTGAGCCATCGCCCGCTTGGAGTACGGCCCGTGGTCGGGTGCGGATTCCGGAGCGGAGCTGTCGCCGTAGCCCCGCAGGTCGGTGAGCACCACGGTGTGGGTCGCCGCCAGCCGCGGCGCGACGTGGTGCCAGATGAGGTGCGTCTGGGGGTAGCCGTGGAGCAGGAGCACCGGCGGTCCCGATCCCGCTGTGACGCAACGGATGTCGACGCCGTCGACCTTCAGCGTCCGGTAGCGGAACTCTGCGGGCAGCGGAACGGTCACGACGGAGGTCCGTCCCCTGCGGTGGGCATCCCGCATTGTGCGTCAGGTCACGAGGGATCGGTCAAGGACCGGAAACCGCTCGGGCTGATAGGTGTTGACTATCGGTACCACATCGGGCCTACTGACACCGTGGACGTCCGGCAGCTGCGCGCCTTCCTCGCCGTCGTCGATCGCGGCGGGGTCCGCCGGGCGGCCGAGCACCTCCATCTCGCCCAGCCGTCGGTGTCGCAGAGCCTGAAGACCCTCGAACGCGACCTCGGGGTGCGGCTGTTCCATCGCACCGGGCGCTCGCTCCGGCTGACCAGTGCGGGAGAGGCGCTCGTCGGCCCCGCCCGCACCGTCTGCGTCGATCTCGACCTGGCTCGCGCCACCGTCGAGAGCGTGTGGGGACGCAGCGACGGCGGGCATCTCGTGGTGGCGGTCACCCCGTCGCAGGCCGCCGACCCGCTACCCGGGCTGCTCGCGGCCCTCGCACGAGCCCGCCCCGGCGCGCAGGCCTCGGTGCTGGCTCGCACCACCATCGCCGAGGTCGTCGCGACGCTGCGGGAGGGCGAGGCCGAGATCGGTCTCGCCGCCGCGCCCGACCGCCCGTACCGATCCAGGGATCTGCACGTCCACCACCTGACGACCCAGGGCTTCGCGATCGTGGCCCGGCCGGATGTCGCCCTTCCCGAGGACCCGTGCCGGCCCGATGCCCTCCCCGGTGCCGGGCTGGTCGTGGGCCAGACCGGGTCGGGCGTGCGCCGGGCGGCCGACGAGGTGCTCGACGCCTCACCGGGCAGCCATGTGGTGGTGGCCGTGGAGCACCGCGAGGCGGTGCTGCCGCTGGTGGTCGCCGGGATGGGGGTGGCGGTGGTCGCGGAGGCCCTGGTGCCGCTTGCCCGGGCCATGGGGCTGAACACCGCGCCGCTCGTCACCGAGCACGTGCTGCACATCGAGCTGATCCGCCGCCGCGGCGCGCTCAGCCCGGTGGCGGGGGCGCTCTGGGAGCTGGCCCTGTCCGGCATCCGCTGACCGGTTCCGGCCACGGTTCCGCCACCTCTCCGGCGGTCGTCATCGGGGCGGGTCCGCCGGAGGTGGCGGCCAGCCTCGGGCCCGGTAGGTTCGGATATCGTGACGAGAGGAACCGTGGGCGCGAGCCGGTCTGCCGACGACCGTGCGCTTCCCGGACCGCTCGTCACCGCCGAGGCCCTGTCTGCCGAGATCGGCGGGGTGCTCGCCTCGATGGACGAGCTGTCCGACTACCTCGAGCGAGTGGCTCACGCGGTGCGCCGACACGTTGACGGGTGCGACGAGGTGGGCGTGACGGTGCTCGGCGGGAACCGTCCGCACACCGCGGCGTACACGACGGTGCGCACGCTCGAGGTCGACGCCGTGCAGTACGCCATCGACCAGGGCCCGTGTCTCGACGCGGCGCGGAACCGGCGCGAGAACCGGGTCGACGACGTGGTGGTCGAGGACGACCGCTGGCCCGAGTTCGCCCGCCATGTGCGGGACGACGGCGTGCGCAGCCTGTTCGCGGTGCCCCTGGTCAGTGGCGAGGAGTGTGTCGGCGCGGTCAACTGCTATGGCTGGGCGCCAGGCGCGTTCGACGGGTTCGACGCCACCCTGGTGCGCGTCGCCGCCACTCGGGCGGCCGACGCAGTGGTGGCCGTCACCGCGCTCGACGGCATGGCCCGTCTCGCCGGCCAGCTCGAACAGGCGATGGCGAGCCGGGCGGTCATCGAGCAGGCCAAGGGGATCATCATGGCGATGCGCGGCATCCCCGAGCACGAGGCGTTCGACGTGCTCCGCACCACCTCCCAGGACCGCAACGTCAAGCTGCGCGTGCTGGCCCACCAGGTGGTCTCCGAGGTGGTCGAGGCCGATTCGGCACCGCCCGGATGACGCTGGCCTAGGCTCGGCGACATGCCGCGACCGCACGCCGCCGCGCTGCTCGAGGACGCGTACCACGAGCGGAAGGCGGGCCTGCTGACGCGCCGGGGCTGGGTCACCCGGATCGTGCCGCTCACCGGGTACGGGAGTACGGCACAGCTGCGGGTGTTCGGACGGGTCATCATGACCCGCGGGCGCCCCGAGGACGAGCCGCTCGAGCCCACCTACGCGGCCCGGCTCCGCGCGGTCGAGCTCGAGACGCGCGGATGGCGCGCGTTCGTCAGCAGCCCCGCGGTCGACGAGCCGGTGACCATCCGGCTGGGTGGGCGGATGATCGCGACCCGCACCGACCGCGGCGGGTACGTCGACCACGTCGTCCGCGGCCACGGCCTGGCGCCCGGATGGCACCGCATCTACCTCGACTCGCCGCGCGCCGAGCCGATCGACGTGCCGGTGCTCGTCGTCGGCACCACCGTCACCCACGGCATCGTCAGCGACATCGACGACACGGTGCTCTCGACGTCGCTGCCGCGGCCGCTCATCGCGGCGTGGAACACCTTCGTGCGCTCCGAGGGGGCGCGCCGTCCGGTGCCGGGCATGGCCACGATGTATCGCGAGCTGCTCGCCGCCGTGCCCACCGCTCCGGTGGTCTACCTGTCGACCGGGGCCTGGAACACCGCGCCGTGGCTCACCCGATTCCTACGCCGCAACGGCTATCCGGCCGGGCCGATGCTGCTCACGGACTGGGGCCCGACCAACACCGGGTGGTTCCGATCGGGCCAGGAGCACAAGCGCGCCCAGCTGAACCGGCTGGCCCGCGACCTCCCGCACATCCGCTGGCTGCTGGTCGGCGACGACGGCCAGCACGACCCACGGCTGTACACCGAGTTCGCCGCGCGACGGCCCGACCACGTGCGCGGCATCGCCATCCGCGAGCTGTCCGCCGGGGAGCAGGTGCTCTCGCATGCGTCGCCGGTCCCGGCCGCCGAGCCGGTGCCGACCGAGCTGCTGGAGGTGCCCGTGGTGCGCTCGCCCGACGGCTACGGCCTGGCCCGCCGGGTCCGTGACCTGTGGGCGGCGGAGGTGCCGGCGCGCACCCTGGCCGCGCGGGCGGCATCCGTGGTCCCGTCGGTCGACGACCCCCCGGAGTACGTGCTGCCCGACCCCGACGAGCGGTAGCGTCGGCGAGGTGCCCGAGCTGCCCGAGGTCCAGGCTCTCGTCGACTTCCTCGGCGAGCGCACGGCCGGCCTCGTCGTCACCGGGGTCGAGCTCGGCTCGATCACCGTGCTCAAGACCTTCACCCCGCCGCCGCAGGCGCTCGTCGGTGCGCCGGTCGACGGGGTGGCGCGGTTCGGCAAGTTCGTCGACCTGGACTGTGGCGGAACGCATCTGGTGTTCCATCTGGCCCGCGCCGGGTGGCTGCGCTGGTCCGACACGATGTCGGCCAGGACGCTGCGGCCCGGGAAGTCGCCGATCGCGCTGCGGGTGCGTTTCGACGACGGGTCGGGTTTCGACCTCACCGAGGCGGGCACCAGGAAGCGGCTCGCGGCCTACCTCGTGGGCTCGCCCGCCGAGGTGCCCGGCATCGCCTCGCTCGGCCCCGACCCGCTCGCCGACGGCTTCACCTGCGAGGTCTTCGCCGGCATCCTCGCGGCACACCGGATGCAGGTGAAGGGCTTGCTGCGCGACCAGTCGCTGATCGCCGGGGTCGGCAACGCGTACTCCGACGAGATCCTGCACGTGGCCCGCCTGTCGCCGTTCGCCATCGCCGCACGGCTGGGCGACGGCGAGATCGACCGCCTGTACGCGGCGTTGCGGGAGACGCTCGCGGGAGCCGTGCGAGCGGCATCCGGCAAGCCCGCCAAGGAGCTCAAGGACGCCAAGCGGGCCGGCATGCGGGTGCACGGACGTACCGGCGAGGTGTGCCCGGAGTGCGGCGACACCGTGCGCGAGGTCTCGTTCGCCGACTCCTCGCTGCAGTACTGCGCCACGTGCCAGACCGGCGGCACACCGCTCGCCGACCGCCGCACCAGCAAGTTCCTCAAGTAGCCCGCACTGGTTCGGCTCTCACCCTCGACGGCAGGTCGTTGGGCGTGGCACGCTTCGGGGGAGCCGACGGACATCGCAGCAGGGGCGACACCTGAGGTGCTCGTGACCGCCCCGACGACGTCCGCCGGCCCGACACCGCGACGTGGAAGGGGTCATGGTGCAGACAGCGGCGTTCGCGGTCGCCGGCGCGTGCATGGTGCTCGGGGGCATCGTGCTCACCTGGCGGGCACCGACCTGGGTGCAGTGGTGGCATCGAGCCGGCTGGGTGCTCGTCGGGGTGCTGCTGCTCACGGTGCCGCTCGCCGCTCCGACGCCCTACGGCA
>JBOFBK010000178.1:0-16298 GCA_051645525.1 Dermatophilaceae bacterium | reverse complement strand
CTAGAGCTATGGCCAGGAAGAACTACTCCGAGGGGTTCCGCCGTCAGGCCGTCGACTTGTACGAGTCCACCCCGGGCGCCACGGTCCGCGGCATCGCCGCCGATCTGGGCATCGTGCGCGGCACGCTGCGCGGGTGGCTCGAGGTTTATGGGACCGGCAAGAAGACCGCCGCGGACGGAACGATGACCTCCAGCCCACTGCAGGCGTCGTTGTCGGCCAAGAGCGGTCCAGCGCCCGCGGATGAGACGCCGACGCAGCGGATCGCCCGGCTCGAAGCAAGGGTGGCCGAGCTTGAGGTGAGCGAGCGGAAGTTGACCACCGAGCGGGAGATCCTGCAGCGGGCGGCCAAGTATTTCGCCGGGGAGACGCGCTGGTGAGTCGCTTCCAGTTCGTCGCCGACAACTCCGCCACCTTCGAGGTGAAGCGACTGTGCGAGCTGCTCGAGATCGAGCGCTCGTCCTACTACGCCTGGCTCAACGCGGCCCCGGCACGCGCGCAGCGGGCCCGGGCCGATGCCGAGCTCGCGCAGCGGATCCGGGCCGTGCACGACCAGGACGCCACCTGCGGTGCGCCGCGGATCACCGTCGAGCTCAACGACGGCGCTGCTGCCGGTGGGCGGGTGAACCACAAACGCGTCGCCCGGGTGATGCGCCTCGAGGGCATCCGCGGCTACGGAAGAGGCGGCGGGTGCGGACCACGATCCCCGAGCCCTCGGGTCAGAGGTACCCGGACCTGCTGGGGCGTGACTTCACCGCCGACGCGCCCAACCGCCGCTACGTCGGCGACATCACGTACCTGCCCCTCGCGGACGGCACGAACCTGTACCTGGCCACCGTCATCGACTGCTACAGCCGCCGCCTCGCCGGGTGGGCCGTCGCTGACCACATGCGCACCGAGCTCGTCCAGGACGCGCTCAACGCGGCGGCCGCGACCCGCGGCAGCCTCAACGGCGCGATCTTCCACAGCGACCACGGGTCGGTCTACTGCTCCAAGGCCTACGCCACGCTGTGCAGCAACCTGGGCGTCACCCAGTCCATGGGTGCCGCCGGCTCCTCGGCCGACAACGCCCTCGCCGAGTCCTTCAACGCCACCTTCAAGCGCGAGGTGCTCCAAGAGGCCGCCTGCTGGCCCGACGAGCTGACCTGCCGCCGGCAGGCCTTCCGGTGGCTCACCCCCTACAACACCAAACGGCGCCACTCCTGGTGCCGCTACACCTCACCGATCGCATACGAGAACGGCTCCACCGCTACGCTGCCAACCGCCGCGTAATCACCACCCCGTGTCCAAGATCCGGGGGTAGGACCCATGCTTGCCCTAGCGTTGAGCACCGCGCTCGGCTCGATCGTCGATCAGCGGAAAGCACGCGGGATCCGGCACCGGCTGGTGGTGCTGCTCACTGCGACGGTGTGTGCGGTCGCGGCGGGCGCGCGGTCGTTCGTCGCGGTCGGTGAATGGGTTGCTGACCTGCCAGGATCACTGGCCCAGGCGCTGGGCACCGGTGATCGCTGCCCGAGTGAGTCCACGATCCGCCGGACCGTGCGCGATATCGACGCCGACGCGTTCGACACCGCGATCGGCCGGTTCGTCCAACGCCTGTGCGCGGCCACGCCGGCCCCGGGCCGCCGCCGCGTGCTGTCGGTGGACGGCAAGACCGTGCGCGGTTCCCGGCACGTCGCCGACGACGGAACCGAGGTGGCGGGCCGGCATCTGCTAGCGGTGATCGATCAGCACACCCGCGTCGTGCTCGGGCAGGTCGACGTCGATGGCAAGACCAACGAGATCACCGCCTTCGGACCACTGCTCGACACCCTGACCAGCATGAACCTTGACGGTGTGGTGGTGACGGCGGACGCGTTTGCACACCCAGCGCGGGCACGTCGAGACCTCCACACCCGGGGAGCGCACTGGGTCCTTTCAGTCAAGGGCAACCAGCCCCGGCTGCGCCGCCAGCTCGCCGGGCTGCCGTGGCGCGAGGTCGAGGTGGCACACCGCACCGCCGGGACCGCACACGGTCGCCGTGAGATCCGCACGCTCAAGGTCGTCACCATCGCCGCCGGGATCGAGTTCCCACACGCCCGCCAGGCCGTCCAGGTCCTCCGCCGCACCCGCCCGATCCGCGCCGAGCGCACGGGAAAGTGGCGCACCCAGACCGTCTACGCGATCACCGACCTGACCCCACGCCAGGCCCGCCCCGCCGAACTCGCAGCGTGGCTCCGCGGGCACTGGCAGATCGAGAACAGCCTGCACCGGGTACGGGACGTGACCTTCGGCGAGGACCAGTCCCAGATCCGCACCGGCTCAGCCCCACAGGTCATGGCCTCCCTGCGCAACCTCGTGATCAGCTTGCACCGCCTCGCCGGCGCCACCAACATCGCCGCCACCCTGACATCACGGGACTTGACCGGGTCGCACGGATGCCTGATCTTCCACTACGATATTGGAAATTTGACCGACGAGCAGGCCGCAGAGGTCCGCCGACGAAAGTTGCGGTCCTGGGGGTGACCCGTAGTTTATCAGGTGCACAAGCAAGTGGGTCTCCTGGTCGCCCGTCGTATCGAGGCCGAGCGCGACCGTGATCTCCAGGACGTGGACGCGATCGGTGAACTCGAAATTCTGTACGACAGGATTCGATCTATTTGCGTACCTAAGGAGAGCTTGTAGCGATGGTGATGACGAACACCACAACTGGCTATGCCGACAGCGACATCGCGATCATTGGCATGACGTGCAATTTCCCGGGCGCCGGTAACGTCGGCGAACTCTGGGACGTTCTGCGCGCAGGCCGAGAAACAATATCGCATTTCACTCTCGAGGAACTCGTCGCTGCAGGTGTCCCGGAGGATCGTGCTAGTCACCCGGACTACGTGCCGGCCAAGGGCGTGATCCACGGCGTCGAGAACTTCGACGCCGAGTTCTTCGGATTCAGGGGCCTCGAGGCCGAGGTCATGGACCCGCAGCAGCGGCTGTTCCTGGAGTTCACCTGGAAGGCGTTGGAGGAGGCCGGGTACGACACCGAGCAGTTCGCGGGAAAGGTCGGACTCTTCGCCGGCCAGGCCTTCAACACCTACCTGCTCAACAACCTGCGACACGCCCGTGAGACGCACGTTAGCAAGTTTCATGGCATCGATCTCCTTGTGATGACCGATAAGGACTTCCTGACCACGCTCGTTGCCCATCACCTGGGCCTGCGTGGGCCCGCAATGACAGTCCAGACGGCCTGCTCGACATCGGTCGTCGCGATCCACCAGGCGTGCCAGTCGCTCCTTAACCGCGAATGCGAGATCGCGCTGGCCGGAGCGATCACCGTATATTCTCCTCAGGTCAAGGGGTACTTCTACGAACCGGGGAATCTCATCTCACCGGACGGTCACATTCGATCGTTCGACGTGGACGGGCAGGGGACCGTCTACAGCAGCGGGATGGGCATGGTAGTCCTGAAGCCGCTCGACGCCGCTCTCCGCGATGGAGATGTCGTGCTCGCGGTGATCAAGGGCAGCGCCATTAACAACGACGGTGGCCGCAAAGCGTTCTTCAAGGCTCCGAGCGAGGACGGGATCGCGGACGTGGCTGCCCCGGCGATCGCGGTCGGCGGCGTCGACGCCGCCTCGGTCCGAATGGTGGAAGCCAACGGATCTGGAACCCAGAACGGTGACCCGATCGAGGTGCACGCGCTGACGCGAGCTTTCCGCGAGTACACCGACGAGAGTGGCTTCTGTGCCATCGGGTCGGTCAAGAGCAACATCGGTCACCTGAACGTCGCCGCCGGCATCGCGGCCGTGCTCAAGGGGGCTCTGTGTATCACGCACGGCGAGATCGCACCGACGGTCAACTTCCGCACGTCCAACCCGGCGATCCGGTTCGATGGCAGCCCGTTCGTCGTCGCCCAGGAGCATGCGCCGTGGCCCGAGACCACGGCCCTGCGTACCGCCCTCATCAACTCGTACGGGGTCGGGGGGACCAACGGCGCGATCGTGCTCGCCGAGGCCCCCGAGGTCCCGGGCGGCACGCCCGACGAGCGCCCCCAAGTGCTGGTGCTCTCGGCGAAGTCTCCTGCCGCGCTCGGCCGGATGCGTGACCAGATGGTGAAACACCTCCGTTCCCAGGGCGAGCTCGACCTGGCCGACGTTTGCTACACGCTTCAGGTCGGGCGGCGGGCCTTCGGGCACCGTCTGGCCGTCGTCGGCTCGTCCCTGGGCGAGGTGATCGATGCGTTGGCTGTGGCCGAGACCGCTGGTCCCGTTGTGGGCCGGGGCTCCGCGGCTGCTTCGATCGGCGTCGACGAGACCGCGGACCGTCTCCGGGACCGCTGGCTGGCCGGCGGCCCCGTCGACTGGACCGCGTTCCACGCAGGGCGTCGCCGGATGCGTGTCGTTCTACCTACCTACGCGTTCAACCCTGCGCGGCACTGGGTGGACATCCCGGTCGCCCCCACCGCGCACGTCTATGACGCTGCGCTCTGAGGACGGCCCAGTGACGCTCATCGACGCACTCCAGACCGCTGCTGCGCGCGAGAACGGCTTCACCTGGCTCGGTCGGCGAGGGCTCGTCGAGCAGGAGATGTCGTACCGTGAACTTGAGATGCGCAGCAGTTCTCTCTCCTCCGAATTGCTCCGCCATGCGGCACCGGGCAACAGGGTCCTGCTGCTCTATCCACCGTCACTCGAGTACCTCGTGGGGTTCGTCGCTTGCCTTCGGGCGGGGATCGTCGCGGTACCTGCCTACCCGCCGCAGGGTGCGCACCGGAGCCGTGTCGAGGCGATCGCGCGGGACTGCCGTCCGTCGGTGGTTTTGACAACGAGCGCGACGGCCGCGTCGATCCGGGAATGGTGTCGGTCGACTGGCGCCGCGGGCGAGGCCCTGGTGGTCCTGGCGTCCGACGAGGAAGGACAGGACAGCGCTGCGTGCCGCCTGCCCAGGATCGGGTCGGACGACGTCGCGTTCCTCCAGTACACCTCCGGCTCGACCGCCGAGCCCAAGGGCGTCGTCGTGTCGCACGGCAACCTGGTGGCGAATGAGTCCGCGATCGCCAAGCGGTTCGCACACGGCCCGGACTCCGTCGTCGTGAGCTGGCTGCCGCTCTTCCACGACATGGGGCTCATCGGGGGTGCGCTCCAGGCGCTGTGGCTCGGGGCACCCGCCGTGCTCATGGCTCCGGAGACATTCCTCAGGCGACCGCTGGTCTGGCTCGAGGCTGTATCTCGCTTCGGAGCTCACTCGAGCGGGGGTCCCAACTTCGCGTACGAGCTGTGCGTGGCCCGCAGCACACCGGAGGAAAGAGCCTCCCTCGATCTGTCCACCTGGCGGAACGCGTTCAGCGGTGCCGAGCCGGTGCGCGCCCGCACTGTCGCGAGGTTCGCCGAAGCCTTCCAACCGGCCGGATTCCGGCCCACCGCGTGGCTCCCGTGCTACGGCCTCGCTGAGTCGACCCTGCTTGTCAGCGCGGCTCGTTCAGGGACGGGCGCCAGGATCCTGGAGGTCAACGGCGACGCGCTCGAGCGGAAGGGGGAGGCAGTCGTTGAGCCGGGCGGCATGCAGCTGGTGAGCTGCGGTGCAGTGACTGACGGGCACGGGCTGAGCATCCGTGCGTCCGACGGCGCTCCCGTGGGGGAGGGGCAGGTCGGCGAGGTCTGGGTGACCGGCCCTAGCGTGGCCGCTGGCTACTGGGCTCGGCCTGAGGCATCGGCCAAGACATTCGTCGCGGCCGAGGAAGGCCGCGCCGTCCGGACCGGCGACCTGGGGTTCGTCGACTCCGGTGAGCTGTTCGTCACCGGCCGGATCAAGGACCTCATCGTCGTGCGCGGCCGAAACATCGCGCCACAGGACCTCGAGGAGACAGCGACAGCAGCCGATGGAGTCCGCCGTGCGATCGCCTTCAGTGTGGAGCACCACGACGAGGAACGCATCGCCGTGATCGCCGAGATTAACGCGGCGCTCGCCGACCCGCCGCGGGCGGAGGAAATCCGAGCGACAGTGGCAGGCGTCCACGGCGTCCCGGTGCACACGGTGGTCCTCGTGAGGCCCGGGCAGATCGAGACCACGTCGAGCGGCAAGGTCCGTCGTGCATGTATGCGTGCACGTCTCCTGGCCGGTGACGTGCCAGCGCTTGCCCGCAGCCCCGAACCAGAGAGCGTTGATCGCGAACTGCCCAGCCGTCGTCCGGCCCGCAACTGGTCGGAGGAACACGGGGACGGGACGACGGACGGCGCTCCGCTCGAGGACGTGGCCGAATTACTCTCCCAGATCCTGCACCGCCCGGTGGAGGTCGCCGATCTCGCCCGCTCAGCAGTCGAGCTTGGCCTGGAGTCGCTCCAGCTCGTCGAGGTGATCGGCGCCCTGGAGGATGCCGGTTACACGGGCGTCACTGTCGCGGACCTGCTGGGCAACGCGCCCCTTCGCGACGTCGTCGGCGCCGTTCACACGGCGCAAGGCACGCAGGGTGGGCCGGTGAGTCCGTTGGCCGATCCCAGGGCCGCACCAGCAACGTCCACCCAGCAACGCCAATGGTTGCTGGACCAGCTCGGTGACGGCACAGCCGCGGCGGTAGTGCCGGTCCGGGCTACGCTCACCGGACCAGTCGATGTCGTCGCCCTGCGTGACGCGCTCGCTAGTGTGCTCGCCCGGCACGCGGTGCTCCGGATCCGCCTGAGACTGGGCGACGATGGTCTACTGCAGGAGGTCGACGAGCAAGCGCCCCTCCCGTTCGCGGTCCATGACCTGCGTGCGCTGAGCCCGGCCGACCGGGCACGCGTTGCGGTCGAGCTGGGCGACGAACTCGTGAGCGAGCCCTTTCACCTGGATCGGGCGCCGCTGTGGCGCGCCGACCTGATCCGCCTGACCGACACCGCCGCCGAGCTCATGCTTGTGTGGCACCACACGGTGGCGGATGGATGGTCAGCCCGGATCTTCCTCGAAGACCTGACTTCCGCACTCGCGGGCCGCCCATTGGGACCGGCGGCGCCCTACGCCTACCTGGACCACGCGGCGCGCGGTGACCGCAAGACGCAGGACGAGGGAATCGCGTTCTGGAAGGGCGAACTCGACGGCGCACCGCGCGTCATGAGTTTCCCTCTGGACCGGCGACGTCCCGCTGTGCGGTCCTTCGCAGCGGGGTCCGTGCGTCGTCACCTCGGGAAGAACCGGACTAGCGCGCTGCACCACACCGCCGCGGCGCTCAGCCTCACGCCCTTCGCGCTCGTCACTGGCGCGGTCGCGGCCCTCCTCGCACGCTGGGGCGGCAACGACGACCTTGTCGTCGGCGCCCCGTTCGCAGACCGGGCCGCTCCCGGTGTGGCCACTGCGATGGGGCCGCTCCTCAACACGCTGCCGCTTCGACTGCGCCTTGAGCAGGCCCGGACGTTCGCGGCAGTGGCGAGCCTCGTCGCGGACACGACCCGGCGCTCCGTCGAGCACGGTCACGTCCCGTTCGAGACGCTCTGCGAACAACTCCTCGATGATTCCGACCCAGCCGTGCCGCCGTTGTGCCAGGTGCTCGTCAACCACGTTGCCTTCGGCCCTCAGGTCCGGTCCATCGGCAGTCTGCGCCTCGAGGCGCGCCCGGTACTCGACGTCGCGGCGAAGTTCGACGTCTGCTTCTACCTCGTCGACACCGAGACGGACATCGAACTGGTCGTCGTCCACAACACCGACGTGATTGAGGCCGATCGGGCCAAGGAGCTCTCCGACCAACTGGTCCTGCTCCTGGACGCGGCGACCGCCGACGCCGGACAGGACTGGACCTCAGTGCCACTGACGACGTCTCGCCTGGTTGAGCGCACCGGCTCGGTGACCGAGCCCTTGCCGTCCGTGTCGGCTCCCACCCGGGGCGACCTTCTCGCACGACTTGCCGCTCACGCTGCAGAGCGAGGTGATGCTGTCGCGATCCGCGGGACCGGTGCGGAGATCAGCTACCAGGAGCTCCACCGGCGGGTCGACCTGCTGGCCCGGCGTTTGGTGGATGCCGGAGCGGGACCGGAGAACGTGGTCGCCATCGATGGGTCCCGGCATTCTGACCTTCCGGTCGCGATGATGGCCGCCCTGCGGTCGGGCGGCGCATTCCTCGTTCTCGACACGGCGGTCCCCTCCGAGCGGGCGGCGAAGGTCGTGCGCAGTGTTCGTCCGGTGTGCTGGGTCGGCACGGCAGGCGTGCCATCCGGCCCGGTGGACGGCCTGGACGAGGCCGGCGTCGTCGTCGTGAACGCCGCCGACGACGCCGGGCCGGACTGGACACCGCTGGGCGCACTCGCGTATGGCGTGCTTGGCAGCGTCGTGCTCACCTCCGGAAGCGCAGGCGAACCACAGGTCGTCCGAGGCGCCGCCGACTCGCTCACTGCCTTCCTCGAGGACGAGGAGGAGCGCTACGAACTCGGACCCGGCGACAGGTTCGCGATGCTCTCGGCGCTCGGTCACGACCCGCTCCAACGGGACGTCCTGACGGCGGTATGGAACGGGGGAACCCTCGTCGTTCCCGACGCCGTCGACGTGGAGGACCCAGTTCGCCTCGTAGGGTGGCTCGCCCGAGAACGTCCGACGGTTCTCAACCTGACGCCGTCGACCGTGCGCTTCCTAGCCACCACGCCGGAGGCATACGGGGTGGCGGACGCGGCGCGCCTGGTCACGCTCGTCGGCGAGCCGCTAGACCGGGGGACAGCGGTGACCGCCCGCGAGCTCTTTCCTGCGGCACGGATCGTCAATCTCTACGGTGCCACCGAGACGCAGCGCGTCTTGACCCGGTTCGACCTACCTGACGTCCTCGACTCGGCCACGGACCTGCTCCCCGCCGGACGCCCGCCCATAGGCGCCCAAGCACTGGTTCTGACCGACGCCGGGTTGCCCGGTGGTGTCGGTGAGGTCGGCCAGATCACACTGCGCTCACCTCGTCTCGCGCTCGGGTACATGGACAACGCCGAGGCCGAGCGGGCCGCGTTCCGGCCCAACCCGTGGCGCTCCGACGACGCGGACAGGCTCTACCTCACCGGAGATCGGGGCCGCGTCGCTCCCGACGGGGGCATCGAGGTGCTTGGTCGTCTGGACCGCCAGGTCCAGGTGCGCGGTTTCCGGGTGGAACCCGCCGAGATCGAAGCGCTCGTAGCGAGCCACGCATCGGTCGTGGAGTGCGTGGTCGTCCCTGCTGTGGACGCTCCGTCAGCCGAGAGCCTCGTCGCTTTCGTCGTCTGCGCTGCGGACGACGTGCCCGACGACGAACTACGCACGCTCGTAGCCCGGAGCCTCCCGCCGTACATGGTCCCGTCCCGATGGGTCCGGCTGGACTACCTTCCGCGGGGGGCCACTGGGAAGGTGGACGTCGGGCAGCTCGGTGAACGTCTTGCCACGGAGGTGGCCGATCCCAGTCCGCACCTGGCGTCGATGGCGGAGCCGAGCACACCTGCGCGCCTGAGCGTCGATGAAATGCGCCTCGCGATGGTGTGGTGCGAGGTGCTGGGCGTGGACTCGTGCGGGCCGGACGACGGCTTCTTCGCCGTCGGCGGGGATTCACTCCGCGCAGCGCGCCTCCTCGCGCGGATCCGGGACGACCTCGGTGTCGTCGTGGGGATGCGGGACCTGTTCGAGCAGCCGACGCTGCGAGGTGTCGGCCGGATCGTCGCCGAACGACGTGTGGCTCCTGCGGTCGAGGGCGGCCCGGCCCTCGCAGCGCGACCGGAGGACCGGTTCGAGCCCTTCCCGCTGAACGACATCCAGGAGGCGTACTGGGTCGGCCGCCGCAGCGGCGTCGCCGGCGGGGGCGTCGCCTCCCACTCGTACAGCGAGATTGACGGTGGCGGCCCGGGCAGGCAGCTCGACACGGACCGGTTCCGAGGGGCGTGGCAGGGCCTTGTCGAACGACACGACATGCTTCGTTGCGTGGTCCTGCCCGATGGGCGTCAGCAGATCCTCGATCCGGCGCCGGTGGTCGACGTCCCGGTGCACGACCTGCGGGGCGTCACGCCGGACGAGGTCGCCGCACACCTCCGGGTGGTCCGTGACCGCATGTCCCACCTGTGCCGGGAAGGCACCGGATGGCCGCTGTTCGATGTCGAGGTCACGCTCCTGGATGGTGATCGGCACCGAGTGCACCTCAGCGTCGACTTTCTCATCGCCGACGCATCGAGCTGGGGCGTCCTCGCGCCCGACCTGAGGGCCCTCTATCACGGCGAGGCTCCGCTCGCGTCCAGGTCCGCCGTGCAGTTCCGCGACTACGTCCTCGCCGAGCGTGAACACCGGGACAGCGCCGGGTTCCGGGCTGCGGAGGCGCACTGGCTTGCCCGCGTCGAGGACCTGCGGGATGGACCCGATCTGCCGCTCGCCGTTGACCCCGAGAGCCTCGCCGAGGTTCGGGTCCGGCGAAGGAGCGCGTCGTTGCCCGCTGAGCGATGGCGAGCGTTGCGAGCACTCGCCGCGCGTGACGGCATCACGCCCGCGTCGTTGCTCGCGACGGCGTTCGTCGAGGCGCTCAGTGGTTGGAGCGCAACCGACCGGTTTACGCTGAACGTCACAACGGTGGACCGGCGGCCTTGGCACCCGGATGTGTCACGGATCGTGGGTGACTTCACGACGATCACCCTCATCGACGTCGAGACGGGTGTGACGACGTCCACGCTGCGCGATCTGGCCACCTCCGTGCACCGCCGGATCTGGGAAGGCCTGGAGCACAACTCGTTCTCGGGCGTGCAGGTGCTGCGAGCAGCAGCTCGTGCACGTGGCGGCAGTCCATTGCGGCTGCCAGTCGTCTTCACGAGCAAGCTCGGTCTCGACGACGCGCTGGCAATGCAGAACGAGACCGCCTGGCTAGGCGAGCGCACCTACGCGCTCTCTCAGACGCCACAGGTCTGGCTCGACCACCAGGTGTCCGAGCATCCGGAGACGGGTGAGCTGCGATACGACTGGGACGTCGTCGAAGGGCTGTTCCCCGAGGGCATGATCGACGCGATGCTCGATGCCTACGGCCGGCTCCTCGACAAACTCGCCACGGCACCGGACCCGCTTGCCGACCGATTCGATGACTTCCTGGGCGCGGACCAGAAGCGGCGAAGGAGGGCCTCTAACGACACCGGGACGCGGAGCACCTGGGGGATGCTCGACGGCCCGTTGCGGGCAGCAGCGGACGCGGGACCGGACGAGGTGGCCGTCGTCACCCCGGCCCGGACCCTCACCCGCGGTGAGATCCGTTCGAAGGCCGACCAGGTCGCCGCGTGGCTCAGTGCCCGGGGGTGCGGCCCCGGCGCGCTGGTCGCCGTCGTCATGGAGAAGGGGTGGGAACAGGCGGTCGCGGTAACAGGCGTGCTCCGTGCCGGAGCGGCGTACCTCCCAGTCAATGCGGCGGCCCCGACACGCAGAGTCCACGAGCTGATCGCGCTCGGCCAGGTCCGGCACATCCTGACCCAGGTGGGCGGTGTCGAGCGGCACAGCCTCGATACGGTATCTGAGCACGTGACCGAACTCCCGACGGTCGGCCCGACCGGGCCCGGGACGGGAGGCGCGGCTCCGGTGGAAGCTGTTCGGGACGACCTTGCCTACGTCATCTTCACCTCAGGTTCGACCGGCAAGCCGCAGGGCGTCATGATCGAGCACCAGGCTGCGCTCAATACGGTCCTTGACGTCAACCAGCGGCACGGCGTCGGTCAGGGCGACCGGGTTTACGGCATCTCGGGGCTCGAGTTCGACCTGTCCGTGTACGACTTGTTCGGCGTCCTCGGCGCGGGCGGTGCGCTCGTCCTGCCCGACCGGGAGTCCCTACGCGACCCGGAAGCCTGGCACGCCGATCTCGCAGCACACGCTGTCACCGTGTGGAACTCGGCCCCGGCACTCATGGTGATGCTCGTCGACTGGCTCGAGCGGCACGACAAGCGGTTCCCCGACTCACTGCGCCTCGTCCTGCTTAGCGGCGACTGGGTACCCGTGGACCTCGCGGACCGCATCCGGTCCCGGGCGCCGGGCGTCCGGGTCATCAGCATGGGTGGTGCCACCGAAGCCTCGATCTGGTCCATCGACCACGTGGTCACCAGCCACCTGCCCGGGTGGCCCAGCGTTCCGTACGGACGGCCCATGACCGGCCAGAGGTTCCACGTCGTCGACGGTCTCTGGCGAGTACGGCCAGAATGGGCAGTGGGCAGGCTCGCGATCGCGGGTGCCGGAGTCGCTCGGGGCTACTGGGGTGACGCGCGAAAGAGCCGTGAGCGCTTCGTCGACGCCGGGCGTCTGGGAGAAAGGTGCTACGTGACCGGCGACCTGGGACGGTTCCGCCCCGATGGAGAGATCGAGTTCCTCGGTCGGGAGGACTTCCAGCTCAAGATCCAGGGTTTCCGCGTCGAGCCGGGTGAGATCGAGGCGGCACTGACCACCCATCGCGCGATTGATCATGCCGTCGTTGTCGCGGAGGGTGCACCAGGCGGAGAGCGTCGGCTCATCGCGCACCTCGTGGTCTCGCCGGGAGACGAGCACCGAGTGGCAGAGCCCGCGTGGGCCCCTGTTCCGCTTGAGGACTCGCTACGGTCCTACCTTGGGGAACGGCTGCCGGGGCACATGGTTCCCGCAGCGTTCGTCCTGCTTCCGGACCTGCCCGTCACGACCAACGGAAAGATTGACCGCAAAGGGCTGCCGTCGGCCGGTTCCCTGTGCAGAGAGGGACCGGCAGACAACGCGGACCCAGCCGGGCCGCTCGTCGGCGAAGTAGCGGCGATCGTCGCCGAGGTGCTGGGGCTTCCGGCGGACCTGGGGCCGCAGGACAGCTTCTTCGCGCTCGGCGGGACGTCCCTGTCGGCGATCCGGCTCCAGGAACTGCTGGCCCAGCGGACCGGCGTCCAGGTCGCGATGGCGGAGCTGTTCCGGAACGGAACCGTCTCGGAGATCGCCGGCCTGGTCGCGGGGGGTGGAGGAGTCGCGGGCGCCGCCACGACGCCCGTCGTGCAGCCACTCGACTCCGCTCGGCGACGAGGAGAGGAGATGCGACGTGCACGCCGTGAACGCAGATGACCGGCGATCGACCGGTTCCCGAGCCCAGAGCCCTACTCGCCTCGTCTGTCTTGCCCCCGCCGGTGCCGGTGCGGCGTTTTACCGGGACTGGCCAGCCGAGATCGCCGGGATGCGTGTCGAGCCTGCTGACCTGCCCGGTCGCGGTGGCCGGGCACGGGAACCGCTTCTTCGCACGGTCTCCGAGATGGCCGGTGCAGTGGCGGGCTCGCTCGGGACGGCAGGCGAGCCGTGGAACCTCTTCGGCCACAGCCTGGGCGCAGCTGTCGCCTTCGAGGTGGTGCGCGCGGTCAGGGCGAGCGGCGGAACCGAACCGAACCACCTCGTCGTCTCGGGCAGACCCGCGCCGCAGGCGCCATGTACCCGGCCGCTGCTGCACACCCTGCCGCGGGGCGACTTTCTCGCGGCCGTGCTCGACCATGGTGGCACTCCGACGGCGGTCGCCGAGAATGCCGAGCTGATGCACGTGCTCGAACCTGTTCTCCGTGCAGACTTCCGGGCATCCGAGACCTATGCGTGGGACGGCACCGACCCTGTCGACTGCACGGTGGTCGTGGTCGTCGCGGCGCAGGACCCACTCTTCGTACCCCGTGAAGCGCTAGCCTGGCGGAACGTCACACGGGGGCCGTTCCGGGCGGTCCACCTGGACGGAGACCATTTTCATGCGCGACGGCCAGTGCCGACCCTGCTCGAGGTCCTGGAGGAGACCGCGAGATGACCAGGCCAGTTCGTGACGACGAGCGCGGTGCCGTCGTGTTGTTCGGCGGGATCTCCGTCGTCCTTAGGCATGCCCGGCTCGTGCGGGAGTGCGCGAGCCGGGGACTCGACGTGCTCGTCGTGACGTCCGGCGAGGAGGATGACGTCCAGGCACGAGCCGAAGCGTTACGCATCACCCAGGGGCGCCCGCTTGCAGGCGTCGCCGAGTGGCTCGTGGCGCCCTCAGCTCGCGTCGATGAGGTCGTCGGTATGATTCGCGACCGGTGGTCTGACCGTGACATGCGTGCGGTGGTCTCCTGCGGGGAGGTGTTCGTCGAGGCGGGTGCCCAGCTCGCCGACCTCCTCGGGCTCGCAGGCCCGGGGCTCCGGGCGGGTCGCGTGTGCCGGAACAAGGAACTGCAGCGGGCATATCTGGTTGACGTTAGCCCGTGGTCGGTCCTGGTCCCTGCGGCGCGTCGGGGCCGCGCGGCATCAGCTGTGAAGGACTATCCCTGCGTCGTCAAGCCCGTGGGCAGGATGTCGAGTTCGGGGGTGCGAAGAGTCCGGGACGCCGAGGAGCTCGACTGGGCGGTGTCACAGCTCGGTCCCGAGGAGCCGTTCCTGGTCGAGGAGCTCGTCACGGGGGCCGAGTACTCTGTCGAGTCGCTCGTCCACGCCGGACGCATCCTCTGGGAGAACATCACCGCGAAAGTGACCAACGAGGAAGACAGCCCGTACTTCACGGAGATCGAGCACGTCCTCCCCGCGCCAGGACTGAGTGACGAGGCGCGTCGCGCTCTGCTGGACGCCAGCCGGAGCGTCCTCGAGCGACTGCAGTTCGAAGACGGCATCAGCCACGCGGAGTTCCGGCTCTCCCCCCGCGGCCCCGTGCTCATGGAGGTCGCGGCCCGGGTGCCAGGAGATGGGATCACGCTCATGCTCGAGCTCGCCACGGGCGAGCCGATCGAGCCTGTCCTCCTCGACCTGGCGCTCGGTGTCCCGACGGCGCTCCCAGAACCGCGTCGGCGCGTCGTACACCGGTTCGTGGAGGGAGGGCCAGGCGTTCTGCGTGGCCTCGCGGGGGAGCGCCTGCCACCGCTGGTCGTGCTCGCCGACGACGGCGCCTGGCCCGATCCGACACCGATCGCTCCCGAGAAGCCACCGAGGGTCGCCACGGCGTTGCTGTGGCGGAGCCCCGGTACCGTCCTTGCCGGGGCATCCCGAGAGTCCGGAGAGCGAGCGGCATCCGTGGTCGTCGATCTGCCGCTCGGCGCGGACGTCCCAGCCGTCGTCGCCGCCGTCATCGGTGGTGTGCAGCTCGACGTGGAGTCTCCGAGCGTGGAGAGTGTGATCCCGTGACCGTGCGCACCAGCGCCACATTCCGGTTGATCCTGGCAGCGTTCGCGATCTCGTGTGCTGGCACGGGCCTGGTGCTGCCCTTCACAGCGATCTACCTCGCCTCTGTACGCGACCTTGGCAACGGCGTCGCCGCCCTGTTCTTCGGTGTCGTCGCGGCGTCGTCCTTCGCGACGGCGCCCGTCGCGGGCCAGTTCGTCGACCGATGGAGTGCCCGTGGCGTGTGTTTGCTCGGAACCTTCGCCCAGGGTGCCGGGTACCTCTCCTTGGCCTTCGTGACCACCGAGGCAGCGGCGGTGGTCTGCGCCGTCGTGATCGGCGTCGGCAACGGCCTGTTCCACTCCGCGTTCACGCCCGTTCTGGCGACGCAGCTGAACGATGACAACCGGCGGCGTGGCTTCTCGCACCGCTATCTCGCGATGAACATCGGCCTGGGCGCGGGGGCGGCCGTCGCCGCATTCCTCGTCGAGAGGACGCCGGACATCGGTTCGTTCCAGTTGATCTACGTGCTCGATGCCGTGAGCTTCGTCCCCCTGCTCGCCGCGGTCGCGGTGCTCGCTCCGCGGGCCGAGCGCGCGACCGGACCGGCCCCGATGGCCGGTGGAGGGTATGGGGCGCTGCTCAAGACCCGGGGTCTGCTGCTACTGCTCGTTACGCAGACGCTTCTCGTGCTCGTCGGGTATTCCCAGCTCGATGCCGTCGTCCCGCTCGTCGCGACCCAGGACATGGGTGTCTCGGCGGGTCTGATCGGCCTCACGATCGCCGTCAACACCGTCGCGGTCGTGGTGCTGCAACCAACACTCGGGCGCCTTCTCGAGGGTCGCCATGCCGCAGGCGTGCTGGTGTCTGCGGGGTTGACGTGGATCGGCGCGAACGTCGTCGGGCTGGTCGCAACCTTGGCGCCGCAGGCAGCCGTGCCTATGCTGATCATCGGCTTCGGCATCGTGTTCGCGGCGGGCGAGGTCTGCTTCGGTGCTTCCTACCACGCGCTGCTGACCGAGGTGGTGCCATCGGGCCTGCTCGGACGCGCAAGTGCGCTCTCGTCCCTGTCCTGGAACATGGGATCGATGGCCGGCCCCGCGGTCGGACTACTCCTCGCGGCCGCGCTGCCCGCGACCGGCTATTGGGCAGCGTGCGCTGCTGGTCTGATCCTGGCGGCAGCGACGGCGTTCGTCCTGTGGCGGAGGATGGCCGGGGCTACATCCAAGGCCGTGGAACAACTGGGAGGTGAGGTCGCTCGATGAGTCGTTCACGTGTCCTGCTCGTCGGTGCAGGGAAGATGG
>JBOFBK010000177.1:0-2015 GCA_051645525.1 Dermatophilaceae bacterium | reverse complement strand
AGCACGAGCAGATCGGCACCTGGGAGGCCGACCCCGGTGGGCCGCCCGTGCTGCGCTTCACCCGGCCGGCGGATGCCGACGCCTGGGTTCGCGCGCTCGGTCGTCATCCCGAGGGCTGACGACGACGCGGCCGACCCGCAGTACCGTGCGTCGGATGCCGGTCCGTCCCGAGGCTCCCAGCCGTCTGTCCCAGTCGGTGCCGGCACCGGCGCTCACGACCCCGTGGCAGCTCGGCGAGCGCGGGCAGCGGTTGTTCGACCGCGGTCTCGTGCTCGCGCTGGCGGTGCCACTGCCGTTGTTCCTCGTCTCCGGCGACGAAGCGTGGTTCGTGCTGGGTGCGCTCCAGATCGGCCCGCTCTGGTGGCGCCGCCACCATCCGGGGCCGGTCTTCGCCGCGGTCGCACTGGCCTCGCTCGCGCAGGTGCCGTTCGTCGGGCCCCCGCTGTGGAGCCAGGTCGCGTTCCCGGTGGCGCTGTACTCCGTCGCCCGGTGGGACACCACGCGGCGCGCGACCGGAGCGCTGGCCGTGGGGCTCGCGGGCAGCGTCGTGGGGCCGCTGGACTGGATCCTCGGGTTCGGCGGCGAGCTGACCCTGCTCACCGTCCTGCCGTACGCGCTCACCACCGCGGCGATCGTCGTGACGGCGTGGGCTCTGGGCAGCCTGGGCCGGGCGCGCGAGGCGCAGGTGGCGATGCTCGTCGAGCGGGCCGAGCAGGTGCGCCGCGACGCCGAGCAGCGGGTGGCGCTCGCGGCATCCGCCGAGCGGGCCCGGATCGCGCGCGAGATGCACGACGTCGTCGCGCACGGGCTGTCGGTCGTGGTCGTGCAGGCCGACGGCGCGCGGTACGCCGCGGCATCCGACCCGTCCGTGGCCGTGCGCACCCTGGAGGCGGTGTCGACCACCGCCAGGCAGTCACTCGACGAGATGCGCCGGCTGCTCGGCCTGCTCCGCGCCGAGGACACCGGCACCGCTCCCATCCCCCGACTCGCCGACCTGCCGGCCCTCGTGGCGGACGCCGGCCCGGGGGTGAGCGCCGACCTGGCCGGCATCGACGCCGACCTGCCCGAGGGCCTCGCGGTCACCGTGTACCGCGTGGTGCAGGAGTCGCTGAGCAACGTCCGGCGGCACGCCGGCGATGGGGCTGTGGCGCAGCTCCGGGTGCATGTCGGTGCCGGCGCGGTGGAGGTGGTCGTCGAGGACGACGGCCGCGGCGCCGCGGCGAGCGCCGGTAGTGACGGAGGTGACGGGCGCCTCGGCCTGCTGGGCATGCGCGAGCGGGTCGCGGTCCACGACGGCGAGCTCGAAGCCGGACCGCGCCCCGGTGGCGGCTGGCGGGTCCGCGCGGTGCTGCCACTCCCGCCCGGGGCCGTGCCGTGATCCGGGTGGTGCTCGTCGACGACCAGGAGCTGGTGCGCGCCGGTTTCCGGATGCTCGTCGACTCCCAGCCCGACCTCCAGGCCGTCGGGGAGGCGGCCGACGGGCAGGCCGCCCTCGACCTGCTGCGGCACACCGCCGCCGACGTCGTGCTCATGGACGTGCGGATGCCGCGGCTCGACGGCGTCGAGACCACCCGCCGGCTGGTGCGGATGACGCCCGCCGCCCGGGTCGTCGTGCTCACCACCTTCGACCTCGACGAGTACGCGCTCGCCGCGATCCGGGCCGGTGCGGCGGCGTTCCTGCTCAAGGACACGCCACCCGAGTCGCTGCTCGCCGCGATCCGCACCGTGCACGCCGGCGACTCGGTGGTCGCGCCGAGCACCACCCGACGGCTGCTCGAGCGGTTCGCCGCGCTCCCCGAGCCCGCGCCCGACCCGGCCGGCCACCCGCGCCTGGCCCGGCTCACGCCTCGCGAGCGGGAGGTGCTCGGGTTGGTCGGGGCGGGTCTGTCGAACGCCGAGATCATGGCCGCGCTCGTCGTCGCGGAGGCGACGGTGAAGACCCACGTCAGCCGGCTCATCGCGAAGACCGGCGCGCGCGACCGGGTCCAGCTCGTCGTGCTCGCCCACGAGACCGG
>JBOFBK010000176.1:0-4470 GCA_051645525.1 Dermatophilaceae bacterium | reverse complement strand
GCGCCACGGTGCGCAACCGGGCCACCTCGAGCAGGTTGCGCACCGGCTCCGGCGGCTGGCCGTAGCGGTCGACCAGCTCCGCCTCGATCTCGGCGAGCTGGGCCTCGTCGACCACGGCCGCGAGCTTCTTGTACATCTCGAGCCGGAGCCGCTCGTGCGGCACGTAGTCGTGCGGCAGGTGGGCGTCGACCGGCAGCTCGACCTTGATCTCGGCCGGCGCCTCGTCGGTCTCCCCCCGGAACGACGCCACCGCCTCGCCGACCAGCCGCACGTACAGGTCGAACCCGACACCGGCGATGTGCCCGCTCTGCTCGCCGCCGAGCAGGTTGCCGGCGCCGCGGATCTCGAGGTCCTTCATCGCCACCGCCATGCCGGCACCCAGCTCGCTGTTGCTGGCGATGGTCTGCAGCCGGTCGAGTGAGGTCTCGGTGAGCGGCGTCTCGGGCGGGTACAGGAAGTACGAGTACGCGCGCTCGCGGCCGCGACCCACCCGCCCGCGCAGCTGGTGCAGCTGGCTCAGGCCCAGCCGGTCGGCGCGCTCGACGATCAGCGTGTTGGCGTTGGAGATGTCGAGCCCGGTCTCGACGATCGTCGTGCAGACCAGCACGTCGTACCGCTTCTCCCAGAAGTCGACCACGACCTGCTCGAGCAGGTGCTCCCCCATCTTCCCGTGCGCCGTGGCCACCCGGGCCTCGGGCACGAGCTCGCGCAGCCGGGCGGCGGCCTTCTCGATGGTCGAGACCTTGTTGTGCACGAGGAACACCTGACCCTCGCGCATCAGCTCGCGCCGCACCGCCGCCGTGACCGTCTTCTCGTCGTACGCCCCCACGTAGGTGAGCACCGGATGCCGTTCCTCCGGCGGGGTCTGCAGGGTCGACATCTCGCGGATGCCGGTGACCGCCATCTCCAGCGTGCGCGGGATGGGCGTCGCCGACATCGCGAGCACGTCGACCGAGGTGCGCAGCGCCTTGAGCTGCTCCTTGTGCTCGACGCCGAAACGCTGCTCCTCGTCGACGACCACCAGGCCGAGCTGCTTGAAGCGCACCTCCTTGCCGAGCAGCCGGTGGGTGCCGATGACGACGTCGACCGAGCCGTCGGCCAACCCGGCGAGCACCGCGCGCGCCTCGGCATCCGACTGGAACCGAGAGAGCGCCTTGACGACTACCGGGAACCCGGCGTACCGCTCCGAGAAGGTGTTGACGTGCTGCTGCACGAGGATCGTCGTCGGGCAGAGCACCGCCACCTGGGTGCCGTCCTGCACGGCCTTGAAGGCCGCCCGGACGGCGATCTCGGTCTTGCCGTAGCCGACGTCGCCGCAGACCAGGCGGTCCATCGGCACCTCGCGCTCCATGTCGGCCTTGACCTCGTCGATCGTCGTCAGCTGGTCGGGCGTCTCGACGTGGGCGAACGCGTCCTCGAGCTCGCGCTGCCAGGGCGTGTCGGGCGGGAAGGCGTGCCCGCGCGTGGCCATCCGTGCCGAGTAGAGGCGGATCAGCTCGGCGGCGATCTGCTTGACGTACCGTCGGGCCCGGCCCTTGGTCTGCTGCCAGTCCGAGCCGCCGAGCTTGTTCAGCGTCGGCTGCTCGCCGCCGACGTACCGGGTGACCTGGTCGAGCTGGTCGGTGGGCACGTAGAGCCGGTCGCCGGGCTGGCCGCGCTTGCTCGGCGCGTACTCGAGCACGAGGTACTCGCGGGTCGCCCCCTGCACGGTGCGCTGCACCATCTCGACGAACCGGCCCACGCCGTGCTGCTCGTGCACCACGTGGTCGCCGGGACGCAGCTGCAACGGGTCGACCTGGTTCCGCCGCCGGGACGGCATCCGGCGCATGTCCTTGGTGGACGTGCCCGAGCCGGCGGCGGCGCCGGTGAGGTCGGCCTCGGTGACGACCGCGAGCCGAGCGTCGGGAGCGAGGAATCCCGGCCCGACCGCGCCGGTCGTGACGGTGACCAGGCCCGGCTCCGGACTGCCCTCGGCGACAAGGCGACTCGGCACGTCGTGCTCCGCCAACACCTCGGCCACCCGCTTGGCCAGACCCGGCCCCTCGGTGACCGCCAGAACCGACCACTGTGCCGCGACCAGACGGCGCAGCTCGGCGACGGCTGCCTCGGTGTCGCCCCGGAACGACGGCGAGACCGCGAGGCCGAGGTCGACCGAGTCGTCGATGTCGATGTCGATGTCGGTATCGAGGACGTCGCCGAGCTCGGTGACGCCGAAGGGCGTGAGGTCACACCACCGGATGCCGAGCTCCCTCGCCTGGGCGCGCAGCTCGGCGACGGTGCGGAACGAGGCCGTGCCGAGGATGCCCTCGAGGTCGATCGGCGCGGCGGCGCCGCCCACGGCACCCACCCAGCCGGCCTGCAGGAACTCCTCGCTCGTGGCCACCAGGTCGTGGGCCCGGGTGCGCACCCGCTCGGGGTCGCACGTGAGCACCAGAGAACCCTCGGGCAGCACCTCGAGCACGGTCTCCATGCCGTCGACCAGCGCCGGCGTCAGCGACTCCATGCCCTCGACGGCGATGCCGTGCGAGAGCTTCTCGAGGATGTCGGCCGCGCCCGGGAGGGAGTCGGCGAGCGCGACGGCCCGGGCGCGCACCGCGTCGGTGAGCAGCAGCTCACGGCACGGCGGCGCCCACAGCCCACCCTCGGCGACCTCGAGGGAGCGCTGGTCGGCGACGGTGAACCAGCGGATCTCCTCGACGGTGTCGCCCCAGAACTCGACCCGCAGCGGGTGCTCCTCGGTGGGGGGGAACACGTCGAGGATGCCGCCGCGCACCGCGAACTCGCCGCGCCGCTCCACGAGGTCGGTGCGGGCGTAGGCCGCGGCGGCCAGCCGCTCGACCACCTCGCCCAGGGGCACGTCGTCGCCGGCGGCGAGGGCGACCGGGCGCAGGTCGCCCAAGCCCGTGGCGATCGGCTGCAGCACGGCCCGCACCGGGGCCACGACCACCGCGGGGGTGCCGTGCGCGGCATCCGCGGCATCGGGGTGGGCGAGCCGGCGGAGCACCGACAGCCGCTGGCCCACGGTGTCGCTGCGCGGGCTGAGCCGCTCGTGCGGGAGGGTCTCCCACGACGGGAAGTGCGCCACGGCATCCGGCCCGAGGTAGGCGCCGAGCGCGGTGGTGAGGTCCTCGGCCTCACGCCCGGTGGCGGTGACGGCGAGCACCGGCGCGCCGGTAGACCGTGGGGCGAGCGCGGCCACGACGCCGGCCCGAGCCCCCACCGGGGCGCCGGCCGTGACCTCGGCGGAGGGGAGGTCGAGCGCGGCACGGAGGCGAGTGAGCCCGGGCAGGGCGTGGACACGCTCGCGCAGGGCGGACAACGACGGCATTTCCCCGAGTCTAGGCGGCGGCTCCGACACTCCGGCAGCCGACGACCCGCCGCCTTCCCAGCACCGGCGACGACCGCGGCACGAACGCCGCCTGGCGTGGCGTCGAGGTGCCGGCCGGCTGTCGAGCGACCCGCCGCGACGCCGTCAGCGGGTGACCCCGGGGGCGGTCTCCCACGGGTCGAGGCACGGGACGCCCAGCGGTTCGAAGTGTCTGCGGTTCCGCGTCACGACGGTCATCTCCGCGGACTGGGCCACAGCGGCGATGAGAGCATCGTCCAGTGGCGCGCGCTCCGGCACCCGGTAGGTCGCAAGCACCCGCGCCGCTGGGAGATCGAACGGCAACACGCGGCCGACGAATGTCGGTAGCACGCGCTCGTCGAACCACTGACGCAGGACTGCACCCTGGCTCGGGTCGGACCGCTCCTTGGCGATCACCCCTCGCTCGATCTCGGCGATCGTCGTCGCCGTGACGAACTGGTCACCGACGGGAACGGCCGCTGCCCATACCTCGACCGGACGGTTGCGACCCTTGACCCGCAACGCGGAGACGACGTTCGTGTCCAGGACGTACTTCACAGCTCCGCCGAGCGAGCCGTCAGCCCCAGACGCTGAGGTTCGAAATCGATGTCGGTGCCCTCGTCGGTACTCAGCAGATCGACGATGGTGACGGGCTCCCCCGCAAGGGCCGTGGTCAGGAGCTCACGGGCCTCCGCCTCGACCGACCGATGCCGTTGCTCGGCGCGCGCGCGCAACGCGGCCTTGGTTCCGGCAGGAAGATTGCGGATCAAGATCTGCTCCATACAGGGTCACCTCCGATATCACTTCAACGATATCATCTGTATCCCGCGGCCCGCCGGCAGCGCGGCCGCGATGCCACCCCGTCGAGCGAGCGAGACATGCCGGGAACACAGCCATCCCGCGGCTGTCTTGCTCACTCGTTTCGCCGATGTCGCCGCGCTCAGTCCCCGGACCGTCGGCCGGCCACCCCGGGCGGTGCCAGAGATCGGCGAACCGCCGGCGCGGGCGGGCGTTGGCGCCTACCATTTCGCGCACAGGCAGCACGGAGCATCGTCCGTGTCGGCACGACCGCACTCGCAGGGGAGGTGGTAGCCGGTGTCGACGACGTCCATGGTCGGCCACCG
>JBOFBK010000175.1:0-17301 GCA_051645525.1 Dermatophilaceae bacterium | reverse complement strand
GACCGGATGGCGCCCGGCCCGACTGTGTCGTCGGCGATGGGCGCACCAGACCGATCGTTCGATTAGCTGGGCCGGTCCGCCCTCTTATCGAACTGAACGTCGTCGTCGAGTCAGTATCAGAGCGTGAGGGTAAAGAATTGTTCAACGTGTCAAGGTTCGGTCTGTGGCTGCGGCTCTCGGGTGGCACATTCGGGCACGACAGGTCGCGACGACCGTCATCCACGACACAAGGAGTTCCGGTGAACAGCACGAACTACTCGGCAGGCGTGCTCAGCCTGGTCGAGCGGTCGGCGGGCACCGGTGTGGCGCAGGGCCGCCCCGACGCAGACGCTCGACCCGACCTTGACGCTCGACCCCTCGCGGACGTTCGGTCCGACCTCGCCATGAGCCGGCGGGCGGTGCAGCTGGTTCACGCCCACGCCGGCGAGAGCGGGTCCCTGTCCCACGCGTGCACCGAGGTCGCCGGCATCCTCGGCGTCTCGCGCGCCGCGGTGCGAGGGTGGGTGCGGGACGCCGATGTCGCCGCGCGCGCCCGGGGCCGGCTCCACGCTCTCCATGACGGCGACCGCGACGAGCTCGACCTCCTCCGCGACGAGGTGACCCGGCTCCAGGAAGAGAACGCCACGCTGCGCGCCTTCACCTCCTTTCTCGCCGGCTCGGCACGCACCCGCTCGGCCTGAGCTACGGCACGCGCCGGCGAACCGCGGCTCGGATGCCTCCGGCTCGGACATCCCCCTGGCGTCGCGCGCGGCGCCCGATGTGGACGCCGTGGTCACGAGTGCGCGACGCGCACCCCCCCGATTGACCGGCACACCTCGTCGGCATCGACGAAGACCACCGGTGGAAGGACGGCGACCTCGGCGATGTACCGAGCGGGTGCCCGCGTCCGGATGAGATGCGCGAGTACCTCGTCCAGATCCGCGGGAAAGCAGGCTCCGTCGAGGGCCGCGCTCAGTTCCGACACGATCGCCTCGTCGTGGTCGAGATCGCCCCGGCCGCTGTCGACGGCTCTGGATGTTGATTCGGTGATCCGTGTGAACGACATCGTCCCTCCATCTCCCCGCAAGCCCCGAGAGTCGAGACCGTAGCGACGGCTACCCCACAGCGGGCCGGACAAACCGACCTACACTCGCCGCATGCGGATCCGGCTCGGGCTGCGCAGTCGCATCCTCGCGCTGACGATGCCGATCATGGTCGCGGTCAGCGCCGCCATCGTGGCCGTCGTTTTCGTGTCGGTGAGTGACGTGCTCGAGGAGCGGGCCGGCGAGTTGGCGCGCGCCGAGGCCCGTGAGATCGCCGCCGAGATGGCTCGGGCCCCCCTTGACCGGGTGCTCGATACGCATGCGTCGCCGGATGGCGACGAGGTGATCCAGGTGGTCGAGATCGCCACCGGCAGGGTGGTCGGGACCAGTCATCCTCAGGTGCGAGGGGTGCTGGGTGGCACCACCATCGTGCCGATCGGTTCCGTCCGCACTCACCGGGTCCAGGAGATCGCCGGAGCTGATCCGGTGGGTCCCTATGTCGTCGCTGCAGCAGGCGCGGAGTCATCCGGTGGCAGCACCTACCTCGTCCTGGTCGGGGTCGGGACCCGCACCGGGAGCAGTGCGCTCGGCAAGGCGTTCGAGCTCGGCGCGCTCGGAGCCGCTGCTTTGGTGCTGCTCGCCGCGGCCATCACCACCTTCGCCGTCGGTCACGCGCTGCGGCCGGTCGAGCGCATGCGGCACCAGGTCGAGGCCGTCGCCGACTCCGGTCCGGGGGAGCCGCTCGAGGTCCCTCCCGGCGGTGACGAGCTCAGCCGCCTCGCCGAGACCATGAACCGCATGCTCGGTCTGCTCCGGCAGGTCGATACCTCACGCCGGAAGTTCGTGGCCGATGCGGGCCACGAGCTGCGCAGTCCGCTCACGACGATCCGAGTGCTCGTCGAGCGGATGGGTGAGGAACGCCCCGCCGACGAGCGCGCCGACCTCGCCGACCGGGCCACCGCAGAGGTGGACCGGCTCGCCGTGCTCGTCGATGACCTGCTGACCTTGAGCTCCGCGGACGGCAATGCCATGGAGCTGGCTCGCGAGGACGTCGACCTCGACGACATCGTGCTTGCCGAGGCCGGTGTGCTTCGAGCCCGTGGGATGCCGCTCACCGTCGTGGTCGAGCCGGTGCGCGTCTTCGCCGATCCGCCGAAGATCGTCCGGGTCGTGCGCAACCTGCTCGAGAACGCCGACCGCCATCTCGTGCGCGGTGCACGGGTGCGGGTCGGGCACCGCGCCGGCCAGGCGCTGCTCATCGTCGACAACGACGGTCCACCGGTGCCGGTGGAGGACCGCGACCGGGTGTTCGAACGGTTCGTCCGTCTCGACGACTCGCGGACCCGGACGACCGGTGGCACCGGGCTCGGCCTGGCCATCGTGGCGGAACTCGTGGCGGCGCACGACGGCACCGCGGTGGCCGGCGAGGCCCCCGACGGATGGTGCCGCTTCGAGGTCAGCCTGCCTCGCGGGCCGGCACCGGGTTGAGCCGGTACCCAGCTCCACGCACCGTCTCGATCGCCTTGTGGGTGAACGGTGCGTCGACCTTGCGGCGGAGGTAGCCGATGTACACCTCGACGACGTTGTCGGCGCCCGGGTAGTCCGAGTCCCAAACGTTCTCGAGGATCTCGCCCTTGCTCTGCACCTGACCGACCTTGCGCATCAGATGGTGCAGCAGAGCGAATTCTCTTGGGGTGAGCTGGATCTCGTGTCCCTCACGGATGACGCGGCGTGTCGTCGGGTCGAGGCTGAGCGTTCCGGCGGTCAGCGCCACCGGCCGCTCCGGCGCACCCCGGCGGGCGAGCGCATGGAGCCGGGCGAGCAGCACGCGGGTGCTGAATGGCTTGGTCACGTAGTCGTCGGCGCCCAACTCGAAGGCGTCGGTCTCGTCGTACTCGCCGTCTTTCGCGGTGAGCATGAGCACTGGGGACCACACCCGCTGGGCGCGCAGCCGCTTCAACACGTCGTAGCCGTGGATGCCGGGGATCATGATGTCGAGGACGATCACGTCGTATTCGCCGAGGGTGGCCATTCGCAACCCGGTGAGCCCGTCGACGACGTGGTCGACGACCCAGCCTTCGTCACGAAGCGCCTCGCTGAGGGCGTCGGCGAGCGGGCGTTCGTCCTCGACCAGTAGCACCCTCATGACCGCTTCCCCCGTTCTCAGGCGAATCTCAGAGACGTCTCGCTAGAGTATTCCCGTACCGGTCGCCACGCGATCGGAACGCCCGAGCCGACGCCCGGGAGATGCGAACCCCCTGCACGCGTCTCCCGGGCGTCTTCGTGTCCGCTGCCGTGGTGCTGTAGCCCGGCAGTGGCCGATGAGCACCGTGAGCGGGGGCGTGGTCGCTCGACCTGGCGCTGTGGACCGCTGCGCGCCAGGTGCATCGGCGTCCGTGTCCGGCTCGGGCATGGACATCGCCGCCGAGCGACGTAGTCTCGACTCCCGTCCGCTCATGCTGGGGGCTGCGATGTTCGACACCGTCCTGGGTCTTCCCGTCCACATCCTCGTCATCCATGCCGTCGTCGTGCTGGCACCGGTGGCCGGCCTGACCGCGGGCGCCTACGGTGCTCGCCCGGGATGGCGTGCGGTCCTGCGGTGGCCGCTCGTCGGGCTCGCGGTCATCGCTGCCGCCTCCTCGTTCGTCGCTGCGGAGAGCGGCGAGGCGCTGGAGAGCCGGCTGAGGGACATCGGTCTGGCCGGTGCAGCGCTCGAGGCGGTCGAGGAGCACGCCGAAGCCGGAGAGCTGGCCCGGAACGTCGCGGCCCTTCTTCTCGTCGTCACCCTGGTAGCGGCGCTCTGGCTCGCCCGCCCGGGCTCGTCCGGGGCCGCCGCGGTGGTCGTTTCGGTGGCGCTCGTCGTCGTGGGCGCCGGTGTCGTCGTGACCACGGCGGTCGCCGGCCACCGTGGTTCGAGCGCCGTGTGGAGCGACCTCGTCGAAAGCTCTGGCTGACCGTCGTCCGACGAACGCCGGCTGGGCGTCATCCGAGAACGCCGGCCGGTCGTCATCCGGGCATGCAGCGCGGATGGCGACGGCGCCGGCTCCTGCGGATCGCACCGATCGACACCGCTCCGTAGCAGGGATTCCGCAGGTGATGAGACCTGAGGGCGCGGATATGATCCCCGCATGATTGAGCAGCTGCGCCACCTCGCCACCGCGGTCCCCGGGCCACGCTCACAGGAGCTGCACGCTCGCAAAGCCGCCGCGGTGGCGGCTGGAGTGGGCACCGGGCTACCGGTCTACGTCGTCGAGGCTGCCGGCGGCATCCTGCGCGACGTCGACGGCAACCAGCTCATCGACTTCGGGTCGGGCATCGCGGTCACGACCGTGGGCAACGGCAACGCTCGGGTCGTCGCCGCCGTGCAGGAGCAGGTCGCCCGGTACACCCATACGTGTTTCATGGTCACGCCGTACGAGCCGTACGTCGCGGTGTGCGAGAAGCTCAACGAGCTGACCCCCGGATCCCACGAGAAGCGGTCGGCGCTGTTCAACTCGGGCGCCGAAGCGGTGGAGAACGCGGTGAAGATCGCTCGACACGCCACCGGTCGTCCGGCTGTGGTGGTGTTCGAGCACGGCTACCACGGCCGTACGAACCTCACCATGGGGATGACGGCGAAGAACATGCCGTACAAGCACCGCTTCGGGCCGTTCGCACCCGAGATCTACCGGATGCCGATGGCCTACCCGTACCGATGGCCCGGCGGCGCGGAGCGATGCGCCGAGGAGGCGTTGCGCACCGTCACCGACCTGGTGCACACCCAGGTGGGTGAGGACAACGTGGCGGCGGTCGTCATCGAGCCGATCCAGGGCGAGGGCGGTTTCATTGTGCCACCGGCCGGCTTCCTGCCCGGCCTGGCCGAGTGGTGCCGCGCGCACGGCATCCTCCTCGTCGCCGACGAGGTGCAGAGTGGTTTCTGCCGCACCGGAGACTGGTTCGCGTGCGACCACGAGGGCGTCGTCCCGGATCTGGTCACCACGGCCAAGGGGATCGCGGGTGGGATGCCGCTCGCGGCGGTCACCGGTCGCGCCGAGATCATGGATGCCGTGCACGGGGGTGGGCTCGGCGGCACCTACGGCGGCAACCCGGTGGCGTGCGCCGCGGCGCTCGCGTCGATCGAGACGATGGCGGCCGAGAACCTGGCCGGCCGGGCACGTGAGATCGGCGCGGTGCTCACCGACCGGCTGGGGCGGCTCGCCGAGAAGTTCGACGAGATCGGCGACGTCCGTGGCCGAGGGGCGATGGTCGCGATGGAGCTGGTCACGGACCGTGACACCCAGGAACCGGCATCCGCACTCACCGCCGCGGTGAGCAAGGCCTGTCACGAGCGTGGCCTGGTGACGCTGACCTGCGGCACCCACGGCAACGTGTTCCGTTTCCTCCCACCGCTGTCGATCGGCGACGACCTGTTGCACGAGGGGCTCGACCTGCTCGAGGACGCCTTCGCCTCAGCCGCAGGCTGACCGTGCCTGTACCTGCCTGATGTCGCCGCCATGGCGGCGACATCAGCGGATGGCGTCCACATGTCGACGCCATCCACCCGCATGGCCGCCATGGCGGCGACATGGTGACGGGGTGGACGATTCACGCCGAGCGGTGGGTCGCGTGCGTCATCCGTTCACGGGGAGTTCGCCTCTGCTCGCGTGTCGGTTCCGTGGTTCGTCAGGCCGAGCACCTAGCGTCGAACGAGACCGGGCCAGGTATGAGATGGCCCGGTCGTTCACGTGTCGATACCGGACGGCCGGAGGCGGGATGGAGCAGCCGCGTCAGAAGCGGCGCGAGCGGTCGCCTCAGGAAGGCGGCGCGTACACGGCGCTGGGGTTCGCGCAGTGGACGAACGGACCCCCCAGGCGTGCGTGGTACTGGAGCATCGTCCCACCGGCTCGCACGACCAGCACCTCACCCTCGACCTCGGCCTGGGTGTACGACATGCCCTTCTGCGGGCAGCCCAGTGAACCGTCGGTCCACGTGACTCGCTGGTGAGAGGCCGGGACGGCTTGGGCTGCGGCCACGCCGGCGCGCTCGGCTGCATCGGCGACTGCCGCCTCGACCTCGGACCGGCCCGCCACCGACGCCGGCACGCCGCCGGTGGGTGATGGGCTGGTGGGCGCCGCCCCCGAGCTGGGTGGTGGGGAGGTCGGGGATGGCGTGGACGTGGACGGCGGAGGGGACGAAGTCGCCGGAGTGGTGGTCTCGGCAGTGGACCCCGATGTCGACGTGGCGTCGGTCGAGCCACAGCCACTCAGCAGCGCGACGGCCACGATTGCGGTGACCGATGCGAGACGAGATCGGTGGGTGAGCGGAGAACGGGGCACGATGCGGCTCATGGTGGTCCGACGGCGGCGACCCGGGCCGAGTTCCGACGACGGCGACAGCGGGGCGGCGAGGCTCACCGGAGCAGGTGGCGACCGATGACGAGCCGCTGGATCTGGTTGGTGCCCTCGAAGATCTGGGTCACCTTCGCCTCGCGCAGGTATCGCTCGGCAGGGAAGTCCTGGGTGTACCCGGCGCCGCCGAGTACCTGCACGGTATCCGTCGTCACCCGCATCGCGGCGTCGGTGGCCACCAGCTTGGCGACCGCGGCCTCCTTGCCGAACGGCAGCCCGGCATCCTTCAACCGGGCGCCGTGGAGGTAGGTGGCGCGCGCGCTGGTGACCGCGGCCTCCATGTCGGCGAGCAGGAACGAGACGCCCTGGAACTCACCGATCGCCCGATCGAACTGGCGGCGCTCCTTCGCGTAGGACGCCGCGAGGTCGAGGGCGGCCTGCGCCAATCCCGTTGCGGCGGCGGCAATGCCGAGCCGGCCGGCGTCAAGCGCGGCGAGCGCGATCGTCATCCCCTGGCCCTCGGCGCCGATGCGGCGGGCGGCGTCGACGGGGACGTCGTCGAACCCGACCTCGCCGACGGTGTCGCAGTGCAGCCCCATCTTCCGCTCCGGCGCACCGAACGACAGTCCGGGAGCGTCGGCCGGGACGACGAGACAGGAGAGGCCCTTCCCGGCGTCGTCGGAGGTGCGGGCGAACGTCGTGTAGTAGTCGGCGTGGGAGGCGTGGCTGATCCACGCCTTGCGGCCCTTGATCCGGTAGACGCCGTCGGATGCCGTGGCGCGGGTGGTCATCGCGGCGATGTCCGACCCGGCGAGCTGCTCGCTGAGGCAGTAGGCGCCGAGCCGGTCGCCGGAGAGCATGGGCGGGAGCAGGTCGGCCCGTTGCCGGTCGGTGCCGAACGTGGCCACGGGGAACGCGGTGAGCGCGTGCACCGACACCCCGACGCCCACGCTCATCCATGCCGACGCGATCTCCTCGACCACCTGGAGGTACACCTCGTAAGGCTGCGCGAAACCGCCGTACTGCTCGGGGTACGGGAGTGAGAGCAGGCCGGCCTTGCCGAGGGTGCGGAACACCTCGCCCGGGAAGGCGTCTCCGGTGGCGGCGGCCCGTTCGGCGTCGTCCACCTGTGGGCGCAGCTCCTTGTCGCAGATCTCGCGGGTCAGCTCGATGAGGTCGCGGCCCTCGTCGGTCGGCATCAGCCTCGTCACCGGCACGTGGTCGAGGGTAACCGGGTGGCCAGGGTTCAGCCGGGTGGCCAGGGTTCAGCCGGGCCGGTAGGCGTCGCGCCGCTGGTCGATGCGCAGCACCACGACCTCGTGTCGCCTCTCGTTCACGCGATACAGGACGCGGTAGGTACCCCGGCGCGCGGAGAGCACTCCCGAGAAGTCGCCTCGAAGAGGTTTGCCCACCCGCCACGGATTCTCGAGGAGTGCTCCGCTGACGAACTCGACGACAGCGGATGCCACCGCTTCGGGCAGGCCGGTACGCACGGCTCGAACCGCCGGGGGCGTGAGGACGAGCTCGTACGCCATGTCCTCGGTCACTGACGGAGTGCGCGGACCGCGTCGACTCCGCGCACCACGTCACCCGCCGTGTACGCGGCATCCGCCTCGCGGATGTCGGCCAGTGCCTCGGGGTCGCCGAGGACCGACAGCGTCTCCTCCAGCTGCGCGAGGTCCTCGGGGCTGAGGATCACGGCGACCGCGCGACCGTTGCGAGTGACGGTCACGCGCTCGTGCTCCCGCTCGACGCGATCGACCACTTCACTGAGATGGTCACGGACCTGGCGCAACGGCTCGATGCTCATGGACACAATTGTGGCGCTGTTCGCCGACGGTCACAAGAGCCGGATGTCAGGCCGGGTAGGCGCGTACCTCGGTCGCCTTGACGCCCGCCCACACGCGCGAACCCGGATGCAGCCGCAGCTCGGCGAGTGCCGCGGGGGTCACCTCCGCGACGATCGCGGTGGCCGCGCCGTGCGCCACCGGTTCGACGACGTCGAGCCGCACCCGGGCGTGCTGGCCGACCAGCTCGACCGAGGCCACCGCAGCCGGCCACACGTTGCGCACCGAGCCTCCCGGTGGGCCGGGGTACAGTGCGACGGCGGCCGGGGAGAACGCCACCCACGAGGGCCCGCGGTGGTCGTGGCCGGCGGTGGCGACCGGGCCGAGCGCGGTGGCGACGTGACCGTCATCCACGCTCTGCCCGGAGAGGAGGTTGAGCCCGACCACCGAGGCGACGTACGGGGTGCGCGGCCGGGCGACGACGTCGCCGGGTGGTCCGTGCTGCACGACGGTGCCGTGGTCGAGGAAGACCAGCTGGTCGGCGAGGGTGAGGGCGTCGAGCGGGTCGTGCGTCACGAGCACGGTCGACCCGTCGTAGCTCTGCAGCCGCGCGGCAAGGGTGGAGCGCACCTGCGGACGGGTCTCGGGGTCGAGCGCCGAGAGTGGCTCGTCGAGCAGCAGCAGCCGGGGCGAGGTCGCCAGCGCCCGGGCGAGCGCCACGCGCTGGGCCTGGCCGTGGGAGAGCGTGCCGGGCCGGCGGTCGGCGAGGTCGGCCACGCCGAGCGCAGCGAGCTCGCGGTTGGCCACGGCTGCGGCGACCCGCCGCGTCATCCCCCTGCTCCGCGGGCCGAACGCGACGTTCGCCCGAGCGGTGAGGTGGGGGAGCAGGAGGTGCTCGGCGGCGAGCAGACCGACTGCGCGCTCCGACGGTGGGAGGTGCGTGCCGTCATCCGCCCACGGGTGTCCGTCGACGTGCACGTGGCCGGATGGTGCCCGCGCCAGACCGGCGAGCACGTGCAGGGCGGTGGTCTTGCCGGCGCCGTTGGGGCCGAGGACCGCGATGACCTCGCCGTCGCCGGCAACGAGCGGGAGGTCGAGGGTGACCGGCCCCCGGGCTGCGCGGAGGTGCGCGTCGAGGCTCACGGGCGTCGCCGCCCGCACCGTGGGCGCAGGCTCAACGGAGCCACCGCCCGCGCATCAGCGCCAGCACCGCCACCGACACGACGAGCATCGCCAGGCTGAGCGCCACGGCCGTCTGCGGGTCGTCCTGGAGGGCGACGTACACGGCGAGTGGCGCCGTCTGGGTCCTGCCGGCGAAGTTGCCCGCGAAGGTGATCGTGGCTCCGAACTCGCCGAGCGCCCGGGCCCAGGCGAGCGCTGCGCCGGCTGCCACCCCGGGTGCCGCCATCGGCAGCGCCACGTGGATAAGTACGTGCAGGGGCCGCGCCCCCAGGGTGGCGGCGACGTCGAGCACCCGCCGGTCGACCCCGCGCATCGCTCCCTCGGCGGCGAGCACGAAGAACGGCAGCGCGACGAACACCTGGGCGAGCACGACCGCGACGGGGGTGAACGGCAGCCGGATGCCGGCCAGCTCCAGCAGGGGGGCGCCGACGACACCCTGGCGCCCGTAGACGAGGAGCAGCGCGACGCCCCCGACCACCGGGGGCAGGACGACGGGCACGGTGAGCACCGCCCGCAGCCAGGTGGCGGCCCGGCCGTCGGCCCGGGAGAGCAGCCACGCGAGCGGGGTGCCGAGCCCGACGCAGACGAGCACCGTGACGAGGGTGGTGAGGGCCGACAGCCGCAGCGCCGGACGGACCAGCGGGTCGGCGAGCCGGTCGGGCAGCCGCGACCAGTCGGTGCCGGCGAGCAGGCCGACGAGTGGGATGACGACCAGTGCCGTGGCGAGGCAGGCCGGCACGACGAGCGCTGCGCGAGAGGCGAACAGGCGCGGCGACCACGCAGGTCCAGGTGGCGTCGCAGACCGGGCTGTGGTCACTGAGCGGGGTGCATTCACGGCGCGAGGAAGCCTGCGCTCTTGAGGGTCCGCTGCGCGTCCGGGCCGGCGAGGTACGCGGCGAAGGCGACGGCGGCGTCATCCGACCCGAACCGTGCGAGCGGGTACGCGAGCACGGTGTTCTGCGCGGCCGGGATCGGGACGCCGCGCACCGCGCCGCCGGCCGAGACGACGTCGGAGTGGTACACGACCGCGGCATCGGCCTCGCCCAGGGTGACCTTCGTGAGCGTCGCGGCGACGTCGACCTCGCGGGAGACGACGTTCGCCTCGACCCCGGCCCTGGCCAGCACCTCGTCGGCGGCTTTGCCGCACGGGACGGTCTCGGCGCAGAGGACCACGGCGGTGTTCTCACCCGCGAGGTCGGCGAGTGAGCCGACGTTCGCCGGGTCGTCGGGAGGGGTGGCGATCTCGAGGGTGTTGCGCGCGACCGTGGCCGTGGCGGTGGGGGTGACGTCACCGAGCTGCTCGAGCGGGCCGGTGCCGGCGCTGAAGAGGAGGTCGGCGTCCGCTCCCTGCGAGATCTGTTGCGCCAGAGTCGTGCTCGACCCGAAGCTCAGCTCGACCGTCGTGCCGGGGTGGGCCGCCTCGTAGGCCTCGGCGAGCGCGGTGAGCGGTTTCGTGAGCGAGGCCGCGGCCAGCACGGTCACGTCGCCGGCGCCACGCCCCGGGCCGGATGACGCAGGGTCGGGTCCGGCCGGCGTGCCGCACGCGGTGAGGGCGAGGAGCAGCGCGACGGCCGCGACGGTGCGCAACCTGCGGTGTCGAGCGGCCCCCCGCAGCGTGTGCGGTGGCCGTGGCGTGCCGAGCGCGAGGCGACGTGACCGCCATCCGGGATGGGTCGTCATCCGGCTCACCGGGGGACGCCGACGACGACGTTGGTGGACTTGATCGAGGCGATGGCGACCGAGCCGACCTCGAGGCCGAGCTGGTCGGCGGCCTCGCGCGACATCAGCGACACGACGCGGAACGGCCCGCACTGCAGCTCGACCTGGGCCATCACGGTGTCGCGCAGGACCCGGATGACGATGCCGCGCATCCGGTTGCGGGCGGACTCCTCGGCCACCTCGCCGACCGGTGCGGGGTGCGCTCCCTCGCGGGCGACGGTGGCGAGGTCCGTGCCGTCGACGACGAGCCGGCCCGTGGTGTCGCGGGTGGCCGGGAGGCGCCCGGAGTCGACCATGCGGCGCACGGTGTCTCCGGAGACACCGAGCAGTGCGGCCGCCTCGGACACTCGCAACTGCGTCACCATTCGTACGATAGCACCGCAAATGCGAATCTGTAGGGGCAGAATGGGCTGGTGCCGAGAGTCAGCAACGGGCAAGCCTGGCTACCGCTGTCGTGCGATCCGCTGAGCATCGCGGCAGATCAAGGAGCGCTGTCGGTCGTGGGGCGTAGCGTCTGTCACAGTACGAACGTCTACGAGGAGGGTGCGACATGGGGTCCGCAACAACTGAGTCGATGACACCACAGCAGCTCAGTGATGAGCTCGAGCGACTCGAAGAGCAGCTCGGCATGCCTGTTGACCTGGCTGAGAACCTGGCTGCCGCCGACGCCCTGGATGCTGATCTGTACCAGGTGCTGCGACGTATCCGCGATCTGAGGTGGCTCAAGAGCGCGTGAGCACGCTGGAGAGCCAGTCGCAAGAGTTCGCTACGAAGATCTCCGACGCCGTCTCCGCCTTCGTCGGGCACACCGTCCCTTTCAAGGCGACCAGCAGCAGATCTCGGTTCGTCGTGTCCGATGACACTGACGGGGTCGTCATCCCGGTCGGTGAAGGGGCACTCGCACTAGAGGTCAGCGACCGTTGCGAACTCGATGGCGCCGGCCGCTACCTCAAGGTACTCAGTTCAAGGGTCGCGGTGTACGCGGGCCGTCGTCCGAAGGGCGACCCACTATTTCGATTCGAGTACGTTCACGATCAAGGTGACGGGCTGCCGGCCGGTCACCTTCACGTGCATGCGCATCGTGACCAGTTCACCCGCGTGATGACGCTCGCGGCCATGTCGGGTGCGGCGCGCCGCCAGGTTGGTCCTGATGCGGAGTTGGAGGCAGCCCGAATGTCGAGGATTCACTTTCCCACAGGAGGACATCGCTTCCGCCCCACGCTGGAGGACGTCCTTCAGCTCATCGAGGAAGAGTTCGGAGCTCGTCCCGGTCCTGTGTGGCACGACGTCCTTCGGACCAACAGGGTGCAGTGGCGACGGCAGCAAACCGGAGCCGCAGTGCACGACTGCCCAAGCGAGGCCGTTCGGGTACTGAGCGAGCTCGGCTACGAGGTTCGAGTGCCCGACGGCGGCCCTGTTGCTGACCGAGAGGATCGGCTCGCTGCGTTCTAGGAGTTTCCAGCGCGACACGGGGGTGGCGCTGGTGCGGCTGACCGGGGCGAGATGCTCAGGGCAGACTCCAGTCGACGGGGTCCGAACCGGCCTCGGTGAGCAGTGCGTTGGCGCGGCTGAACGGACGTGAGCCGAAGAACCCCTGGTGCGCCGACAGCGGGCTCGGGTGCGCCGACTCGATGCACGGGATGCCGGGCAGGCGCGCGGCGAGCGACCGGGCGTCGCGGCCCCACAGGATCGCGACGAGCGGGCCGCCGCGGCTGGCAAGTGCGTCGATGGCGCAGCCGGTGACGTCCTCCCAGCCTTTGCCCCGGTGGCTGGCCGGCGACCGTGGCGCGACGGTGAGCACGCGGTTGAGCAGCAGGACGCCGCGGTCGGCCCACGGGGTGAGGTCGCCGGTGGCCGGGGCCGGGGCCCCGAGGTCGTCGTGCAGCTCGCGGAAGATGTTGACCAGGCTCTTCGGCACCGGCTGCACGTCGGGCGCCACCGAGAACGACAGGCCCATCGCGTGGCCGGGAGTGGGGTAGGGGTCCTGGCCGACCACGAGCACACGCACGTCGTCCAGGGGCTGCTGAAAGGCGCGGAGCACGTGCGGTCCGCCGGGCAGGTAGCCCCGGCCGGCGGCCACCTCGGCACGGAGGAACTCGCCGAGTCTCGCAACGGTGCCCTCGACCGGCGCAAGGGCCTGTGCCCATGACGGGTGCACCAGATCGCGAAGAGGCTTGGCAGTGGAAGGTGCGCTCGTCGTCATCCCCGTCAACCTACCGGGCCGGTGTCGCCCGTTCCTGTTCGGCGGTGCGGCAACGGAATCCCCCTCTGCCTGAGGACCTTCGTCGATCCTGCCGACGATGCGCGGTCGTGCAGACTGTGACGGTGTGGTGCGGATGGGCCGCCCGTCCGTCGCACCCGGGCGCGATGTGCGGTGGGGTTCGGGCGAGACTGGTCGCTGTGACTCCTCCCTGGGCGGTCGTGCTGTTCGACCTCGACGGCACGCTCGCCGACACCATCCCGCTCATCGTCGCCTCCTACCAGCATGCGTTCCGCGAGGTGCTCGGCGAGGAGGTCGACGAGGCTCGGGTCCGCGCGTGGATCGGCCGCCCGCTCCTCGACGCGTTCCTCGAGGCCAGCCCCACGCACGGCCATGCCCTCGACGCCGTCTACCGCGAGTGGAACCTCGCGAACACCGCCCGGCTGATCCGGCGCTACGACGGCGTCCCCGAGCTGCTCGGCGCGCTCACGTCATCCGGCATCACCTGCGCGGTCGTCACCTCCAAGCGGCGGATGACGGCCCGCCTCGCCCTCGAGAGCGTCGGCATCGACCACCTCATCGAGATCGTGGCCGGCCTCGAGGACACCGAGCGCCACAAGCCCGACCCCGAGCCGCTGCTCCACGGGGCTCGAGCGCTGGGCGCAGACCCGGCCGGCTGCGTCTACGTGGGCGACGCGGTGGTCGACCTGCTCTCCGCCCGTGCCGCCGGGATGGCCGCCGTCGCCGTCACCTGGGGTGCCGGCGAGCGCGACGCGCTGGTGAACGCCGGGCCGGATGCCGTGCACGACACCGTCGCGAGCCTGGCGGCGCACCTTCTCGGCGAGGCGGCACCGCGCACTGCCTAGACTCCCCCGGGTGCACGGCAAGCCCTACCCGCCCAATGCCCACGAGGAGCTCAGCGAGCTGCTCGGTGCCGTGACCGCGTACGCGGAGGAGCGCATCCGGCTCGATCCGCCGCTCGACCACCCGGTGACCCGGGAGCAGCTCGAACGTGCGGTCGGACAGACGATCACCCCGAAGGGGATGGGCGGGGTTCCGGCGATGCGGCTGTTCGCCGAGGAGCTCGCGCCGGCCTGCCTGTCCACCGACCATCCGCGGTTCCTCTCCTTCATCCCCTGCGCGCCGAGCGACGCCTCGGTGGTGTTCGACCTCGTCGTGGGCGCGTCGTCGCTGTACGCGGGCTCGTGGCTCGAAGGGTCGGGCGCGGTATACGCCGAGAACCAGGCGTTGCGCTGGATTGCCGACCTCGCCGGGATGCCGGCCGAGGCGGGCGGGGTGTTCGTGCCGGGCGGCACGGTGGGCAACCTCTCGGCCCTGGTCGCGGCCCGGTCCGCGGCCCGTCACGAGGCTCCGGCCGGGACGCGTCCCTGGCGGGTCGCCGCGACCGCCGGCGCGCACAGCTCGATCGCGTCGGCGTGCGACGTCATGGATGCCGAGCTCGTGCCGGTACCGGCCGACGAGCGCTCGCGGCTGACCGGCGCGAACCTCCGGTCGACGCTGGACGAGCATGGCCCGGAGACCTTCTTCGCGGTCGTGGCCACCTGCGGCACGACGAACTTCGGGATCATCGACGACCTCGCCTCGGTGGCCGAGGTGTGCCGCGAGTACGGCATCTGGTTCCACGTCGACGGGGCGTACGGCGGAGCCGGGTTGGCGGCACCATCGGTGCGACCTCTCTACACCGGGGTCGAGCACTGCGACTCGTTCATCGTCGACCCGCACAAGTGGCTGTTCGCGCCGTTCGACTGCTGCGCCCTGCTCTACCGCGACCCGCGGCTCGCCCGCGCGGCGCACACCCAGCGGGCGGGGTACCTCGACGTGCTCACCGAGACACCCGACTGGAACCCCACCGACTACGCGGTCGGGCTCACCCGTCGGGCTCGAGGGCTGCCGTTCTGGTTCTCCCTGGTCGCCAACGGCACCGACGCCTACACCGCAGCAGTCGAGCGCACTCTCGAGGTCGCCCGCTTCGCCGAGGCCGAGGTGGCGAGTCGCCCGCATCTCGAGCTGGTGCGGGAGCGCGATCTGTCGGTCGTCGTGTTCCGCCGGCTCGGGTGGGATGCCGCGGCGTACCACGCGTGGTCCGACCGGCTGCTCGACGACGAGTTCGCCTTCGTCGTGCCCACCGTCCACGACGGCGAGACGCTGGCCAGGTTCGCGATCGTCAACCCACACACCACCGAGGTCGACATCGCCGCCATCCTCGACACGATGGGCCCGGGATGAGTGCGACCAGGCCCCGGCCGGATGACGGACCCGCCCGGTCGTCATCCGCCGACGGGTTCGATGAGGTGGATGTGGCTCGTGGGTCGAGTGCGGACGATGGTGCCATTTCGGTCGGGCGCGAAGGCGCCGACACGAATGACAGTGCTGTCATTCGATCGGTAGGCTGGCCGGCGCACGACGACGACACGAAGGGTCCACACAGCACCGTGAGCGCCGCCCCCGACCAGGTCCGTAGCAGTGATTCCGCTGCCCCCGAGCTCTCCGACCGCGACCGCGAGGTGCTCGCCTTCGAGCGGCAGTGGTGGAAGTACGCGGGGTCCAAGGAGACCGCGGTCCGAGAGCTGTTCGACATGAGCTCCACCCGCTACTACCAGCTGCTCAACACACTGATCGATACTCCGGCCGCGCTCGAGCACGACCCGATGCTCGTCAAGCGCCTGCGTCGGCTGCGCTCCACCCGCCAGCGCGCCCGCTCGGCCCGCCGGCTGGGCGTCGAGCCGCGGTGAGCCGTGGTGAGCCGCGGCGCTGCATCCGCGGCGCTCTACCCGTGACCCGATAGCGTCTCGCGGGTCACCCGCCAAGCGTCGGCCGTATCCGACCGAGTCCGCTGGGGCAGGCGAGGCGGATGTGCACCCCCGGGTGGGCGGGCATCATCCTGCGTTTGCACTCTCCACGGCAGAGTGCCAATAATGGCGTTAGCACTCTCCCCGTGAGAGTGACAACTCGACCGGATCCGGTGAGGGTCGGCCACCGTGGTGAGGATCGCCGCGGCATCCGGCTCGTCCGTCGCGGGCGCCGCCCGGTCTCCACCTTCGATTCGCGTGGGAGGAACCACCCGAATGGCCAAGATCATCGCTTTCGATGAGGAGGCGCGCCGCGGTCTCGAGCGAGGCATGAACACCCTCGCCGACGCCGTCAAGGTCACCCTCGGCCCCAAGGGCCGCAACGTCGTGCTGGAGAAGAAGTGGGGAGCCCCCACGATCACCAACGACGGTGTCTCGATCGCCAAGGAGATCGAGCTCGACGACCCGTACGAGAAGATCGGCGCCGAGCTCGTCAAGGAGGTCGCCAAGAAGACCGACGACGTCGCCGGTGACGGAACGACCACCGCCACGGTGCTCGCCCAGGCGCTGGTCCGCGAGGGCCTGCGCAACGTCGCCGCCGGAGCCAACCCGATGGCGCTCAAGCGCGGCATCGAGAAGGCCGTCGCGGCCGTCTCCGACGAGCTGCTCGCCGGCGCCAAGGACGTCGAGACCAAGGAGCAGATCGCCGCGACCGCGTCGATCAGCGCCGCCGACAACCAGATCGGCGAGATGATCGCCGAGGCCATGGACAAGGTCGGCAAGGAAGGCGTCATCACCGTCGAGGAGAGCAACACCTTCGGGCTCGAGCTCGAGCTCACCGAAGGCATGCGCTTCGACAAGGGCTACATCAGCCACTACTTCGTCACCGACCCCGAGCGCATGGAGGCCGTCCTCGAGGACGTCTACGTGCTCGTCGTCAACTCCAAGATCGGCTCCATCAAGGACCTTCTGCCGCTGCTGGAGAAGGTCATGCAGGCCGGCAAGCCGCTGCTGATCATCGCCGAGGACGTCGACGGCGAGGCCCTCTCGACCCTCGTGGTCAACAAGATCCGTGGCACGTTCAACGCCGTGGCCCTCAAGGCCCCCGGCTTCGGCGACCGCCGCAAGGCGATGCTGCAGGACATGGCCATCCTCACCGGTGGCCAGGTCATCGCCGAGGAGGTCGGCCTCAAGCTGGACAACACCACGCTGGACCTGCTGGGCCGGGCCCGCAAGGTCGTCATCAACAAGGAC
>JBOFBK010000174.1:0-1520 GCA_051645525.1 Dermatophilaceae bacterium | reverse complement strand
GCTGGTGCGGGCGCTCGTGCTGGTGCGGTGTTCTGTGCCGGCGCTCGCCTCGACGATGTCGGGCTGGATGGTTGCGGGCTGGGCGGCTGCCGGGTCAACGGTCGCGGGCTGGACGGCTGCGGGCTCGGCGACGGCGTTGAGCTCGGGGGCTGTTCTGGGGTGGTGCTCGCCGTGCGGTTGCGGCCGAGGGTCGGGTCGCTCTCGAGCAGCTGCCCGACGAAGGCGACGGCAACGCAGACCGCGCAGGCGAGCACGGCGACGAAGGCGCTGGCCAGGTGCGTGCCGACCCGGTCGGACCACACGCGGCGCAGCCTGTGCGGGCCGTGCAGCAGGGCCTGGGTGAGCCGGTCGCGGCGGACGCGGGTGGCCTCGATCAGCTGTTCGTCGTAGTCGTCGGCCATTGGCCCTCCCGTCGGCGTTCCTCCCGGGCGGTGGTGCATCGACCTGACCACCGCCGCGCCCACGCCACCGGCGCTGCGCGGCGCGAGTCTACGGTCGAGGGGCGACAGGCCATAGTCGGCGCCTCGCAGAGTCGCCCGTGGTGTTGGGGAGCTGAGTGGTGCTGGAGCCGTCGTCGCCGATCCGGCCGGATGGCGCGGTGCCCGGCTAACGTGGCGACCGACTCGGGCCGGCCCGCGGCCGAGGTGAGGCGAGGGGATGACGTGACCGCACCTGGTGACGAGGCCGGAGCCGGCGGTGACCGGTCTCGCGGAGCCCCCGGTGCCCGTGCTGGAGTCGGCGGCCGGGGCGACGCTCGACGCGTGCGAGGAGGTCCTGGTGCCCGTACCGGAGTCGGCGACCGGTCTGGCGGAGTCACCGGTGCCGTCGCCGACGCTGGGGCCACCGTCGGTGACGGTGGCGCGTCGACGCCACGACGAGTCGATCGTGCTGCGGGAGCGCTGCTCGGGGTACATGCGGGGGACGCGTTGGGGGCAGCGGTCGAGTTCTCGTCCCGGGAGGAGGTGGCGGCGCGTCATCCGGGCGGGTTGCGGGAGATCATCGGCGGGGGGCCGTTCGACTGGCCGGCGGGTCACGCCACCGACGACACCGACCTGACCCGGGCGGTGCTGCTCGCCTACCTGGAGAGGCCGGATGACGTGGTCCGCGCCGCCGCCGACCACATGCTGGCGTGGCTGGACGGCGACTGGCCGGGCCGGGTGCCTGGCACGCCGCCGCGGGATGCCGGCGGCGCGACGCTGGCCGGGTTGGGACGGTACCGAGTGACCGGTGACCCGCGGGCGGCCGGTGCCGGCACCGGCCAGGCCGGCAACGGCTCGCTGATGCGCTGCATCCCGACCGCGGTGGCGGTGCGCGACCCGGCTCGGCGGGTGCGGGAGTCGATGGAGATCTCGGCGGTCACGCACGACGACGCGCGGTGCACCGTGGCGTGCGCCGCCTACAACGAGATCGCTGCGGCGCTGGTCGCCGGGGATGCCGTGGACGTCGCCATCGAGGTCGGTGTCGCGGCGGCTCGGAGCCTGGCCGAGGACGGGGACGGTCACGAGGTCGAGACCGGCATG
>JBOFBK010000173.1:0-4850 GCA_051645525.1 Dermatophilaceae bacterium | reverse complement strand
CCCATGTCCCACCAGACCGTCATCAGCCCGAAGGCCGCGAGGAAGAACAGGCCCGACCACTTCGTGCCGGCGCACAGGCCGAGCGACACACCGGCCACCCAGCGCCAGGGCCGCCAGCCGAGCCACGGCCCCATCCCTTCCGGCCAGCTGCCGGCCGGCAGCGACCCGACCCGCCGCGCCAGCAGCTCCCGGCTCCGGTCCCGGTCGACGAGCAGCGCCGCGAACGCGCAGAGCGCGAAGAACATGACGATCATGTCGAGGATGCCGGTGCGCGACATCACGAAGTGGGACCCCTCGAACGCGAGGAGGAACGCGGCGACGCAGCCCAACGCGGTCGACCCGAACAGCCGCCGCCCGACCCGCCCGACCACGAGGATCGACAGCGTGCCGAGCAGCGCCACCGAGAACCGCCAGCCCACGCCGGAGTCGGCCCCGAACACCCACTGCCCGAACGCGATCACCCACTTGCCGACCGGCGGGTGGACGACGAAGTCGCCGTCGGTGCTCGAGAACACGTCGGGCTCGCCGCCGACGAACGCCTCGTCCGGCTTCTGCAGCGACTCCAGCACGCGCATCTCGACGCCGTACCTCAGCATCGAGTAGCCCTGCTTGACGTAGTACGTCTCGTCGAAGACGAGGGAGTCGGGCCGCGACAGGTTCCAGAACCGCAGGATGCCGCCGACCAGTGCGATCAGCCCCGGCGCGAGCCAGCCCCACAGTCGGTCGGTGGGCCGGTACCCGAGCAGGCGGACACGCAGCTCCTCGGTCCGGTTCACCGCGTCATCCTAGAGGCGGCGTCCGAGCCGACCGGATCGCCCTGCCGATCCGCCCGCTTCGGCTCGGCGCCGACGTGTGGGGTGCCGAAAGTGCAGCCGACCGCGCGAGCGGCACCCGCAGCTGGACCGGACCTGGCGGCGCACGGAGCGGCGTGAGCAGGCGTCATCCGGCGCCGTGACAGGATGCGGCCCATGACCGGCGGCGGCGTGCTCGTGCTGGCCGGCACTCCGATCGGCGACCCGCGCGACGCACCGCCGCGCCTGGTCGACGAGCTGCGCACGGCCGACGTCGTCGCCGCCGAGGACACCCGCCGCCTTCGCCGCCTCTGCCACGCCCTCGGGGTCGAGCCGACCGGCCGGGTCGTCTCGTTCCACGAGCACAACGAGGCCGCTCGCACCGTGGAGCTCGCCGAGCGGCTCCGCGCGGGCGACCGGGTGCTCGTCGTGACCGACGCCGGCATGCCGTCGGTCTCCGACCCGGGCTTCCGCCTGGTCAGCGCCGCGGTGACGGATGACGTGCGCGTCACCGGGGTGCCCGGACCCTCGGCCGTGCTGCTGGCGCTCGCGGTGTCGGGCCTGCCCGTCGACCGGTTCTGCTTCGAGGGCTTCCTGCCCCGCAAGGACGGCGCGCGTCGGCGCGCCCTCGCCGCCCTGACTGCCGAGCCGCGCACGATGGTGTTCTTCGAGGCGCCGCATCGCACGGCTCGCACCCTCGCCGCGATGCGCGACGCCCTCGGCTCCGGCCGGCGGGCCGCCGTGTGCCGCGAGCTCACCAAGACCCACGAGGAGGTGCGCCGCGGCACTCTCGACGAGCTCGCCGCCTGGGCGGCCGACGGAGTGCGCGGCGAGGTCACCGTGGTCGTCGCCGGGTCGAGCGGCCCGAGCCCCGACCTCGAGAGCCAGCTCCCCGTCATCCTCGCGCGGGTTGGTCGTGGCGAACGGCTGGGGGACGTCTGCGCCGATGTCGGGACGGCAACCGGGTTGTCCCGCAAGGCCCTCTACGACGCCGCGGTCGCCGCACGCCGGTGAGTGAGTGCGGTGAGTGAGTGCTACGGGACCGCCGACTCGCCCCTGAGGGTGTACCGGCATCTGGACGCCACGGTGTCGGAACGGGTGGATGGCGTTCACTTCCGGACGCCATGGACGCGCCTGGACGCCATGGCGTCGAAATGCGGGAACGAGCGGCGACCGCGTACCTGCAAGTAACCGGGCGAATGTCACATGGTTCGACAGGCTGCCCGGCGTACCCGTTGTCGGTGCTCCGCGTTAGCCTTCGACAGTGGCCATGACGACTGCTCCACCACGCAGACCCTCGGCCCGCCGCACCACGATCGCGCTCAAGGTTCTCATGGCGGTGACCGGCCTGGTGTTCGTCGGGTACGTCCTGTTGCACATGTACGGGAACCTCAAGGCGCTCTCCGGCGAAGAGGCGTTCAACGGCTACGCCGAGCACCTCCGCACCCTCGGCGAGCCGATCCTCCCGTACGGCGGCCTGCTCTGGATCGTGCGGGTCGTGCTGCTCGCCAGCCTCGTCGGGCACGCCTACGCGGCGTTCGCGCTATGGAGCCGGGCGGGCACGGCGCGTCGCACCAAGTATGCCGCGAGCCGAGCCGTCATGCGCACGGCGTGGATGCGCTGGGGTGGAGTCGCCCTGCTCCTCTTCGTCGTCTGGCACCTGCTGCACTTCACCATCCTCAAGGTCTCGCCCAACCCCGACGCGCAGGGCGCCGACGTCGAGCAGAACCCGTACCGCCTACTCGTCGCGAGCTTCCAGGTGCCGTGGATGACGCTGATCTACGTGCTCGCGCTCCTCGCCCTCGCCCTGCACCTCGCGCACGGAGTGTTCAGTGCCCAGCAGACGCTCGGCTGGACGCAGAGCCCGGCCGCCTACCGGCGCGCCACCGTGCTCGGGTATCTCACCGCCGCGGTCGTCGTGGTGGGCTTCCTCATCCCTCCGCTCGCCATCCAAGCCGGCCTGATCACGTGAGGCAGACACCATGACCAGCACCCTCGACCGCACCCTCACGCACGGCCTCTACACCGACGGCGAGCCTGTCATCGACGGCAGGGCGCCCGCCGGCCCGATCGGCGAGAAGTGGACCACCCGCAAGTTCGAGGCCGCCTTGGTCAACCCGGCCAACCGCCGCAAGCTCACCGTCATCATCGTCGGCACCGGGCTGGCCGGTGCCTCGGCCGCGGCCACCCTCGGCGAGGCCGGCTACAACGTCAAGTCGTTCTGCTACCAGGACAGCCCACGCCGGGCGCACTCGATCGCCGCCCAGGGCGGCATCAACGGCGCGAAGAACTACAAGGAGGACGGCGACTCGGTCTTCCGGCTGTTCTACGACACCGTCAAGGGCGGCGACTACCGCTCCCGCGAGGCAAACGTCTACCGGCTCGCCGAGGTGAGCGCGAACATCATCGACCAGTGCGTCGCCCAGGGCGTGCCGTTCGCCCGCGAGTACGGCGGCCTGCTCGACAACCGCTCGTTCGGCGGCGTGCAGGTCTCGCGCACCTTCTACGCTCGCGGCCAGACCGGGCAGCAGCTGCTCATCGGCGCCTACCAGGCGATGGAGCGGCAGGTCGCCGCCGGTACGGTGCAGCAGCTCACCCGCCACGAGATGCTCGACGTCGTCGTCGTCGACGGCCGGGCCCGGGGCATTATCGCGCGCGACCTCGTCACCGGCGAGATCGAGACCCATCTCGCGGATGCCGTGGTGCTCGCTTCCGGGGGGTACGGCAACGTCTTCTACCTCTCGACCAACGCGATGGGCTGCAACGTCACCGCAGCCTGGCGGGCGCACCGCAAGGGCGCCTACATGGCCAACCCGTGCTACACGCAGATCCACCCCACCTGCATCCCGGTGTCCGGTGACCACCAGAGCAAGTTGACCCTGATGTCGGAGTCGCTGCGCAACGACGGGCGCATCTGGGTGCCGAAGAACCGTGAGGACTGCGAGAAGGACCCGCGGCAGATCCCCGAGGACCAGCGCGACTACTACCTCGAGCGTATCTACCCCGGCTTCGGCAACCTCGTCCCGCGCGACATCGCCTCACGCCAGGCCAAGAACGTCTGCGACGAGGGTCGCGGCGTCGGGCCGACGGTCGGCGACTTCCGCCGCGGGGTCTACCTCGACTTCTCCGACGCCATCGCTCGCCTCGGCAAGGCGGCGGTCGAGGCCAAGTACGGCAACCTCTTCGACATGTACGCCCGCATCACCGGCGAGGACCCGTACGAGGTGCCGATGCGCATCTACCCGGCGGTGCACTACGTCATGGGCGGGCTGTGGGTCGACTACGACCTGCAGTCGACCATCCCCGGGCTGTTCGTCACCGGCGAGGCCAACTTCTCGGACCACGGTGCCAACCGGCTCGGTGCCTCCGCGCTGATGCAGGGCCTGGCCGACGGCTACTTCGTGCTGCCCAACACCATCCGCGACTACCTCGCGAAGGGGCCCTTCCCCGCCATCCCGGATGACGACGTCGCCGTCGCCGAGGCACGCGACGCCGTGGTCGGGCGCACCCAGCGGCTGCTCGCCGTGAACGGCGAGCGCAGCGTCGACTCGTTTCACAAGGAGCTCGGCGCCGTCATGTGGGAGTACTGCGGCATGGAGCGCTCGGAGGAAGGGCTGCTCAAGGCGATCGACCTCATCCGCGGGCTGCGCGAGGAGTTCTGGCGCAACGTCCGGGTGCTCGGGTCGGCCGACACGCTCAACCAGAGCCTGGAGAAGGCCGGCCGGGTCGCCGACTTCCTCGAGCTCGGCGAGCTGATGTGCGTCGACGCTCTGCACCGCCGCGAGTCCTGCGGTGGGCACTTCCGCACCGAGAGCCAGACCGACGACGGCGAGGCGCTGCGCCACGACGACGACTACCTCTATGTCGCGGCCTGGGAGTTCGCCGGTGGCAACGGCGACGGCGAGATGGCCGCGCCGGTGCTGCACAAGGAGGACCTCGTCTACGAGGCCATCGAGCTGAAGCAACGGAGCTACAAGTAACGCACGGGGGGCTTCGCCCCCCGTGGACCCCCCACAACTGCACACCCCACACAGGGGGCTTCGCCCCCCGTGGACCCCC
>JBOFBK010000172.1:0-42227 GCA_051645525.1 Dermatophilaceae bacterium | reverse complement strand
CCGAACGCCTCCTCGACCTTCACCTGGAAGCCGGCCTGCTCGAGAACGCGTCGTGCGTCGCCGACCTGTTGGCCGATGACGTTGGGTACGGCGACGAGGACGGGCCCCTTGGACACGACGAGCGTCACGGTGTCGCCTTTGAACAGGGTGCCGTCACGCGGGTTCTGGCTGATGACCGACCCCTTCGGCACCGTGTCGTCGTTCTGCAGGGCGTCGGCCCGGACCTTCAGCCCGAGCTTCTGCAGCGCCTGGCGCGCTTCTTGCGCGGGCTTGCCGGTGAAGTCCGGGACGTCGAGTGGTTGCCGGCCTTTGCTGACGACGAGTCCGACCGCGGTGTCCCGCCGCAGGCTCGCACCGACCGCAGGATCGGCGGAGATCACCTGTCCGTCGGCGATGTCGTCGTCGAAGCGCTCCGTGACCTTGCCGACGGCGAGGTTGTTCTGACCGAGCCGGGTGCGGGCCTCGGCGAGGCTGGTGCCGACGAGGTCGGGCACCGTGTAGCGCTCGGGGCCCTTCGACACGATGAGCTCCACGTCGGAGCCGCGCCGCACCGTGGTGCCCGGGCCCGGTTGCACACGCAGGACCTGGCCGGCAGCGGCATCCTCGGAGAAGTCCTCGACGACAGTGGCGTTGAGGTGGGCGGACCGCACGTCGTCGATTGCCGCCGCCCGGGTCAGGCCGGCGACCGCCGGCACGGTGGCGGCGGCTCCGGGCCCGAGGATGAAGAACCACGCCGTCACCGCAGCCAGCGCCGCGGAGGCGGCGACCGCGGCCCACAGCCGACGGCGCCGCGGCTGAGGGCCTCCGACGACCACGCCCTCGAGCGGCGCGGACGGCAGCTGCAGGGCGGTGGTGTGCTGCGGCCGGCCGGTCGGGCCCACCCAGGCCCCCGCCGGCGCGGTGGCGACACCGCCAGGTCCGGCCGGCTGCCCGACCGGCGGCGCGGATCGACGTGCGGTGGTGGGTACGGCAGCCGCCAGCTGGGCGGCGTCGCCCTCCGGCCGGGCGTCCAGCGCCGCCGCCGACAGCACCGCGCGGGCGCGCCGCACCAGCTCGAGGAACTCGCCGGCGTCGGTGGGGCGCTCGTCGGGCTCACGCGAGGTGGCCTCGGCGACGAGGTCGTCCAGCTCGGTCGGCAGGTTCGGCATCCGGCTCGACGGTGTCGGCACTCCGCCGTGGACGTGTTGGTAGGCGACGTGGATGGGGTTGTCGCCGGTGAACGCCTTGGTGCCGGTCAGCATCTCGAAGAGCACCAGACCGGTGGCGTAGACGTCGGAGCGCGCGTCGGCGGCGCTGCGCTCGACCTGTTCGGGCGCGAGGTACGACACCGTGCCGAGCAGCATGCCGCTCGAGCTCGTGACGGTCTGGCTGCTCACCGCGCGGGCGAGGCCGAAGTCGGCCACCTTGACGGTGCCGCTCTCGCCGAGGATGACGTTCTCGGGCTTGACGTCGCGGTGGATCAGGCCCGACCGGTGCGCCTCGGCGAGCGCGAGGAGCAGCGACTCGGCCACGTCGAGCGCTGCTCGGGGCGACAGCGCACCTTCGGCGGTGAGCACCTCGCGCAGCGTCTTCCCGGACACGTACTCCATGGCGAGGAACACGTGGCCGTCGTCCTCACCCTGGTCGTAGACGGCGACGACGTTCGGGTGCGAGAGGGATGCCGCCGAGCGCGCCTCGCGCCGGAACCGCGTGACGAAGGTGTCGTCGTGGGCGAGGTGTGGGCGCATGACCTTCAGCGCCACGTCGCGCCCGAGCCGTTCGTCGACCGCGAGGTACACCGTGGCCATCCCCCCGTCGGCGAGCCGACGAACCACGCGGTAGCGCCCGTCGAGGGTGCGCCCGATCAGGGCGTCGCCGGTGGATGACACCGAGAAAGTGTAGGTGCTCCCGGTCACGACCCTCGCTCTCCTCTCGCGTGTCACCTGTCGCGGTGCCGGCGCAGGGCCTCGGCGGCCGGGGTCGGATGACGTGCGGTGCGTCCGGACCGGAGGTGACGGTGGTGATCGGCCCGACTCACGGTACTCGAGCCCGGTCGAGGTCGGGGCGACCCCGGTGGCGGTCGGCGCGCCCACGCCGGCGGCGTCGTCGCGGTGATGTGGCACGCTGACGCCCGTGGAGGACGGGACCGAACTGCAGGGGAGTGACGTCGAGGGCCTGGTGGGTCGGTGGCTGACGGTGCCCGACCTCGCCGAGCGGGTGGGGGTGTCGATCGGCGGCGCCCGCCGGCTCGTCGAGGACCGCGAGGTGCTGGCGGTCCGGCTGGGGGAGCGTCGGGTGCTCTGCGTCCCGGAGGCGTTCCTCGACGACGACGGCCCGCTGCCGTCGCTGCGAGGGACCTTCACCGTGCTCGCCGACGGCGGCATGGACGACGTCGAGATCATCCGGTGGCTGTTCACCCACGACGACACGCTGCCGGTCCCGGGCAGCCCCCTCGACGCCATCCGTGCCGGCTTCACGACCGAGGTACGCCGGCGCGCTATGGAGCAGGCGCTCTAGCAGCCCTAGGCCGAGCGGGCCGTGGCCGAGTCGACAAGTGCCCGCAGCACGTGCTGCGCCTCGTCCACCAGGCTCACGGTGCCGAGCGCGGCGCGCGCCGATGCGGCGAGGCTCGCGATCTCGGACTCCACCTGGTCGACGGCTCCCGAGCGGCGGATGACGTCGCGCAGCGTCGCGACGCCGTCCTCGCTCAGTTCCGGGTCGCCGAGGCACCGGTCGAGAGCGTCCCGCCCGTCGGTGTCGGCGCCGGCCAGTGCGTGGGCGAGCAGCACGGTGCGCTTGCCCTCCCGCAGGTCGTCCCCTGCCGGCTTGCCGCTCCGGTCGGGGTCGCCGAACACCCCCAGCAGGTCGTCGCGCAGCTGGAAGGCCCGGCCGAGGTCCAGACCGTAGGCCGACAGTGCGGCGCAGGTGACGTCATCCGCCCCGCCCAGCGCGGCGCCGATGAGCAGGGGGTGCTCGACGGTGTCCTTGGCGCTCTTGTACGTGAGGACCCGTCGTGCCCGGGCGAGCCGGTCGCCGTCGGTGACGTCGCGCCACGGGCGCATCGACTCCACGACGTCGAGGAACTGACCACCCATCAGCTGGGTCCGCATGAGGTCGAACAGCGGCCGACCGCGCTCGAGCTCGCCGGCAGGTAGCCCGCTGCTCCACCACAGCTCGTCGCACCAGGTGAGACACAGGTTGCCGGCCAGCACGGCACCGGCGAGTCCGAACCGTGCCGGGTCTCCGTCCCAGCCGCGGGCGGTGTGGCGTGCGGCGAGAGCCCGGTGGGCGGCAGGGCGCCCGCGGCGGATGTCGGAGTCGTCCATGACGTCGTCGTGCAACAGGGCGGCCGCCTGGAACAGCTCCATCGTGCCGGCCAGTCGCACCAGCTCCTCGGAGTCCGGCAGGCCCGCCGCACGCGCCCCCCAGTAGAGGAACGCCGCCCGGAGCCGCTTGCCGCCGCGGAGCAGGTCGCGGATGACGCCGAGCAGGTCGTCGATGTCGGTGCCGAGCTCGTCGAGCGTGTCGGTCTGGCGGGCGAGCTCGCTGTCGAGCTGATGCTGGACGCGGCGCCGCAGGTCGGCGGTGTCGAGCGGGCTGTGCACGGGCTCCTCCTCGCCGATGCCGCGGGGTGCGGTACCGGGTGCGCCGAGCCTACGGCGCCCCACTACCCTCGCCGCCATGGAACGGTTCGGCGGCCGGGGGCGCCCCGCGCATCTCGTGGGCTCCATCCCGGCGCGTCTGCGGGAGGCGTCGCCGTCGATCAGCTTCGAGTTCTTCCCGCCGAAGGACGACTCGGCGGAGGCGGCGTTGTGGGATGCCGTGCGCCGGCTCGAACGGGTGCGCCCCGCGTTCGTGTCGGTCACCTACGGCGCCGGCGGCACCACCCAGGACCGCACCGTGCGGGTCACCGGGCGGATCGCCGAGGAGACCACGCTCACTCCGCTGGCGCACCTGACCTGTGTGAACGCCTCGGTCGCCGACGTGCGACGGGTGGTCGGCCACTATGCCGCTGTCGGTATCCGCAACATCCTCGCGTTGCGTGGCGACCCGCCGGGCAACGTGCGGGGCGCGTGGACATCGCATCCCGAGGGCCTGGACCACGCCGAGGACCTCGTCGGGTTGGTCCGTGGGCTCGGCGACTTCACCGTGGGCGTCGCGGCCTTTCCCGACGTGCATCCGGACAGCTCCGACCTCGACCAGGACGTCGAGGTGCTCGTGCGCAAAGCCGATGCGGGGGCCTCGTTCGCGATCACGCAGATGGTCTTCGACGCGGAGTCCTACCTGCGCCTCCGCGACCGGGTGGCGGCTCGCCGGGACCTGCCGATCACGCCCGGTCTGATGCCGGTGACCAATCTCCGGCAGGTCACCCGGATGGCCGAACTCATGGGGACGCCACTCCCCTCGGCGGTGGTGTCGCGGCTCGAGGGCGTCAAGGACGACCCGGCGGCTGTGCGCGCGGTCGGGGTCCAGATCGCCACCGAGCTCGGCCGGCGGATGCTCGACGAAGGAGCGCCCGGCATCCACTTCATCACGATGAACCGCTCGACGGCCACGCTCGAGGTGTTCGACCACCTCGGCCTGGAGAGTGCCACGTCGCACGCCGGATGACCTGGCTCGAGCCGAGACCTGGCCGGGTCGGGGGCCGGCGTGGACTCGGCGTGGACCCCGGTGCCGAGAGCCGGGCCGACAGGTGAACTCCGACGCTCCGCTGGTACCGGCCGCGCCGGTCCCGGGTGTGCACGCCCCTCCATCCTGCGCACTCGCGGTCGGCGCGGCCGCCTCGAGCAAGATGTCGAGAGCCTCAGACAGGCACATCGGTGCCGCTACTCAGACACGAGACGGACACCGGATGCCGGCAACCCGCGGTCAGGCGACGTCCATCGGGTGCCCTCCGGTGACCCGGATCAGCTCGTCGTACGTGGTGGCGAACACGGTGTGGCTGTGCCCCGCAGCCGCCCAGACCCGGTCGTACCGACCGAGCGTGACGTCGACGACCGTGCGGATCGGTCGTGGATGACCCACCGGCGCGACACCGCCGATGGCCATGCCGGTGTGCTCACGCACGAAGCCGGGGTCGGCGCGTTCGAGGGCTGTGAGGTCCTCGAGGTCGGCCACCTGCTCGAGATCGACCCGGTGGGCGCCGGACGCGAGCACGAGCAACGGCCGTACCGCACCCTGACGGGTGGTGGCGGCGAACACCAGGCTGTTGGCGATCTCGGCGGGGGTGACGTCGAGCGCCGCGGCGGCCTGCACGGCGGTACGAACGGCATCCGGAAGCTGCACCACCTCGGGCCGCACGTGGTGGACGGCGAGGTCGGCGAGCACCGCAGCGACCCCGGGGTGCGCCGTCAGGTCGCGTGTGACGTCGGACGGCTCGGCATGCACGGTGGACGGGTCGGCATCCATGGGGTTCTCCTCTGTCACGCCGCTGCCGCGAGGCGAGGGGCGGGTTTCTCGGCGCGGTACGCAGATGCCGTGAACGCGGAGCCGGGCTGCATGGTCGTCGAGTTCCGCCGCAGCCTGGGCTTGACGTCACGGTCCTGTCGGAGGCTACAGTAGGTATCTCGAACACATGTTCGAGATACCTACTGTGCTGGATCGAGGAGATCTCGACGCCATGACGTCTGCCACGACCACGCTCCAGCTCCTGGACCGCGCCCATGACGCGATCGCCGCAGGGTATACGGCGACGGCGGCGTCCCAGCGCTATCTGGCCGCCTCGCTCGCGGCGTTGCGGGCTGCTGCCGCACTGCTCGCCGGCGCGCCGGCCGGATCGATTCCGCGGCTCTCGGCCGGATCCGGCCCGCACGACGTCTGGGCACTGGCCGCGACGACTGCCCCCGAGCTCACGGAGTGGTCCCAGCGGTTCTCCCTCGTCACCGGCCGGCGGGTCGCCGTCGAGACCGGCCTGGTGCGCGTCAGCCCCCGCGAGGCCGACGACCTGCTACGAGATGCCGAGACGTTCGTCGACCTGGCAGCGGCGAGTCTCGGTGTGCCGTGGACGCGCCCGGGGTACCGGCTCGTCCCGGCACGGTCCGCGTGACTCACCGGTGCCGTCCGCCGGTGACACTAGGGTGGTCGCCGTCGTCCAGCGCGCCGCGTGCTGCGACGTCGCCGCGCAGTGACCATCGCACCGACGGGAGGAGCCGGCCGTGCCCGACGAGCGTGCTCGTTTTCCGCGTACCGGATGGCGCACGGTCGCGGTCCACACCGCGGTCGACGAGTTGGTCGTGCGTCGTCAGCGCGACCTCGGACGTGCCCTACGAGTGCTCGACCTCGGAGGAGGCACTGGTGGAACGGCAGTTCCGCTTGCCGCCGCAGGTCACGACGTCACCGTCGTCGACCCCAGCCCGGACGCCCTTGCCGCGCTCCGTCGGCGGGCCGGTGAGTCCGGCGTCACCTCCCGGGTCCATGCGGTCCAGGGGGACACCGATACGGTCGGCCGGCTCGGGTCGCCCGACCAGCCGCGGTTCGATCTCGTCTGCCTGCACGGCACTCTGGAGGTGGTGGACGATCCGGGGGCTGCCCTCGAGAACATCGCGGCAGTCCTCGACTCATCCGGTGTGCTCTCACTCGTGGTCGCCCAACGACTGCACGCCGTGTTGGCCCAGGCTCTGGTCGGTGAGTTCGATCGGGCGCGTGCGGTACTCGAGCGCCCGGACGGCAGATGGGGCGACGACGACCCCTCGCCGCGTCGCTACGACGAGGCCGCCGTGCTCGGGATGCTTCAGGCGCACGGATTCCTGCCGGTCGACGTGCACGGCGTGCGGGTGTTCACCGACCTCGTCCCGTCGGCCCTTCTCGATGCGGATTCCGGACGGGCCGGTCTGCTGGCGCTGGAGGACGCCGTCGTCCGGCATCCCGACCATCCGCTCGGAGCACTCGGCAGCGCGCTCCACGTGGTGGCCATCCGGCCCTGAGACGCGTGCCCGCCGATGAGCCGCCGCCAGTTCACGCTCCCGGAGCGACCCGGCACCGATCCACCCGACGACACCGGCTGCACGGTGCTGCACGTCGACATGGACGCGTTCTACGCGTCGGCGACGCTGCTCTCGCACCCTGAGCTGGCCGGTACTCCGGTGATCATCGGTGGCAGCAGCGGCCGGGGTGTGGTGCTCTCGGCCACCTACGAGGCACGCCGCTACGGGGTCACGTCGGCGATGCCGATGGCGCGGGCTCGCCGGCTGTGTCCACGGGCCACGGTGCTCCCACCGGACCATCGGCTCTACGGGGCGATCTCGACGGCGGTCATGGAGATCTTTCGCTCGGTGACGCCGGTCGTCGAGCCACTCTCGCTCGACGAGGCATTCCTCGATGTGTCCGGCGCGATTCGCCGGCTCGGTTCGCCGAGCAGGATCGGGGCGACGATCCGCGAGGCCGTGCAGAACAGTCAGGGCATCACCTGCTCAGTGGGTGTGGCGCCGAGCAAGTTCGTCGCCAAGCTCGCTTCTGGGCTGGCCAAACCCGACGGCATGGTCGTCGTCCCCCGCGCGGACGTGGTCGGGTTCGTCCAGCAGCTGCCGGTCGCTGCTCTCTGGGGCGTGGGAGACCGCACCGAGGAGGCGCTGCTGCGGCTGGGCCTGCGGACCGTCGCCGATCTCGCCCATGCCCCGCTCGAGACCCTCGCACGGGCGGTCGGTGACGCCACCGGCCGTCACCTGCACGACCTGGCGTGGGCCCGCGACCCGCGACCGGTAGAACGCGAGCACCGCGAGAAGAGCATCGGCAGCGACGAGACGTTCCCGGTCGACCTCGACGACGCGATCGAGATCCGCCGCCACCTCCTCGCGCTGAGCGACCGCACGGCGGGGCGGATGCGTGCGGCTGGGCTCACCGGGCGCACGGTCACGCTCAAGGTGCGGTTCAGCGACTTCACGACCATCAGCCGCTCCCGGACGCTCGGCGAGTACACCGACAGCGGGCGAGATCTCTATCGGGCGGTAGTCGAGCTGTTCGACGCCCTGGCTCTCGGCCGCGCGCGCATTCGGCTCGTCGGAGTGCGGGTCGAGAAGCTGCTCGCGGCCCAGGCGGCACCGATCCAGGGCGTTCTCGGCGAACCAGATCGCGGCTGGCGCGATGCCGACCGGGCGGCCGACCGAGCGCGAGCCCGGTTCGGGGCGGGGTCGGTGCGACCGGCGAGTCTGGTCCAACCTGACACTCCGCCTACCGCACGCGCACCACGCCACCTATCCTGATACCTCAGGGATTTCGCGAAGGTGTCCGGCCGGGACGCCGCCGACCACGGGAGGATCCGTGCCCCTCTCAGACCATGAGCAGCGCATGCTCGACCAGATGGAGCAGGCGCTCGCCGCCGAGGACCCGAAGTTCGCCTCGCAGATGCAGGGCAGCAGGCTGGCGTCGCTCCAACGCCGGCGCTGGCTGGTCGGGGGTATCGGCGTCCTGGCCGGGCTCGGTCTGGTGCTGGTCGGGGTGAACACGACGATGTGGGTGGGAGCGATCGGGTTCGCCGTGATGGTCGCCTCGGCCGTTCTCGCGGTCACCCCGCCGCGGCGTGCCCGCCTCGCGGTCGTCCGTCCCGACGGCAGCTCCGACGGTGCCGGCGGTCGCCGCAAGGGGCAGCGGTCGTTCATGAACAAGCTCGACGAGCGATGGGAGCGTCGCCAGAACAACTGGTGACCGCGGCCCGGCGGCGTCTGTTCTCCGACCGGAAGGACCGGGTAGGCGATCACCTTCTCAGGTGAGGATGACGCCCGTGACGTAGAGCCCGGCGATCACGAACCCTGCGGCGAGCTCGATCCCCATGCTCTGCGCCACCGCCACCGCCGCATGCTTCGTCCGCGTCCACGCCTGACCGGTGTCGCCACCGCGGACGAGCTCGACGGCATAGATGCCCGCGACGAATCCGACGATTGCGCCGACGACCGGGATGACGAAGAAGCCGACCACGCCGAGAAGCACGGCGAGCAGCAGCGTAGGTGTACTCACGCCGCGCTCGCGCATCCGCCGGCCGGGCACGAGATACTGCAGTACCCACCCCGCACCTGCGACGACGACACTGGCTCCGAACACCAGCCAGCCCGTGGTCGTTCCCTCGACCGCGGCGAAGACGAGGACTCCCGCGAGGATGACGAGCATCCCCGGGAGCAGGGGGACGACGATGCCGACCAGGCCGACGACGATGAGCAGTGCCGGGAGCACCGACCACAGCTCGTCGGAGATGCCGTTCACCTCGACGTCAGACGTGGGTGCCGCCGGCGGGCGGCTCGAGCAGCTTCTCGCTCTCGTCGTGGATGTCGGCGAGGCCTACCAGAGCCGGGATGTGCTCACGGCCGTGATGGGCGCAGAACAACAGCTCTCCGCCTCCGTGCAACGTGGCCCGAATATAGGCCTGGGCCCCGCAGCGGTCGCAGCGGTCCATGGTGGTGAGGGTGGGTGCCAGTGCGGCGTTCACGTCGGCCTCCTCGGCTCGCTGCGTCGGACGTTCGGTCATAGAAAGCCGCCCTGGTCGACGGGCGGCACCTGCTCCAACAGTCAAGCACGCCGAGTCGTTCCCGTGACGCAGCACCCCTCACGTGGCGTCCGTCATGTCGAATCTCCACCCGGCCGGGCCCGTCTCGCGGCCCGTTCGGGTGAGCGGTCGTCATCCGGACGGGTCGGTGCGCCTGTCGGTCGAGGTGGGGGTCGGCGGCTACCCTCCTGACGTGCCGACGACCGCAGCCAAGAAGACCGCGACGAGCAAGTCCGCATCCGAGTACACCGCCCACCATCTGCAGGTGCTCGAGGGGCTTGAGGCTGTGCGCAAGCGTCCGGGCATGTACATCGGCTCGACCGACTCCCGCGGCCTGATGCACTGCCTCTGGGAGATCATCGACAACGCGGTCGACGAGGCGCTCGGCGGACACTGCGACTCGGTCGAGATCGTGCTCCACCGGGACGGCTCGGTCGAGGTGCGCGACAACGGCCGCGGCGTCCCGGTCGACATCGAGCCGCGCACCGGCCTCACCGGCGTCGAGCTCGTGTACACCCGGCTCCATGCCGGTGGGAAGTTCGGCGGTGGGTCCTACACGGCGTCCGGGGGCTTGCACGGGGTGGGAGCCTCGGTCGTCAACGCTCTCTCGGCCCGTCTCGACGTGGAGGTCGACCGCGGCGGTCGCACCTACGCGATGAGCTTCCGGCGGGGCGAGCCCGGGATGTTCTCCGACATCGCCGGTGCGGTCGCGGCGAAGGATCCTGGACACGAGTTCACGCCGTTCATCGACAACAGCGAGCTCGAGGTGATCGGCCGGGCGAAACGCGGCGTCACCGGCACCCGGGTGCGGTACTGGGCGGACCCGCAGATCTTCCTGCGCGAAGCCGCCGTCGATCTCGACGGGCTGACGGCACGCGCCCGGCAGACCTCGTTCCTCGTGCCCGGTCTGCGGATCGTCATCCGTGACGAGCGAGGCGAGCACCCGACCTCGGAGGTGTTCCTCCACGACGGTGGCATCGCCGAGTTCGCGGAGTTCCTCGCGACGGACCCGCCGCTCACCGAGGTGTGGCGGCTCGAGGGCAGTGGCACGTTCACCGAGACGGTGCCGGTGCTCGACGGCAAGGGCCATATGACGCCGACCGACGTCGACCGTGAGTGCGCCGTCGACGTCGCCCTGCGCTGGGGGACCGGCTACGACACCACGGTGCGGAGCTTCGTCAACATCATCGCCACGCCGAAGGGCGGCACACACCTCGCCGGCTTCGAGCAGGCGCTCCTCAAGGTGCTCCGCACCCAGCTCAGTGCCAACGCACGCAAGCTGAAGATCGGTGCGGAGAAGGTCGAGAAGGATGACGTGCTCGCCGGCCTCACCGCGGTGGTGACGGTGCGGCTCGCCGAGCCGCAGTTCGAGGGTCAGACCAAGGAGGTGCTGGGCACCGCGGCGGTTCGCGCGATCGTGGCTCGGGTGGTCGAGAGGGAGCTCACGGCCCGGTTGACATCGACCAGGCGAGGAGAGAAGCAGCAGGCGGCGCTGCTGCTCGAGAAGGTCACCGCCGAGATGAAGTCGCGCATCAGTGCGCGGCTGCACAAGGAGACCCAGCGGCGCAAGACCGCGCTGGAGTCGTCCTCGCTCCCCGCCAAGCTCGCCGACTGCCGCAGCACCGACGTCGAGCGCACCGAGCTGTTCATCGTCGAGGGGGACAGCGCGCTCGGCACCGCCAAGCTGGCTCGCAGCAGCGACCACCAGGCGCTGCTGCCCATCCGCGGCAAGATCCTCAACGTGCAGAAGGCGTCGGTCACCGACATGCTCGGCAACGCGGAGTGCGCGGCGATCATCCAGGTGATCGGCGCCGGTTCGGGCCGCACATTCGACCTCGAGTCCGCGCGCTACGGCAAGGTCATCGTCATGACCGACGCCGACGTCGACGGCGCGCACATCCGCACCCTGCTGCTGACCCTGTTCTTCCGGTACATGCGTCCACTCGTCGAGGCCGGCCGCGTCTATGCCGCCGTTCCCCCGTTGCACCGGATCGAGGTCGTGAACGCCGGCTCGAAGGCGAACGAGGTCGTCTACACCTACTCCGAGGCCGAGATGCGGCGCACCATGGCGTCGCTGGACAAGCGGGGCCGGAAGGTCAAGCCGATACAGCGGTACAAAGGACTCGGTGAGATGGATGCCGACCAGCTCGCCGAGACGACGATGGACCCGCGACACCGCACGTTGCGCAAAGTCACCCTCTCCGACCTGGAGTCGGCGACGACGGTGTTCGAGCTGCTGATGGGCGGCGATGTCGGCCCGCGCAAGGACTTCATCGTGGGCTCGGCCCACGACCTCGACCGCGAGCGCATCGACGCCTGACCGACTCGGGAGGAGGCTGGTCGCTGTCGGGCCGGTCGCCGGGGTGTTGTCATCGGTGGCGCGGTGGGCCAGAGTGGCGTGAGTGGGCGTCACCGGGGCGTTCCGGCGAGGAGGGACGCGATGACCACCGACACGACGGCATCCGGTGTGGTGGAAGGTGAGGAGCGCACGGACCTCAAGCGAGTGATGGGCCCGAAGCTGCTGCTGCTCTTCATCGTCGGTGACATCCTCGGCACCGGCGTGTACGCGCTCACGGGCGAGGTCGCGGCGGAGGTCGGGGGAGCGGCTTGGGTGCCGTTCCTCGTCGCGTTCGCGATCGCCATGGTCACCGCGTTCTCCTATCTCGAGCTCGTCACCAAGTACCCCCGTGCCGCGGGTGCCGCGCTGTACACGCACAAGGCGTTCGGCATCCACGTCCTCACCTTCATGGTCTGCTTCACCGTGATGTGTTCGGGGATCACCTCGGCCTCCACGGCGTCGCGGGCGTTCGCGGCGAACATGCTCACCGGATTCGGGGTCGAGGAGCCGGGCACGAGCACGGTGATGCTCGTGGCGCTCGGCTTCATGGCGGTCGTCGCGCTGGTCAACCTCCGCGGTGTCGCCGAGAGCGTCCGGGCGAATGTGGTGCTCACCCTCGTCGAACTCTCCGGGCTGCTGCTCGTCATCCTCGTCGGCATCTATGCCCTCACCGCCGGCACCACCGACTTCTCGCGCACGGTGGTGTTCGACAGCCCGAGCGACAAGAGCGCGTTCCTCGCCGTCACCGCGGCCACCTCGCTGGCCTTCTTCGCGATGGTCGGGTTCGAGGACTCGGTCAACATGGCCGAGGAGACCGTGGACCCGGTGCGCAACTTCCCGCGGATGATGATCGCCGGCATCAGCATCACCGGCGTCATCTACGTCCTCGTGGCGCTGTTCGCCGTGGCGATCGTGCCGGTGGGGGTGCTCGGCGAGAGCGAGACGCCGCTCGTGACCGTGGTCGAGACGGCGGCTCCGAGCGTCCCGATCGAGGACCTGCTGCCGTTCATCTCGATGTTCGCCGTCGCCAACTCGGCGCTGATCAACATGCTGATGGCGAGCCGGCTGCTCTACGGCATGGCCCGCCAGCAGGTGCTGCCGCCGTTCCTCGGCCGGGTCGGCTCCGGGCGCCAGACCCCCTGGGCGGCAATTCTGTTCACCACCGCGATCTCGTTCGGGCTCATCGTGCTCGTCACCCAGCGGGCGGAGGGCGAGGTCATCTCGGCGCTCGGTGGGACGACCGCACTGCTCCTGCTCGGCGTGTTCACGATCGTCAACGTCTGCGTGCTGGTGCTTCGCCGGGACCGGCTCGACCGCCGGCATTTCGTCGCCCCCACGGTGCTTCCGGTCGTCGGCGCCGCCGCGTGCGGGTTCTTCGTCGGGCCGTGGACCGGCCGCGACACCATCCAGTACCAGATCGCCGGTTGGCTGCTCCTCGTCGGCATCGGCTTGTGGGCGATCACCTGGGTCACGAACCGGTTCGTCTATGCGAAGAAGACCTACCTCCGCGAGCCCGAGGAGCTGTCCGAGCCGGATGGCACCGTCAACTGACGACCGGACGGCACCGTCAACTGAGGACCGGTCAGTCTCCCGCCCACCCGCTCGCCCGCCTGCCGGCGCCCGCCGCCCCGCCCAGCCTCGTCCCGCCCCTGGTGGCGGGCTCAGGAGCATCCCGTCCAGTCCTGACGCTATGTCCCCTTGACTCGGCGTGATGCTCCTGACTCCGCGGGAGCCGGGGACGGCCCGGTCGACCGGCGCACGACCAGCTCGGTCGGCATCACCACCTCGTCCCGACGGTCTTCGTCGTCGACGAGCATCTGGAGCAGGATCTCCGCAGCGGCGCGGCCCTGTCCGGCGACGTCCTGGCGCACTGTGGTGATCCCGAGCACGTTCGACAGCACATAGTCGTCGATGCCGACGATCGACAGTCCACTCGGCACGTCGATACCCAGCTGCCGGGCGCTCTCCCGCACCCCGATGGCCATCTCGTCGGAGCCGGCCACGATCGCGGTCGGGCGGTCCTCGTCTGCCAGCAGCACGGCACTGTCGCGTGCCGCCGAGTCCGCGGTCCAGTCAGAGGCGAGGATCCACCGGTGGGGCACCGTCAGCCCGGCCTCGGCGACCGCGACGTGGAACGCGTCGAGCCGCTTGCCGGGGGTCTGGGCGTGCGCGGCATTGGTGGGGACCAGGCCGATGTAGCCGACGCGGCGGTGCCCGAGGTCGAGAAGATGACGTACCGCCGTGCGGATGGCGACCGCGTCGTCGATGCGGACACACGCCCGGCCGGGCACTGGGGCGCCGATGGTGACGAGCGGCAGCTCGAGGCGGTCGACGAGCGCCACCTCGTCGGCGGTCATCGGGACGTTGAGCGAGACGATGCCGTCGACGCGTTTCCAGAGCATGCTCTGCGACAGGTGCAGCCGGTGCTCGTAGCTGTCGTCCTCGAGGTCGAACAGGATGACGTGGTGCCCGTGCTGGCGCAGCGTCTTCTCGATCGCGCTCAGCAGGGTGGCGAAGTACCACCGGGTGAGGAAGGGCGCCACCACGGCGACCACGCGGGTCCGCCCGGAGGCCAGAGACGTAGCGGTGGGGGAGGCCACGTAGTGCAGCTCACGGGCGACCCGCAGTACGCGTTCCCTGGTGTCCGGCGACACCCGGTCGAGACCTCTGAGGGCGCGGGAGACCGTGGCGACCGACACCCCGGCCACCCGCGCCACATCGGTGATGGTGCTGATGACAGTCCTTTCCGGACGTCAGCGCGGACCTCAGCCCTTGGTGCCGCCGGCCAGCAGACCACGCACGAAGTACTTCTGCAGGCTGAGGAACACCACGACGGGGAAGGCGATCGAGATGAACGCCGCCGCCGACAGCAGGTACCACCGGTTGCCGAGGGTGCCGCTGATGTTGTTGAGCACCATGGTCAGCGGCGCGTTGCTGCCTTCCGACGCGTCACCGCCGAGCATCGTGATGGCGACCAGGAGGTCGTTCCAGACCCAGAGGAACTGGAAGATGCCGAACGCCGCGATGGCCGGGGTGATGAGCGGGAGCAGCACCTGGAAGAAGATCCGCACATGGCCGGCGCCGTCGACCCGCGCCGCCTCCAGGAGCGAGCTCGGGATGTCCTTCATGAAGTTGTGCAGCAGGAAGACGGCGAGCGGCAGGGCGAACGCGCTGTGCGACAGCCACAGCGCCCAGTAGGTGCCACCGATCCCGATGTTCTGGTACATCGTCACCAGCGGGAGCAGGGCGATCTGGAGTGGCACGATCTGCAGCGCGAACACCGCGACGAACAGCGCGTTGCGGAACGGGAAGTTGATCCACGCGAAGGCGTACGCCGCGAGCGAGGCCAGCAGCAGCGGGAGGAACACCGAGGGGATCGCGATGACGAAGGAGTTGACGATGAAGTCGGTGAGCGGCGGCTGGCCCTCAGCCCCTTCGAGCACCTGCCGGTAGTTGTCCATGGTGAAGCCGGTGCTGAGCGCGGTCCACCATCCGCTCTCCTGGATGTCCTGCTGCTCGCGGAACGAGGTGACGAACAGGCCGACCGTCGGGGTGGTCCACGCCAGCGCCATGACGATCGCCACGACCGACGCCCACGGCGACGTCACCGCGCGGGCGGCCTTCCCCGCTGCCGACTTGCCCGTCTTCTTCGACCGGGCAGCGCTTCCCGGAGCGGGCACGGCGTCGGCTGCGACGTCGGCGACCGTGCCGGGAACGGGTGGAGGAGTTGCCGTGCTCATCAGGCGTCCTTCCGCATCTGGATCACGTTGAAGACGATGATCGGCATCACCAGGACGAAGATGACGATCGCGATCGCCGCACCGAGCCCTGGCTCCTGGGTCACGAAGGAGCGGTTGTAGAACTCGTTGGCCAGGATCGAGTCGCCGAGCTTTCCACCACTGGAGGCCTGGACGATGTCGAAGGCCTTGAGCGTGGCGATGGCGATCGTGGTGAGGACCACGATCACCGAGGACCGGATACTCGGCAGGGTGATGAAGCGGAACATCTTGAACCCCTTGACACCGTCGAGGCTCGCTGCCTCGATGATGTCGTCGGGGATGGCCTTGATCGCGGCGGAGAGGATCGTCATCGCGAACCCGGCCTGGATCCAGATCATGATCGCGATCAACGCGAACGTGTTCCCTGGGGCGTTCCCGAGGAAGTCGACCGGGTCGAGGCCGACCCTCGTGATGATCGCGTTGAGCAGACCGACCTGATCCGCTCCCGGGTCACCGTTGTAGAAGTAGACGAACTTCCAGATCAGCGTGGCGCCGACCATGGAGATCGCCATCGGCAGGAAGATCAGTGCCTTGGCAACCGCCTCGCCGCGGGCGCGGTCGATGAGGATGGCGTACAACAGCCCGAGGCCCGTGGCCAGGAGTGGGACGAGGATCACCCAGAACAGGGTGTTGCGAAAGACGTCGGGCAGGCCCGGCGTGGTCCACAGCTTCTCGAAGTTCTCGAAACCAACGTACTTGCCGCGGGTGCGGGGGGTGCCGAAGTTGAGGTCGAAGAACTTGCCGGAGTAGAAAGCCCGGCGCACCGTGAGGATCGCGGGGTAGATCAGCGCGATCGCGATGAAGAGCACCGTGGGGCCGACGAAGGCGACGGCCTGAACCTTCTCACCGACCCGGCCCTTGAACAACGACGCGATGAGCAGGATGCCGAAGAAGACCGCCGCGAAGACCGCGAGGCCGAGGAGCATCGTGCCGATCTTGCCGGCGGGGCCGCTGCTCGCGGCCGTCGCTACCGAAGTGACGAACATACACACCTCCCGTATCGAACGCCGTCGGCGGGCGGAGAGTGGGGCACCCCGCCCACCGACGGCTCGTGTTCAGTCGACCGATCGGACCAAGATCAGCTGGTCGGCCAGGACTTCTGGATGTTGTCCAGAGTGGTCTTGGTGTCCTGGCCCTTGATCCAGTTGGTCATCTCCGACCAGAACGTGCCCGCGCCGACTGCGCTCGGCATGAGGTCCGAGCCGTCGAAGCGGAAGACCGTCTTCGGGTCCTGAAGGATCTCCGCGGACTGCTTGTCGAGCGGGGAGACGAGGTTCGCCGGGTCGAGCTCCTTGTTGGCGCTGACCCATCCGCCGTCGGGCGTGGCCTTGGCCTTGGCGTTGGCCCACTCGGGCGAGGCGAGGAACGCGGCGAACGCCTTGACCTCGGGGGCGTCGCGGAAGGTAGCGACGAACTCGCCGCCGCCGAGCACCGGCTTGGACTCGGCATCGACACCGGGGAGGTAGAACGCCCACATGTCGCCGTCCTCGGCGACCTTGGTGCCCTTGGGCAGGAAGGTCCCCGCGAAGTCGGCCTGGCGGTGCATGTAGCACTTGTTCTTGAGGATCGGTTGGATGCCGTCCTGGAACGTCGTCGTCGCGATGGTCGACGGGGCCCCAAGTCCGCCGTTGGTGTACTTCGGGTCCTTGAGGATGGCGCCGACCTTGTCGAGCGCGTCGACGACCTTCGGGTCGTTGAACTTGACCTCGTTGGCGACCCACTGGTCGTAGGTCTCGGGGCCCGCGGTGCGGAGCAGCACGTCCTCGGTCCAGTCGGTGAGCGGCCAGCCGGTGGCGACGCCCGAGCCAATACCCGCGCACCACGGCTTCGCCGCGGGGTCGTCGGCCGCGATCTTCGCGGTGAGGGCCATCAGCTCGTCCCACGTGGTGGGGATCTGGTAGCCCTTGGCCGCGAACGCCTTCGGCGAGTACCAGACGTAGGACTTCACGTTGGCGCCGAGCGGGGCCGCGTAGAGCTCGTCGTCGACAGTGCCGTACTTGCGCCAGTCGGCGCCGAAGTACTGGTCGACCGAGTCACTCACCGACTTGCTCGCCGGGATGGCTTTGCCGGTGTCGACCAGCGTCTGGAGCAGACCGGGCTGCGGGACGTAGGCGACGTCGGGGGAGTTGCCGCTCTGCAGGCGCTGCAGGATGTTCTTCTCGAAGTCCTTGTCGCCCTCGTAGTTGACCTTGACGCCGGTGCACTCCTCGAAGGCTTTGTACGACTCCTTCTGACTGGCGTCCTGGGGCGTGACGATCGAGGTGTAGATGCTCACCTCCTTGCCCTGGAGCTCCGACTTGAGGTCGCACCACTTGGTGTAGTCGGTGGTGTCCTCGGCACCGGCATCCGTGGAACCGGTGTCCGAGCTGCTGCATGCGGTGGCCAGGAGCGACATCGCAGCGATGCCGGCGACTGCCGCCGCCGTGCGGCGCTTCGAGTTGGGGGCCATTGCCCGCCTCCATTCACTGGGTCGTGCCGGAGCGGGTGAGCGCCTCGGCGGTGAGGGAACCGGGCTAACCGTAAAAGCGTTTTCGCATGCGCGCAATGACCAGTTCAGCGACGCGTCGTAACGATTCCGTAACGCAGGGGGTTCCCGAGTTGCGGAATCGTGTTCACGACACCGGGGCGCCCACGCCGGCGACGACGGCCGGGAACGGCGCCCCGGACCCGTCGCGTCTGCCGGTGGGCTCGGGCAGCTCGAGCGCGACGCCGCCCGCGCCGGACGCCCGGGCCGGTCGCGCACCCACCCACGCCAGCACGAGGGTGTCCTCACCGCGGAGGAACCGGTGCGCGCGAACCCCTCCGGTGGCGCGGCCCTTGGCCGGGTACTCGCCATAGGGCGCGACCTTGAGCGAGCCGGCCTGGGTGCCCGGGAGGGCGTCGGCGGATCCGGAGGAGGTGACCACGATGTTGTCGGCCGCGGGGTCGACGGCCCCGAAGAAGACTGTGCGCGACCCGGGCGCCAGCCGGATGCCGGCCATCCCTCCGGCCGCGCGGCCTTGGGGCCGCACCGACGACGCCGGGAACCGGAGCAGCTGGGCATCGCTGGTGACGAACACCAGGTCCTCGTCGCCGTCGTGCAACGGCGCGGCACCCACCACGACGTCGCCCTCCCGGAGGGTGAGCAGCTCCCAGCTCGGGCGTCCGGGATGGTCGGGCAGCACGCGCTTGACGACGCCGTGCGCCGTGCCGAGCGCGAGGCCGGTCTCGTCGAGCGGTGCGATCGTCAGCGGCTCCTCGCCGCGCGCGAGGTCCACGAACACCGCCAGCGGCGCCCCACCGGAGAGCGTGGGCGCGCCGCCGAGAGGCGGTAGCGCCGGGAGCTCGAGTGCCGACATCCGCACCATCCGGCCGCGTGAGGTGACCAGCCCGAACTCGCCTCTGGCCGTGGTGCGTACGGCACCGACGATGGCGTCATGCTTGGCACGCGGCCCGTCGGACGGCACGGGGTCGGCCGAGGAGGTGCGGGCCAGCAACCCGGTGGAGGACAACAGCACCCAGCACGGGTCGTCGGTGACCTCGAGCGGGGCGGCCGAGGGGGCCGCAGCACCCGCCGACTCGAGCAGCACGGTGCGCCGCGGGGTGCCGTGCGCCGTGGCGACCTCGGCCAGTTCGTCCGACACCGTGCGGTGCAGCAGGGCCTCGTCGCCGAGGATCGCCTCGAGCTCCTCGATCTGGCGGCGCAGCTCGTCGCGCTCGGCCTCCAGCTCGAGGCGCGAGAACCGGGTCAGGCGCCGCAGCTGGAGCTCGAGGATGTACTCGGCCTGCGCCTCGGACAGCTCGAACACCGAGATCAGCCGGGCGCGAGCGGCGGCGGCGTCATCCGAGGCCCGGATCAGCTGGATCACCTCGTCGATGTCGAGGATCGCGACGAGCAGGCCCTCGACGAGGTGCAGCCGGGCCCGGCGCCGGTCGAGCCGGAACTCGGTGCGCCGCCGCACCACGTCGATGCGGAACTCGACGTAGGTGCGCAGCAGGTCCTTCAGGCCGAGGGTGCGCGGCTGGCCGTCGACCAGCGCGACGTTGTTGATGCCGAACGAGTCCTCCATCGGGGTGAGCTTGTAGAGCTGGTCGAGCACGGCGTCGGGGTTGAACCCGTTCTTCACCTCGACAACCAGCCGCATGCCGTGCTTTCGATCGGTGAGGTCCTTGACGTCGCTGATGCCCTGCAGCTTCTTGGACTGCACCAGCGTCTTGACCCGTTCGATCACCTTCTCCGGCCCGACCAGGTAGGGCAGCTCGGTGACGGTGATGCCCATCCGGCGCGGCGTGACCTTCTCGACCCGGGCGGTGGCACGGGTGCGGAACGAGCCGCGGCCGGTGAGGTAGGCGTCGCGGATGCCGTCGAGGCCGACGATCCGGCCACCGCCCGGCAGGTCGGGGCCGGGCACGAACCGCATGAGGTCGTCCAGCGAGCAGTCGGGGTGGTCGATGAGGTGCCGCGCCGCGCCGATCACCTCGACGAGGTTGTGCGGCGCCATGTTCGTGGCCATGCCGACCGCGATCCCGCTGGCGCCGTTGACCAGCAGGTTCGGGTAGGCCGCCGGCAGCACCCCGGGCTGGGTGAGCGAGTCGTCGTAGTTGGGCACGAAGTCGACGGTGTCCTCGTCGAGCCCGGCCACCATCAGCAGCGCGGCGGGCGCCATCCGCGCCTCGGTGTACCGCGAGGCCGCCGGGCCGTCGTCGAGGGAGCCGAAGTTGCCGTGCCCGTCGACCAGCGGCAGTCGCATCGTGAACGGCTGCGCCATCCGGACCAGCGCGTCGTAGATGGCGCCGTCGCCGTGTGGGTGGAACTTGCCCATGACCTCGCCGACCACCCGGCTGCACTTCACGTGCGGCCGGTCGGGGCGCAGCCCGAGCTCGGACATCCCGTAAAGGATGCGGCGTTGAACCGGCTTCATGCCGTCGCGCGCGTCGGGCAGCGCACGGGAGTAGATGACGCTGTAGCTGTACTCGAGGAACGCACTGCGCATCTCGTCCTCGACGTCGACGTCGACGATGCGCTCGGCGATCTCGTCGGATGACGAGGAGCTGCGGGGAGTCATGGTGCCTTCGGGTCGGTGTCTGCGGGAACGGATCCCGGTTCTCGTCCCATCTTCTCGTTCCCGGCTGACGCCCCCGCGCCCGACACTCCGAAGCGGCCCAGGTGCAGCACGTCGTCGAGATGCCTCCGCCGCCGGACCCTTGGCGACCCCGAGACCCGCTGCGCCTCGGCTCCCAGGGCCACCACGCCGACCACCCGGTGGTGCGCCGGGATGCCGAGCGCCTCCTTGACCACGTCGTGCCGCTCGGCGGGTACCCCGAAGAAGAGCGCACCGAGGCCGCGGTCCTCGGCGGCGAGCAGCAACACCATCGCGGCCATCGCCGTGTCGGTGTCCCAGTACGGGACCGGCCACTGATCGAGCGTCCGGCCGCTCCATCCCTTGTCGGGCTCGGCGTAGCGGTCGAGGTAGCGCTCCGGGTCGGAGAGGCAGAGCACGAGCGCCGGCGCGGCGGACACCCCGCGGCGCCACGCGTCATCCGGCCGGGGCCCGGACGCGACCGACCAGAAGGCCGCCCGGTCACTCGCGTCGAGCAGGGCGACGAAGTCCCACCCCTGGCTGAACCCCGCGCTCGGTGCGCGGACGGCCAGGCCGACGAGGTCGCGCACGACATCCGCCGGGACCGGCACCCTCGGGTCGAAACGTCGCACCATCCGGCGGCGGACGACGGCCTCACGCAGCTCCATCCGGCCCAGTCTGGCGGGAGCTGCGGAGTGGCACGATGGCGGGCATGGAGGAGCAGCCGCTCCCACCCGGCTACCGGCGGGCGTGGGAGGCCGACGTCGTGCTGCGTGACGGCACGGTCGCCCACCTGCGCCCCATCCGGCCCGACGACGAGGGCGACCTGCGCCGGTTCCACGCGGCCCAGTCCGAGGAGTCCATCTACCTCCGGTTCTTCGCTCCGCTACGCGTGCTCAGCGACCGGGACGTGCACCGTTTCACCCACGTCGACTACGTCGACCGGGTGGCGCTCGTCGCGACGACGCGGGAGGGCATCATCGGCATCGGGCGCTACGACCGGGTCGACCCGCGCACCGCCGAGGTCGCCTTCAACATCGGCGACCACTACCAGGGCAAGGGCATCGGGTCGGTGCTGCTCGAGCATCTCGCGGCGATCGCGCAGGACTCCGGCATCCAGCGGTTCACGGCCGAGGTGCTGCCGCAGAACCGGCGGATGCTCGCCGTGTTCGCCGATGCGGGGTACGAGGTCGCGCGTCGGGTCGAGGACGGCGTCGTCGAGGTGGCGTTCGACATCGAGCCGACCGACCGGTCGAAGGCGGTGGCGTCGAGCCGCGAGCACCGTGCCGAGTCGGTGAGCATGCGGGCCCTGCTCCACCCCGAGGTGGTCGCGGTGGTCGGCGCCAGCCGGCGACACGACTCGATCGGCAGCCAGGTGCTGCAGCGGATCCTCGAGGCCGGGTTCACCGGCCGGGTCTACCCGGTCAACCCGCACGTGCGCACATTGCGCCGGCGCCGGGCGTACCCGTCGGTGACCGAGGTGCCCGGCCCGGTCGACCTCGCCGTGGTGGCGGTACCGGCCGAGACCGTCCCCCGGGTGGTCGACGAGTGTGCCGACGCCGGCGTGAGGGCACTGCTCGTCGTGTCGGCGGGGTTCGCCGAGGACGGACCGGCCGGGGCCCGGCTCCAGGCCGACCTGCTCCGCCGCGCACGCGGTGCGGGCATGCGCGTCGTCGGCCCCAACTCGTTCGGCATCCTCAACAACGACCCCGCGGTACGGCTCAACGCCTCGCTCGCCCCGACCCTGCCGCCGTACGGCCGGCTCGGACTGTTCGCGCAGTCAGGTGCGCTCGGCGTGGCCGTGCTCGCCTCCGCCGCGCGGCGCAACCTCGGAGTGTCGACGGCCGGGTCTGCCGGCAACCGGGTCGACGTCTCCGGCAACGACTTCATGCAGTACTGGATCGACGACGACTCCACCGACGCGGTAGGTCTGTACCTCGAGTCGATGGGCAACCCGCGGAAGTTCTCCCGGATCGCGCGCACCCTCGCGCTCACCAAGCCCGTCATCGTCGTCAAGTCCGGCGTGTCCCGGTTCGGCGTCCCACCCGGGCACCGGGTACGCAAGACACAGGCCCGGCCGGAGGTGTTCGACTCGATGCTCCGGCAGGCGGGCGTCATCCGGGCCGAGAACATGCACCAGCTCTTCGACATCGCGCAGATCGTCGTCTCACAGCCGCTGCCGGCCGGGGAGGGTGTGGCCGTGGTGGGCAACTCGGCCGCGCTCGGCGCCCTCACCGCCGACGCGTGCGAGGGTGCCGGACTCTCCGTCAGACACGGGCCGGTCACGCTGCGCGCCGACGCCACCGCGGCCGACTTCCGCACCGCGCTGCGTCGCGCCTTCGCCGACGGACGGGTCGACTCGGTGCTCTCGTGCTTCATCCCCCCTCTGGTCACCGACGACGAGGCCGTCGCGGCGGCTCTGCGTGACGTCGCCTCCGCCTCGGCCAAGCCGTGCGCGGCGGTGTTCCTCGGCATGCGCGGGGTCGACGACCGGCAGCACGCTGTCTCTGGTACCGGCGGTCGCAGCCGCGCCATCCCCGTGTACGCGATGCCGGAGGACGCCGTCCGAGCGCTCGCCGCCGCAACCCGCTACGGACAGTGGCGAGCCCGCGATCACGGCGCGCCGGTGGCGCCCGCCGGCGTGAACCGCCGCGTGGCCGAGGACGTCGTCTACACCGCGCTGTCGGTCGACCCTCGCGGTCGCCGCCTCCTCGCCGACGAGGCCGCCGCCTTGCTCGGCGCTTACGGCATCGACGTCTGGCCCACTGCCGAGGTCGACACCCTGCACGACGCGGTGACGGCCGCCGAGCGGGCCGGCTATCCCGTGGTCCTCAAGTCGACCGCACCGATGCTGCGCCACCAGGGCGGCACCGGCGGGGTGCGGGTCGACCTCGTCGACGAGGTGGCGCTCCGGGCGGCGTGGGCATCGCTCGAGCGACGCCTGGCGCCTCGGGACGCCGGGCGGTTCATCGTGCAGCGGATGGCGACCCCGGGCGTCTCGTGCGTCGTCGGCTCCGACGAGGACCCGCTGTTCGGCCCGGTCATCGCGTTCTCGGTCGCCGGCCTGCCGACCGAGCTGCTGGGCGACGTGGCCTACCGCATTCCTCCGCTCACCGACGTCACGGTGTCCGAGCTGATCTCCTCGGTCAAGGCGGCGCCCGTGCTGCACGGCTGGCGCGGCGCGGCGCCGGTGCACCAGGCGGCGCTGGCGGACCTGGTGGCCCGGGTGTCGGTGCTCGCCGACGACCTCCCGGAGGTGGCGTCGCTCGTGCTCAACCCGGTCAACGCGCACCCCGGAGGGGTCGACGTCCTCGGTGCCGACGTGGTGCTCGCGCCCGCCCCGCGACGTGCCGACCCCGGCCGGCGAGCGCTGACATGAGGCGACGCCGGTCCGGGACACGGCGGCCACGGGGCACAATGGGCGCCATGACCAGCCCTCCGGGGAGTGTGCTCCCCGACGAGCTCACCGCAGCCATCGAGCGCGCCGGCTACTACCCGGCGCTCGTGGCCGACATCCTCTCGGCCGCGTTGGGAGGCGAGCAGATCGAGAACCATCTGGTGCACCTCGAGACCACGTTCGACCGGGATGTCGTGCGCCGCCACATCACGGTCCTCGTGCTCACCTCGAGCCGACTGCTCATCGCCCATGCCGACGACCACGCCGACGAGCCGCCGGCACCGCGGGACGTCGCGACGGCGACCACCGAGTCTGTGCCCCTCTCCGCCGTCCGGGGCGTGATGCTGACCCATGTCGTCGAGGACCCGCAGAACTACCGGCCCGGGAGCCTCGGCCGCGAGCTCACCCTCACGCTCGGATGGGGCACCGTCTCCCGTCTCGACCTCGTACCGGCGTCGTGCAGCGACCCGGCCTGCGACGCCGACCACGGGTACGAGGGCACGGTCACCGGCGACGACATCGCCCTGCGGATCGCCGCGGCCGCCGACGGCGACGACGCGCTCGCCCGGGCACTGTCGTTCGCGCGCGACCTCTCCGCCGCCATCGGCCGGGCCTGATGCGCGGATGACGTCCGCCGGCGGTGCTGCCGGATCGGGCCCGGTCCTCGCCGATGTGCTCCCTGGTGTGGCGCGAAGCATCGGGGTGCCCTGGCCACAGCCGGGGTCGCGTGCCCGTCGAGGGCTCGAGCTGCCACCGGCGCGCCGGGCGGTCGTGGTGCTCGTCGACGGTCTCGGTCACGAGCTGCTGAGGCGGCGGGCCGGACACGCGCCGTGGTGGCGGCAGCACCTGGCGAGCACGCTGCGGGCGACGAGCGGCTTCCCGTCGACCACGGCCACGTCGGTGGCCAGCTTCGGCACGGGTCTCGCGGCCGGCGCGCACGGTCTCGTCGGCTACGAGGCCATGGACCCCGACACCGGCCGGGTGCTCAACGAGCTGTCCTGGGAGGACGGTCCCGATCCGCGGCACTGGCAGCCCTTCTCCACCGTGTTCGAGGCTGCCGCCGCCTCCGGCGTCGACGTCGTACACACCGGCCCGGCCTTCTTCGAGGGTTCGGGCCTGACCGTCGCGACCTCCCGTGGTGGTCGCTTCGTCGCGGGCGCCTCGCTCGCCGCCCGTGTCGACGTCGCGCTCGCCGCCGCGCGGGCATCATCCAGCTCGCTCGTCCACGTGTACTGGGGCGACCTCGACAAGGTCGGGCACGTGCACGGATGCGCCTCGTGGCAGTGGGGTGAGGAGCTCGAGGCCATCGACCGCGAGCTCGCCAGGCTCGCCGACGGGCTGCCCGACGACTGCTCGCTCACCATCACCGCCGACCACGGCATGGTCGACGTCCCCCACGATCTGCGGGTCGACGTCGCCCACGACCCACGGCTCGCCGCGGGTGTCGAGGTGGTGAGCACCGAGGCACGCGCGCCGCAGCTGTGGGTCCGGCCGGGCGCCGGCGCCGACGTGCTCCTCGCCTGGCGCGAGGTCCTCGGTGAGCACGCCGAGGTGGTCGAGCGCGACGACGCGGTGGCCCGCGGCTGGTTCGGCGCGGTGCGTCCGGAGGTGCTCCCACGCATCGGCGACGTCGTCGTCGCCACCCGCGGCACGTTCGCCGTCGTCGACTCGCGGCGAGCCCGGCCGGAGCTGCTGGCGCTCGTCGGGCTGCACGGCTCGCTCACCGACGACGAGGTGTCGGTGCCGGTGCTGCACGTGCCGGCGTCGGCCGTCGCCTAGGGTGTCGGCTCGTGGCGGAACTGGTCTTCTTCACCGGCACGATGGACTGTGGCAAGTCCACCCTCGCCCTCCAGATCGACCACAACTCCCAGGCCCGTGGCCGGATCGGGCTGATCTTCACCAAGCTCGACCGGATGGGCGACTCCGTGTTGTCCTCCCGCCTGGGACTGTCGACCACGGCGATCGAGGTCGACGACCAGCTCGACTTCTGGGACGTCGTGGTGGCGCACCTCACCCGCGGTGGCCGGGTCGACCACCTCATCTGCGACGAGGCGCAGTTCTACACCGCGGCCCAGGTCGAGCAGCTCGCCCGGATCGTCGACGAGATCGGAGTCGACGTGCATGCCTTCGGGATCGCCACGGACTTCCGCACCCAGCTCTTTCCCGGCAGTCGCCGTCTGCTCGAGCTGGCCGACCGGGTGCAGCTGCTCCAGGTCGAGGCACTGTGCTGGTGCGGTCGCAGGGCCACCCACAACGCGCGGATCACCGACGGCGAGATGGTGGTCGAGGGGGAGCAGGTCGTCGTCGGCGACACCGAGACCGCGGCCGCGGGGGTGGTCGAGTACGAGGTGCTGTGTCGCCGGCACCACATGCGACGGATGAACAGCACCGCCGCCCGGGCGGCGGCCTCCTCGGCGGACACCCTGCCGTTCGACCTCGACGCGTGCCCGGTGCCCCGGCGAGCCCGGCCGGCCTGACGGGTCAGGTGTCGGTACCCCCGCGGGTGCCGAAGACGATGTCGTCCCAGCTCGGCACGCTCGGCCGGCCCTTGCGCGCCGATGACGGGCGACGCCCGCCCGCGGTGGGCTCGGCCTTCTCCGGCGGCGGCTCGTCATCAGGGTGGTGCTCGGCGGGCTCGAGCGGCGGCGGTGTCGGGGTGTCGGACGTCGCCGGTGTCGGAGGGTCGGCAGGGTCGACGGAGAGGTCGTCGAGGGGCAGGGCGTCTGTGCGAGGCCGGTCCTCACCGGGGGTGTGCGCCGGTGACGGCCGCCGACGGCGGCGTCCACGGGTGCTGTGCTCTCGCATGGCCGCCATCAGGTCGATCGGGTCGGACGGTTCGGCCGCCGACCGGCTCACCCCACCGTCGGCGTCGATGTCGTAGACGTCGAGCTCGCCTCTGACGCCGGCGGCGTGCGGTGCCGGGATGCCGGCGGGCTCGGCATCCTCACTCAGCCATCGGGCCTCGTCGTCGGTGGGGGAGACCGACCCGCCGAGCGGCTCGTAGATCCACGTCGCCGTGCGGCGGCGACCGCCGGCCGCGAACGTCATCGACAGCCGCCACACTCCCTTCTCGTCGCGGGCGGAGTCCCACTCGACCTCGTCGACGTCGACTCCACGGGACCGGAGCCGTTCGTCGACCCGGTCGTCGAGCGCTGTCGGCCCGTCCGGTCCCGCGCCGACCACGCAGCGACGCGCTACCAGCGCCACGTGCTCGCGCTCGGCCAGGACCGGCCCCTCGAACCGACGGACCTTCTCGACGGTCCACCCGGCTCGTTCGGCGACCTCGGCGGCCGAGAGCCCGCGACGGATCAGCGCCTGCACCTCCCGAGGCCGCAGGCCGCCCTCGATCTCGATCTGGAGCTGGCCGAGGCGCGCCCGGTCACGGCGTGCGGCGGCGCGCAACGGCTCGTCGAGCGGAAGCCGGAACCGGCCGCCGTCGGCGTCGGAGAGCAGCAGGTGCTCGCCGTCCTCGTGGACGCCGATCAGGCGAAGGTCCTGCATGTCGGGCTCCCGGTTCAGGTTCACGTCGAGGATGACGATGCCACCCCGCGACCGGTCCGGCGAGGATCCCACGCCGGGACGCCCCGGATTGGGCAGATACCGTGCTGCCATGACGGAGCGCAGCAGCCTCGACCCCTACGACGTCGTCGTCCTCGGGTCGTTCGGAGGCCCGGAGGACGCGGATGAGGTGCTGCCGTTCCTCCGTCGGGTCACCGCCGGTCGCGACGTGCCCGAGGACCGGCTCCGCGAGGTCGGTGAGCACTACTACGCGCGTGGTGGTCGCAGTCCGATCAACGACCTGAACCGCGACCTCCTCGCCCGGCTCCGCGACGCTCTCGGCCGGCGCGGCATCGAGGTGCCGGTCGTGTGGGGCAACCGCAACAGCGCCCCGTTCTTCGCGGATGCCGTGCGCGAGACTCTCGCCGTCGGAGCCCGCCGCGTGGTGGTCGTCCTGACCAGTGCCTACTCGTCGTACTCCTCCTGCCGGCAGTATCGCGAGGACCTCGCGACCGCGGTGGCGGAGGTCGGGCCGGCGGCCGACGGGCTGGTCGTCGACAAGGTGCGGCCCTATGCCGTGCACCCCGCCGTCGGGCGCACCTGGTCCCGTGCGGTCACCGAGGCGGTGCGGTCGCTGCCCGATCCGCCCGCCGCCCGGCTGCTGTACGTGACCCACTCCGTACCCACCGCGATGGACGACACTTCGGGCCCTGGCGACGGTGAGGGGAACCTCTACAGCGACCAGCACCGCCGCCTGGCCAGGCGGATCACCGACGAGGTCGACGCAGCGCTCGGCACGGCCCTGCCCGCCGAGGTCGTCTACTGCTCGCGGTCCGGCCCACCGCAGCAGCCGTGGCTCGAGCCGGACGTCAACGACCGCATCGAGGAGCTCGCGTCCGAGGGTGACGGCCCCGTCGTCTGCATCCCCATCGGTTTCGTGTCCGACCATATGGAGGTCGTCCACGACCTCGACACCGAGGCCGCCGAGACCGCCGCACGAGTCGGCCTCCGGTTCGTCCGGGTGACCACGCCGGGGCCCGACGAGGAGTTCGTCGACGGTCTGGTCGACCTCCTTCTCGAGCGCGCCGCCGAGGCGCGCGGGGAGCCCGTCGTCCCCGAGACCTGGCTGCCCGGCGACGTCCGGCCGTCGGTGTGCGCACCGGGTTGCTGTCCCAACCTGCGAGCTGCCCGGGCGGCCCTGTGCGGTAGCGACTGATGGTCGATGTCGGCACCCTCCTGGGCGGCGTCGATCCGGCGGGTCTGGTCGGCGTCGCCCGGATGGCCGCCGAACGGGCCGGCCGGCTGGTCGTGGACGAGCGTCCTGTCGACCTCGCCGTGGCCGCGAAGTCGACCCGCACCGACCCGGTCACCGAGATGGACCGGCGCAGCCAGCAGCTGCTGGTCGACCTTCTCACCGAGCAGCGTCCGACCGACGGTGTCCTCGGCGAGGAGGGCGGAGGTGTCACCGGCACGAGCGGGGTGACCTGGGTCCTCGACCCCATCGACGGCACCGTCAACTACCTCTACGGCTTTCCCGGCTACGCGGTGTCCGTCGCCGCGGTCGTCGGCGACCCGACGACCGAGGGCACGTGGACCACGGTGGCCGGTGCCGTGCACGACCCGGTGAGGGGCGAGACCTTCCACGCTCACCTCGGCGGTGGAGCTCGGCTCACCAGCCGCCACGGCACGTCGTCCCTGCGCACCTCGGCCTGCACGGATCTCGGCCTGGCTCTGGTCGCCACGGGGTTCGGTTACGAGGCAGCGGTCCGCGAGCGACAGGCACGGGGCCTGGTCGACGTCATCGGCCGGGTACGCGACATCCGGCGCGCCGGCAGCGCGGCGCTCGACCTCTGCGCGGTGGCGGCGGGTCGGGTCGACGGCTACTACGAGAGCGGGCTGAACGTCTGGGACCGAGCGGCCGCGCAGCTCGTGGTCCGGGAGGCCGGCGGGACCGTCGGTGGTGCCTCCGGCGACGAGCCGGAACGGTTGTTGACCTGGGCGGCCACACCGGGAATCGCGTCGGCGTTGAGCGCGTTGGTTCGCGAGACGACGGCGCGCCACGTGTCACTTCCCGGCTGAGGACGCGACTTTCCCGCGAGCGGGTGAGCACCGTCCGCGCCGTGAGCCGGTACCCGCGTGGTGACCGCGGGTACGGATGGTGCACAATCTGCCGCGCACCTGCTCCGAGCAGGGCACAAACGCGGGGCCCGAGGCGTTGTCAGGGCCGAGTTCGAGACGAAGGGTGGACTGAGAGGTATGGCGACCGACTACGACGCTCCGCGCAAGACCGATGACGAGTTGTCCGAGGACTCCATCGAGGAGCTCAAGAGCCGTCGCGTCGACACGCGCGCTTCGAGCGTCGACGTCGACGAGACCGAGCAGGCCGAGGGGTTCGAGCTCCCGGGTGCAGACCTGTCCGGCGAGGAGCTCTCGGTGCGCGTGCTCCCGCGACAGGCCGACGAGTTCACCTGCTCACGATGCTTCCTCGTCCACCATCGCAGCCAGCTGGCCAGCGAGTCCGGCGGGGTCCTGGTGTGCCGGGAGTGCGCGGCCTGAGCAGCTGGTCGCCGTGACGGTCTCGGAGCAGCACGAACAGGTGCAGGTGGCGGTACGACGAGTCCGTCCCGAGGCGGTGCTCCCCGCGTACCAGACCGACGGCGACGCGGGTGCCGACCTCACCAGTGTCGCCGAGGTGACGCTACGGCCGGGCGAACGCGCGTTGGTCCCGACCGGCGTCGCCCTGGCTCTGCCGCGGGGTACGGTCGGCCTGGTCCACCCGCGATCCGGCCTCGCCGCACGCCATGGCGTGACCGTCGTGAACGCACCGGGTACGGTCGACTCCGGGTACCGCGGCGAGATCTTCGTCAACCTCGTGAACCTGGATGCCGCTGCGCCGTTCACGGTACGGGTGGGCGACCGCATCGCCCAGCTCGTCGTGCAACGCTACGTGCACGGCGAGTTCGTGGATGCCGACGCCCTCCCCGCCAGTGCACGAGGCCGGACCGGTCACGGGTCGACCGGCGGTTTCGGCCCAGCGGTCACCTCGCCCAGCCCTCGACCAGACGATCGGGAGACCTCGCAGTGAGCATCCTCGACAAATTCCGCGGAAGCGGTGGCCGTCATGCGCGCCGACCTGCGGACCCGGCAGGCGGCACCTCCGACGTCGCGGCCGGCGACACTTCGGACGTCACGGCCGAGGACCCGGAGCCCACGTCCGGTGACCGCGCCGAAGGACCGTTCGACGTGGCCGAGGTCGACGGTCTCGACGGCCGGGTCGACGTCGGGGCGTTGTGGCTGCGCGGCGTCCCCGGTCTCGAGCTGCGACTCGAGCTCGACCAGCAGAGCCGTGAGGTCCATGCCGCCACCGCGGTGCTCGGCGAGTCGGCCCTCCAGCTCCAGGCGTTCGCGGCACCACGGTCGAGCGGCCTCTGGGACGAGATCCGCACCGAGATCGCCGCCACCGTCGAGAAGCAGGGTGGCACGGTCGAGGAGGTCGACGGTGTCATGGGCCGCGAGCTGCGCACTCGGATGCCGTCGGCCGACCGCGACGGGCGCACCGTCTTCGCGCCCGCGACGTTCGTCGGCGTCGACGGTCCGCGCTGGTTCCTCCGCGGGGTGCTGTCCGGTCGAGCCGCTATCGACGCCGAGGCCGCTGCCCCGCTCGTGGAGGTGATGCGCGACACCGTCGTGGTCCGAGGGGCCGACCCGATGGCGCCTCGCGAACTGCTTCCGCTCGCCCTTCCGCGTGATGCCGAGGCGGAGAGTACCGCCGATGACACCCCCGGGGAGCGGCCCGGGACCGACCCCTTCGAGCGCGGGCCCGAGATCACCGAGGTGCGGTGATGGGTCTGCGTCAGCGGTTCCGTGAGCTCACCAAGACGTCGATGGAGCAGGCTGCCGATGAGCTTCGTGAGCAGTCGGCCGATCAGGGCGGCGACGTGCTCACCGCGCTGGCCGTGCGACATCCGGCCATGGTGTGCGGAACCGTGCGCACCGTGACCTTGCCCCCGCGGCGCGCGGTGCCCGCACTCGTCGCGGAGCTGTGGGACGGCAACGGATCGGTCGACCTGGTCTGGATCGGCCGCCGTGCGATCGGAGGGATCGTGCCCGGGGTGTTCCTGCGAGCTCGGGGGAGGGTCGCGCTCGTCAAGGGCGTACCGACGATCTTCAACCCGGCATACGAGATCGTGCCCACGCGATGACCGCCGCCCACGTCGACGCGGAGACGGTCGAGAGCGTCATCCGGCAACGCCTCGCCACTGCGCTCGGCGGGTGGCGAGGGTCGGTCGAGACGGCACTGCCCACGGTCGTCTTCGTCGTGCTGTGGACCTGGCGCCGGGACGTCACTCTGGCGGCCGGAGCGGCGCTCGGACTCGCGGTGGTGCTGGCCGTCGTCCGGCTGGTGCAGCGGTCGGCGTTGACCCACGTGCTGGGAGCGGTCTTCGCCACCGCGATCGCGGCGTTCTTCGCCCTGCGGTCGGGGCGGGCCGAGGACGCCTTCCTTCCCGGGATCCTCACCAACGCCGCCTACCTGGCGGGCTCGGTGCTCTCGATCGCACTGCGCTGGCCGGCCGTCGGGTTCATCGTCGGCGCGGGCGACCCGCGAGGGGCCGAGGACCCGTTCGGATGGCGCCGCGACCGCGGCATGGTGCGCGTCTGCGCCCGCCTCACCTGGGTGCTGGTGGTGATCTACGTCATCCGGCTCGCCGTGATGACGCCCCTCTATCTCGCCGACCAGGTGGTGCTGCTCGGCACCGCGAAGGTCGTGCTCGGCTGGCCGCTCTGGGCGGGCGCGGTCGCGGTGATGGGGTGGCTGCTCGTGTCGGGTCACACGCCGCTCGATCGCGGCGCGAGCGCCGACCCGCAGGACGACGACTCGTCGAGCTGACAGTGGCGTGCCGCCCCGCGGTGGGTCTAGTCGTCGTCTGGCTCGGCGGTGTCCCGCTTGTGCCGCTGGCCTGGACTGAGGAGTGACTCGAGCTCGCTCTCTGCTTCCGGGGTGGTGACGAACAGCAGCTCGTCGAGCGGCTCGAGGGCGTCGTCACGGCTCGGCGCGATCGGGCCGCCGTCACGGATGATGCCGGTGAGCACGGTGCCGGCGGGGAAAGGCACCTCCCCGACGCGGGAGCCTGCGTAGGGGCTCCCGACCGGCAAGGTCATCTCCACCATCATCGCCCGGCCCTGCTGGAACTCGAAGATCCGCACCAGGTCGCCGACGCTCACGGCCTCCTCGACCAGTGCCGTCATCATCCGGGGGGTGGAGACCGCGACGTCGACGCCCCAGGCCTCGTCGAACATCCACTCGTTGCGCGGGTTGTTCACCCGGGCGACGGTGCGAGGAACGCCGAACTCGGTCTTGGCCAGCAGCGACAGCACGAGGTTGACCTTGTCGTCGCCGGTGGCGGCGACGACGACGTCGCAGTCGGCGAGACCGGCCTCCGACAGCGAGTCGATCTCGCAGGCGTCGGCCTGGAGCCAGCTCGCGTCGGGCACCTTGGCGGCGCGCTCGGCATCCGCGTCACGGTCGATGAGCAGGACGTGGTGATCGTTGCGGAGCAGCTCTCGGGCGATCGATCGGCCGACGCTGCCGGCCCCCGCGATGACGACGCGCATGGGTGCGTTCCTTCAGCCTTCAGACGGTCGGGGGAGCGGTGTCGAGGGCGCGCTCGGCGGTGGCGAGATCGTCGCGCCGGACCGCGAGGTGGAGGAAGTCGCCCTCCTGGTAAACCGTGTCTGGCCCGGGCAGCTGACCCTCGCCGAGCCGCGTGAAGTACGCGACCCGGCCGCCCGCGACCGCCTCGATCTCGGTGAGGCGGTGCCCGATCCAGGACGGGGCGACAGGCATCTCGGCGATGACGATCCGCCCGGACGGGTCGGTGTGCTCGGGGACGTGCCCCTGGGGCAGCAGCCGGCGCAGCATCTGGTCGGTGGTCCATTTCACGGTGGCCACGGTGGGGATGCCCAGACGCTGGTAGATCTCGGCCCGGCCCGGGTCGTAGATGCGGGCGACGACGTGCTCGACGCCGTACTTCTCGCGGGCCACCCGGGCGGCGAGGATGTTGGAGTTGTCCCCGCTGGACACCGCCGCGAACGCGTAGGCCCGGTCGATCCCGGCCGCCCGCAGGGTGCTGCGGTCGAACCCCACCCCGGTCACGGTGCGACCGTCGAAGGACGTCCCGAGCCGCCGGAACGAGGACTCGTCCTGGTCGATGACCGCCACCTCGTGGCCGGCGCGCTCGACGGCCCGGGCCAGTGATGCACCCACGCGACCGCAGCCCATGATGACGAAGTGCACGGGGTGACGCTACACCGGCGGGCTCGTCGTCCCCGGGGCAAGTCCGGCCCGCCCGCACGGAGGCGAGCGCCGGTCCTACAGTGTCACTCGTGTCTTCTCCGGGACGGCTGGTCAAACGTCTGCTCGTCGGCCGTGCGATGCGCAGCGACCGGCTCAGCGAGACGCTCCTCCCGAAGCGGGTGGCGTTGCCGGTCTTCGCGAGCGACGCGCTGTCGTCGGTGTCGTACGCCCCCGACGAGATCCTGCTGACTCTCGGTCTGGCGGGTGGCGCGCTGGCGATCACGGACTCGTGGAAGGTCGCGGCGGCCGTGGTCGTCGTCATGGTGGTTGTCATCGCCAGCTACCGCCAGAACGTGCGCGCGTACCCGTCCGGTGGTGGCGACTACGAAGTGGCCAGCGTCAACCTCGGGCCGAAGGCCGGGCTGACGGTCGGCAGTGCGCTGCTCGTCGACTACGTCCTCACGGTCGCGGTGTCGGTGTCGGCCGGGGTGCAGAACGCGGCGAACTCCTTCGGCTTCGTGCGGGGGCACGAGGCGCTCGTCGCGGTCGGCATCATCGTCACCCTCACGGCGATGAACCTCCGCGGGGTGCGCGAGTCGGGAACGGCGTTCGCGGTGCCCACCTACACCTTCATGGTGACCATCATCGGGATGGCGCTCCTGGGCTTCTGGCGACAGACGAGCGGGACGCTGCCTCCGGCGGAGAGCGCCGACCTCGAGCTGTTGCCCGAACCCGGGTACGAGCAGCTCGGCAGCCTGGCTCTCGCGTTCCTGTTCCTGCGTGCCTTCTCGTCGGGCTGTGCGGCCCTGACCGGCGTCGAGGCGATCAGCAACGGGGTGCCGGCCTTCCGCAAGCCGAAGAGCGAGAACGCCGCGAGGACGCTGCTGCTCATGGGCTGCGTTGCCATCACCATGCTTGTCTCGATGGTTGCGCTGGCCACCTGGACCGGTGTCAAGTACGCCGAGGACCCCTCGATACAGCTCACCCGGGACGGTGTGCCGGTCGGCGAGGACTACGTCCAGGACACCGTGATGGGCCAGGTCGCCGAGTCGGTGTTCTCCGGTTTCACCCCGGGTGTGGTGATGGTCTCGATCGTCACCGGACTCATCCTCGTGCTGGCCGCGAACACCGCGTTCAACGGGTTCCCGGTGCTCGGGTCGATCCTCGCGCGGGACGGCTTCCTGCCGCGCCAGTTGCACACCCGTGGCGACCGCCTCGCGTTCTCGAACGGCATCCTCATCCTCGCCGGTGCCGCCGCGGCCCTGGTGGTCATCTACGACGCCGAGGTGACCCGCCTCATCCAGCTGTACATCGTGGGCGTGTTCGTCTCCTTCACGCTGTCGCAGGTCGGCATGGTGCGGCACTGGAACCGGCACCTGCGCCTGGAGCGCGACCCGGCGACGCGCGGCCGGATGATCCGGAGCCGGGTGATCAACGGGATCGGGGCCGGGCTGTGCGGCACGGTGCTCGTCGTCGTGCTCCTGACCAAGTTCCTCCAGGGAGCGGGCTTCGCGATCGCGGCGATGGTCGTGCTGTTCGTGCTGATGACCGGCATCCGGCGGCACTACACGAAGGTGGGTCGCGAGCTCGCCGTCGAGGAGGGCGACACCCGTCAGCAGCTGTTGCCGTCGCGGGTGCACGCCATCGTGCTCGTGTCGAAGATCCACAAGCCGACGCTGCGTGCTCTCGCCTACGCCAGAGCGACCCGGCCCTCGATCCTCGAGGCTCTCACCGTCGACGTCGACCCCGAGGAGACGCGCGCGCTGCAGGCCGAGTGGGACCGGCGAGACATCCCGGTGCCGCTCAAGGCGCTCGACAGCCCCTACCGGGAGATCACCCGGCCGATCGTCGAGTACGTCAAGTCGATCCGCTCCGGCAACCCGCGCGACCTGGTCGTGGTCTACATCCCCGAGTACGTGCTCGGCCACTGGTGGGAGCAGGTGCTGCACAACCAGAGCGCGCTGCGGCTCAAGGGACGGCTGCTGTTCACTCCGGGCGTCATGGTGTCGTCGGTGCCATGGCAGCTGGCGTCGTCGGCGGGTGTCGAGGAACGGTACGACGAGGGCCCGGTCGTCGGCGACGTCCGGCGCGGAGAGGGCGGATGACGCCCGGCCCCGTCGCGCCGGGGCTCGCCGAGGGCGACGAGGTCGAGGTCGAGGTCACGGCGTTCGCGCACGGAGGGCACGCGGTGGCTCGGCACGAGGGTCAGGTGCTCTTCGTCCGACACGCGCTGCCGGGCGAGCGGGTGCTGGCCCGGGTGACCGAGGTCGGCGCGGGCGCGCGCTTCGTGCGCGCGGATGCCGTCGCCGTCACCTCGTCGTCACCGGACCGGGTCGAACCGCCGTGTCCGTGGGCTGGCCCGGGTCGCTGCGGCGGCTGCGACCTCCAGCACGTGTCCGTGACCCGGCAGCGCGAGCTCAAGGCGGGCGTCGTCCGCGAACAGCTGTCCCGCCTGGCCGGCCTCGATCTCGAGGTCGTCGTCGAGCCGGTGCCGGGGGACCGCGAGGGGTTGGGTTGGCGCACCCGCGTCGAGTACGCGGTCGACGCCGACGGCCGGGCCGGGCTGCGCCGGCACCGCTCCCACGACGTGGTGGCGGTCGACCGGTGCCGCATTGCCGCGGCCGGCGTCGACGCCCTCGGCGTCACGACCCAGACCTGGCCGGGGACCGTCGCCGTCGATGCGGTGGCGCCCTCGGTGGGCGCCCCCGTGGCGGTCCCGGTGGCACGCGGAGGCGAGGCGGCGTCATCCGCCGCCGACGCACGTGTGGTCGAGGAGGTCCGCGCGTCGTGGACCCGGCACGACGGCTCGCACCGCGAGTGGACCCGCAGGTTCGTCCTGCCACCACGCGGGTTCTGGCAGGTGCATCCAGGAGCAGCGGCGACCTTCGTGTCGGCGGTGATGTCGGGGATCGGCGTGCGCCCGGGGGAACGCGTGCTCGACCTCTACTGCGGCGCAGGGCTGTTCGCGGCAGCAGCGTCGGACGAGGTCGGGCCGGCCGGGCAGGTGGTGGCGGTGGAGTCCGACCCGGGCACGGTTGCCGTGGCACGCGAGCTGCTCGAGCCGCTCGGCAACGCGGTCGTCGTGCCGAGCCGGGTCGACGACGCGCCCGGCGTCCCTCGGCCCCGCGACCGGTCGCGGCGGCGTGCGCGCGAGTCCCGAGGAGGCGAGCGCGCACGGTCGGCACTGCTTCCCGACCGTGCGGACATCGTCGTGCTCGACCCGCCACGGACCGGCGCCGGCCGCGAGGTGAGCCTGGCCGTCGCCCGGATGACGCCCCGCGCCGTCGCGTACGTGGCGTGCGACCCCGCGGCGCTGGCCCGCGACCTGGCGACCTTCTTGGCTGCGGGCTATTGCCTTGCGTCGCTGCGCGCCTTCGACGCGTTCCCGATGACGCACCATGTCGAATGTGTTGCTTTGCTTACGAGAACCGGCTCTGACCTGAGGTGATGCCATCTGGATCGTGGGGTCGACCCCCACGGACGGCGCTGGCTGGACATGCTCCTCATCAAGCCGTCGTGGTGGGCCAGGGTCGACGCCGGCCCCGAACCTGACGGACAGATCCCGGGCAAGACACCGCGCGAACGGGTCAGCCGATTCCTGAGTCACGTCCGGTCCGAGGGACCGCCACCAACCCTGCCAGCCAGCCCCAGGCCAGCCACCACGAACACTGACAAGCGGTTCAGGGTGGCGACGATGGCTGACGACCACGACGACATCCGACGCCAGGTGTGCGGGCCGTGCCTCCGACGTGATCAGACACCGAGGCGCGTCAGGAGTTCGCGCGGCGTGAGCACCTTGACGCCGAGATCCTTCGCCGTGTGGAGGTCGTCGTCACCGCTGGCGATGGCTCCGCGCGAGCCGAGAGTGCGAGAGCAACGAGGTAGTCGTCGTTGTATCCCGCGTGACCGAGGGTGGTTGGACGATGTCGGCGTGCCACTCGCCGAGTCGGCGCATCTGCTCCTCGAACACGGCTCCGGCTCCCGGCTTGACGTACTTGGACAACTTCGGTCGACCGAGCACGTCGATGACCTCGTCTACCAAGTGCTGGGTCACGACCGGCGTGAGTGTGCCGTCGTCGATCAGCCCGATAATCGGGCCGAGCGCCCCGTTGGGTGTGATCGTCGCCGAGATGAACACGTTCGGGTCGACGACGACCCGGTGCGGTGGAGCACCGCTCACGCGGTCGTGCGCTCGGCGCGGGTGGCCGCAAGCTCGGCCTTGGCGAGAGCCATGGCGTCGTCCTCAGAGATCTCCTCGCCGGTCCGGTAGGACTCCAGCGTCTCAGCCAAGCGACCGCCGCCGAGACCACGCCGAATAGCAGCAGCCAGCACCTCACTGCGGGGCCTACCCGACTCAGCCGCCTGGGCGTCGAGCAACTCGATCAGGTCATCGTCGACGTTGACCTGAAGAATTGTCATCGGATCGTCCTAGGCTTGTCCGATCGGGCTGATTTCCAGACTACCGGCGCGGCGTCGCCGGGGAAGAGCCCGCGGTCGTCTGCGCCCGGGGCCCGACGACCTCGGTCCTCGGCCCCGTCGACCGCTCAGGCGGGTTCTGAGAGTTGCGTCCGGGCCTGCCGACAGGAAAACCGGCCTATGGGCCTGGCCTGCGCGCTGTGTTGTGCTGCCGCCGGTAGCGGGCGACCAGCGGTTTCCCTGTCTGGCGGCTCGCGCTCGGGGCCAGGTTCCGGTCCGGGTCCATGATGTCGGCGATCATCAGGAGCCACCAGCCTGTCCCGGGCTCCACAACGGCGGAGGCGGCCCTAGGCTCGTCATGATCGCCGGGATGTGGCACGATATCTTGACGTCAAGAGAAAATGGAGAGGAGCCTCACGGTGGCCAGCACGAACAGCTTCGACGCCCACGGCACGCTCGAGGTGGGCGGGACGTCGTACGAGATGTACCGGGTCGCGGCGGTCGAGGGGAGCGAGAGCCTCCCGTACAGCCTCAAGGTGCTGCTCGAGAACCTGCTTCGCACCGAGGACGGTGCGAACATCACCGCCGACCACATCCGCGCGCTCGGGGGCTGGGACGCGAACGCGCAGCCCGACACCGAGATCCAGTTCACTCCGGCGCGGGTCATCATGCAGGACTTCACCGGCGTGCCGTGCATCGTCGACCTCGCGACGATGCGTGAGGCCGTCGCCGAGCTCGGCGGCGACCCCTCCCGCGTCAACCCGCTGGCCCCGGCCGAGCTGGTCATCGACCACTCCGTGATCATCGACGTCTTCGGCCGCGCGGACGCGTTCGAGCGCAACGTCGAGATCGAGTACCAGCGCAACAAGGAGCGCTACACCTTCCTGCGCTGGGGCCAGACCGCCTTCGACGACTTCAAGGTCGTCCCACCGGGCACCGGCATCGTGCACCAGGTGAACATCGAGCACCTCGCCCGCACCGTCATGGTCCGCGACGGCGTCGCCTACCCCGACACCTGCGTCGGCACCGACAGCCACACGACCATGGTCAACGGCCTGGGCGTGCTCGGCTGGGGCGTCGGGGGCATCGAGGCCGAAGCGGCGATGCTCGGCCAGCCGGTGTCGATGCTGATCCCCCGGGTCGTGGGGTTCAAGCTGTCCGGCGCCATCCCCGACGGCGCCACCGCCACCGACGTCGTGCTCACCATCACCGAGATGCTCCGGGAGCACGGGGTCGTCGGCAAGTTCGTCGAGTTCTACGGCGAGGGCGTCTCGGCGGTGCCGCTCGCCAACCGCGCGACGATCGGCAACATGAGCCCCGAGTTCGGCTCGACCTGCGCCATCTTCCCGATCGACGACGTCACCCTCGACTACCTCCGCCTGACCGGCCGCTCCGACGAGAGCGTCGCACTCGTCGAGGCGTACGCCAGGGAGCAGGGGCTGTGGCTGCAGGCCGGCCCGGGCCAGCCCGAGGCGCGCTACTCGGAGTACCTCGAGCTCGACCTCTCCACGGTGGTGCCGTCGATCGCCGGGCCGAAGCGCCCGCAGGACCGGATCGTCCTCGCCGACGCCAAGCGCGAGTTCCGCGAGGTGCTCCCCACCTACGTCAAGCACCGCGAGGGCGACGACGGCCTGGCGCAGTCGTTCCCGGCGAGCGACCCGAGCCCGCAGGGCAGCCCGGACGGCGTGAACGGCGGTGACGCCCCCGCGCACGAGCCCGGCGCCGACCGGCTGTCGCGACCGGTCACGGTCACCACCAGCGACGGCGCGTCCTTCCAGATCGACCACGGCATCGTCGCGATCGCGTCGATCACCTCGTGCACGAACACGTCGAACCCGTCGGTGATGATGGCCGCGGCGATGCTGGCGAGGAACGCCGTGGAGCGGGGACTCACCGTGCCCCCGTGGGTGAAGACGTCGATGGCACCCGGGTCGAAGGTCGTCACCGGGTACTACGAGAAGGCCGGCATGTGGCCGTACCTCGAGAAGCTCGGCTTCCATCTTGTCGGCTACGGCTGCACCACGTGCATCGGCAACTCCGGCCCGCTGAACGACGAGATCTCGGCCGCGGTGAACGAGCACGACCTCGCCGTCGTGTCGGTGCTCTCCGGCAACCGCAACTTCGAGGGCCGCATCAACCCCGACGTGAAGATGAACTACCTCGCGTCGCCGCCGCTCGTCATCGCCTACGCGCTGGCCGGCACGATGGACATCGACTTCGACACCGAGCCGCTCGGGCAGGACGAGTCCGGCACCGACGTGTTCCTCCGCGACATCTGGCCGGCCCCCGCCGACGTCGAGCGCACCATCGCCGGCAGCATCAGCAAGGCGATGTTCACCGAGGACTACGCCGACGTGTTCGCCGGCGACGAGCGCTGGCGGTCGCTCCCGACCCCCGAGGGCGACACCTTCGCGTGGGATGCCGAGTCCACCTACGTGCGCAAGCCCCCGTACTTCGAGGGGATGACGCCCGAGCCGGCGCCCGTCGTGGACATCGCCGGCGCGCGGGTGCTCGCCCTCCTCGGCGACTCGGTGACCACCGACCACATCAGCCCGGCGGGCTCGATCAAGGCCGACAGCCCGGCGGGCCGGTACCTCGCCGAGCACGGCGTCGAGCGCAAGGACTTCAACTCCTACGGCTCGCGGCGCGGCAACCACGAGGTGATGATCCGCGGCACCTTCGCGAACATCCGGCTGCGCAACCTGCTGCTCGACGGCGTCGAGGGCGGCTTCACCCGCGACTTCACCCAGGGCGGGGAGCAGAGCACGATTTACGACGCCGCCCAGAGCTACGCTGCGGCCGGCACACCGCTCGTCATCCTCGCCGGCAAGGAGTACGGCTCGGGGTCCTCGCGGGACTGGGCGGCCAAGGGCACCGCGTTGCTCGGCGTCCGGGCCGTCATCGCCGAGTCCTACGAGCGCATCCACCGGTCCAACCTCATCGGGATGGGCGTGCTGCCGCTGCAGTTCCCCGAGGGCGACACCGCGTCGTCCCTGGGCCTGGACGGCACCGAGACGTTCTCCGTCACGGGTGTCACCGAGCTCAACGCCGGACACGCGCCGCCGACCGTGACGGTGGTCGCCGAGAAAGACTCCGGGACAGTGGAGTTCGATGCGGTCGTGCGTATCGACACCCCCGGCGAGGCCGACTACTACCGCAACGGCGGCATCCTGCACTACGTGCTGCGGTCGCTCGTCTCCTGAGCGCCGGGTCGCCACGCGCCGCGCAGTGCGAGGCGCGTGGCGACGTGCACGAGGGGTGCGTTCCACCGCACGCAGACGTCGTTGGTCACCTCTGATGTCGGCTCGTCGAGGTAGCAGCACTGCGGCGGTAGGCCGAGCAGCCGCTCGTCGTAGGCGAAGTCGGGCGACGGCTGCGACTTCGGCCCGCCCGCGAGGCTGCCGGATGGAGGCGGTGGGAGGCGCGGGTCGAGGTCGTGGCCGAACGTGCGGGTGCGCTGGTGACGGCTGTCGTCGGTGCCGTACCCGGTGACGTATCACTGCCCGAGCGCGTTGCGACCGAGCACGTGCCCGACCCCGCCGAGCACGGCATCCCAGAGACCCGGCACCGCGCTGCCTCCCAGACGGTCGGCGACGAGCAGCACCACGACGTTGTTCAGCACCCGGCCGTTCGACCCCCACTGCCACCCGTCGGCGGGCGCGTACGGCTGGCCCCACGGCTGCGCCGCCGCCAGCGCCACGAGCCGCTGTGCGGCATCCGTCACCGATGCGGCGACTTCGGCGTGTCCGGGCAGGTCGCCGCCGTGCACGGCGAGGTCGAGCCGCGCCGGGCCGACGACCCGGTCGACGTCGAACCCGTCGAGGGGGAACGCGTTCGCGTGGTGCCACGGCGACCCGAGCACGACGTCGCGGTACGTGTCCTCACCAGTGGCGAGCCACAGCTCGGCGGCGGCCCAGTAGAGGTCGTCGCTCGCGTCGTCGTCACCGTAGGGCCCGCCGCCGTGGCGCGCGTGGTCATCGGGTGGTACCAGGT
>JBOFBK010000171.1:0-2762 GCA_051645525.1 Dermatophilaceae bacterium | reverse complement strand
TGTGGTCGCGGCCGCCGAACTGCTGGCCGATCTTGGGCAGGGAGAGGTCGGTGAGCTCGCGGCAGAGGTACATCGCGATCTGCCGGGCGGTGACGAGCACCCGCGAGCGCGACTGGCCCTGCAGGTCGTCGAGGGTGAGGCCGAAGTAGGCGGCGGTCTGGGCCATGATCGTCGCCGGCGTCACCTGGCTCGAGGCGTCGTCGGGAATGAGGTCGCGCAGCACGATCTCGGCGAGGCTCATGTCGACCGGCTGCCGGTTCAGGCTCGCAAACGCGGTGACCCGGATGAGGGCGCCCTCGAGCTCGCGGATGTTCGTCGAGATGCGCGAGGCGATGAACTCCAGCACGTCATCGGGCACCGACAGACGCTCCTGGATGGCCTTCTTGCGCAGGATCGCGATCCGGGTCTCGAGGTCGGGCGGCTGGACGTCGGTGAGCAGGCCCATCTCGAAGCGGCTGCGCATCCGGGCCTCGAAGCCGCTGAGCAGCTTAGGCGGCACGTCGCTGGTGATGACGACCTGCTTGTTCGCGTTGTGCAGCGTGTTGAACGTGTGGAAGAACTCCTCCTGCGTCTGCACCTTGCCCTGGAGGAACTGGATGTCGTCGATGAGCAGCACGTCGACGTCGCGGTAGCGGCGCTGAAAGTTGGCGGCCTTGTCGTCGCGGATGCTGTTGATGAAGTCGTTGGTGAACTCCTCGGAGTTCACGTACCGCACCTTGACGTGCGGGAACAGGTTGCGGGCGTAGTGCCCGATCGCGTGCAGCAGGTGGGTCTTGCCGAGTCCAGAGTCGCCGTAGACGAAGAGCGGGTTGTACGCCTTGGCCGGTGCCTCGGCGACGGCGACGGCAGCGGCATGGGCGAATCGGTTGCTGGCGCCGATCACGAAGGTGTCGAAGGTGTACTTCGGGTTGAGCCGGGTCAGCTCGACCTGCTCGGGCACGGGCCCGCCGGGGCGAGGCCGACGGGCTCCAGGAACCTCGGCGAGCCCGGATGCCGTACTCGTTCCGGTCACCGCGCCGTCGGTGACCGCCCTCTCGGTGACCTGAACCGGAAGGGGACCTGTCGTCGGGTCGCTTCCGTCGGGGTCGTCCTCGCCAAGGTCGAGCTGGTCGATCTCGGCCCGGCGGTCGGCCACCCGCAGCGCGTGTCCGTCATCCTGCCCGAGGTCGGACTCCGAAATCTCCCCCAGGGAGGGGTCAACGGAGACAGCCAGTCGGAGGTGCCGCCCGACCTGCTCGCTCAGGGTCGTGGTCACGAGATCGCGGAGTCGGGTCTCCAGGAAGTCCTTGGTGAAGTCGTTCGGGGCGGCGACCAGGGCAGTGTCGTCGAGCACACCGACGAGCCTTGCGAGATGGAGGAAGGCACGCTGTTGAGCCGGGATTCCGTTCTCGTCGAGAGCATCGAGAGTCGTGTGCCACAGCTGGGTCATCGTCGCGTCGGGCACGTGTGTCTTCCCGTTCCTTCCGCCTGTGCGACTGTCCGGTCGCCGTCATGGTGAGCGCGGACTCGTCCACACGCTTGTCCACAACCTGTGGGTAGGTCGTCGAGCTGTGCGCTGGCGTGTCGCGGCCGGCCGGTCGATGTTCCGTGCGATCCTAGGCGGTTGCCTTCGCGATAGGGAGTGCGGTCGTTGGTTTGACCCCCCAGGGCGGGCTCACGTACCTTTGGACGGCCTGCTGATCGGCAGTTTTCGCCCACTCGTGCTCCCGATGTCTCACGCCATCATGTCTCACGGGTTTCCGATGACGGCCGACCACCGGTCCCCGCTCGGGCCTTGCGGCCCGCCCTCGAGATGAGAGATCGATCGTGAGCAAGCGCACCTTCCAGCCGAACAACCGTCGCCGCGCCAAGACGCACGGATTCCGTCTGCGGATGCGGACTCGCGCCGGCCGCGCGATCCTCTCCGCCCGACGTCGCAAGGGCCGCTCCGAGCTCTCCGCCTGAGGCCGGACGGTGCTGCCGGCACCTCACCGACTTCGTCGGCGTGCTGACTTTGCCTCGACGGTACGTGGGCCGCGGAGTGTCCGTGCCGGGTCTCGTCTGCTGGTGGTCCACGTAGCTCGCTCGACGGGTCGATGCGGTCCGGCCAGGGTCGGCTTCGTCGTGGCCACCTCGGTGGGCGGTGCCGTGCGGCGTAACCGTACGAAGCGCCGGTTGAGAGCGCTCGTCGCCGCACGGCTCGGTTCACTCCCGTCGAATGTCGACATCGTCATGCGGGCTAACCCGCCTGCCGGTACCGCGACGTTCTTGGAGCTCACGGCCGCCGTGGACCGCGCTCTCGTCACCGTGTTCCGGCGTCTCGGTGAGGTGGCGTGACGGTGGCATCGGTGCTGACCCGGCCTTTCGTCTGGCTGATTCGTGGATATCAGTACGCGGTCAGCCCGCTGCGCCCTCCGACCTGTCGGTACTTTCCGTCCTGTTCGGCCTACGCGGTGACTGCGCTCGAGCGATACGGCCTGGTGCGTGGCTCGATGATGGCGGCTCGGCGCCTGTTGCACTGCCACCCGTGGACGCCGGGCGGCGTCGACCACGTGCCCCTGCGGGATCAGCTGACCGGGCGCCCACTACCGGGAACGACCGGTCCACGGCCCCTGGGATCCGGCGCGTCATCCGAGTTGTTCTCTCTTGCCGCACCGCAGAAGGATCCCCATTGACCGCGTCACGCGAGTGACAACCCGGCCGGCCTGCATCCCGGCCCGACACGAGGACACCCATGGTCGACTTCTTCAACACCATCCTGGCCCCGATCGAGTGGTTGGTCG
>JBOFBK010000170.1:0-16366 GCA_051645525.1 Dermatophilaceae bacterium | reverse complement strand
GTGGCCGGCGGCGCGGCGGACGGGTCGGAACCGGTCAGGAGAGCGCCTCGGCGACGGCGACGCTCGGCATCCCGAACGCCTCGGCCACCGGCGCACAGGTGATGGCTCCGGCATGGGTGTTCAAACCCAGGGCGAGCGGCGCCTCGGCGCGCAAGGCGTCGCGCCATCCGTGGTCGGCGATCCGGGTGGCGTAGGCGAGGGTGGCGTTCGTCAGTGCCCACGTCGAGGTCGTGGGCACCGCTCCCGGCATGTTGGCCACGCAGTAGTAGACCGACTCGTGGACCGAGAAGGTGGGGTCGGCGTGCGTCGTGGGCCGGCTGTGCTCGAAGCAGCCGCCCTGGTCGATGGCGACGTCGACGAGCACCGAGCCGGGCTTCATCCGGCTGACCATGTCGTCGGTGACGAGCTTGGGCGCCTTGGCGCCCGGGATGAGGACCGTGCCGATGACGAGGTCGGCGTCGTGCACCTGCTCGGCGACCGCCATCGCCGACGACGCGATCTGCGCGACCCGGTTGTCGTAGCGCCAGAAGCTCATCCGCAGCTTGTCGAGGTCGGTGTCGAGGAGCGTGACGTCGGCGCCCATCCCGAGGGCGATGTTCGCGGCGTTCTGGCCGGCGACCCCGGCGCCGAGCACGACCACCTTGGCGTTGGCCACACCGCCGATGCCGCCCATGAGCACCCCCCGCCCGCCGTGCGCCTTCATCATCGCGTGGGCGCCCACCTGGGGCGCGAGGCAGCCGGCGACCTCGGACATCGGGTAGAGCAGCGGCAGCAGCCCGGACGGCAGCTGCACCGTCTCGTAGGCGATCGACGTGACCTTCTTCTCGACCAGCTCGCGGGTCAGCGGCTCGTCGGCGGCGAGATGGAGGTAGGTGAAGAGCACCAGCCCCTCACGGAGGCGGTGGTACTCCTCGGCGACCGGCTCCTTGACCTTCATCACCAGGTCCGCCTCGCCCCAGACGTCGTCGGCGACACCGACGATCCGGGCGCCCTGGGCCACGTAGTCGTCATCGGGGATGGCCGACCCCTCGCCGGCGCCCTTCTGCACGAGCACCTCGTGGCCGTGCCGCACCAGCTCGTGGACACCCACCGGGGTGATGCCGACGCGGAACTCGTTGTTCTTGACCTCGCTGGGGATGCCGACCTTCACGGTTATCAGACCTGTCTCGATCACGAAATACGGGCGCCGTTGCCCGTCGGTGCAGACCCTCGGGGTCGAGGGCGGTGGAAGTCTAGTGCCGAGGCGGCACCGGCTCGGCACGACCCAGCAATCACGAAGGAGCACCGATGAAGCTCTACAGCGACCTGCCCGTGCGGCGGCTGCGCCAGCTGACCGCGGACGTCGGCATCGTGCTCTGGACGGTGCTCTGGGTGCGGATCGGCGCGTGGGTGCACGACGCCACGCTCCAGCTCGCCGAGCCCGGGCGCCGGCTGGCCGACGCCGGCTCGGGGTTCCGCGGCAGGATGAGCACCGCAGGCGACTCGGTCGACGACCTCCCGGTGCTGCAGGACCGGGTCGCCACCCCGTTCCGCTCGGTGGCCGGCGTCGGCTCCGAGCTCGAGGAGGCCGGTACCGGCTTGGTCGACGCCGTGGAGCGGCTGGCCCTGGTGCTCGCCGTCGTGACGGTGCTCGCGCCGGTCGTCGTGACGGGCGCGGTGTGGCTGCGCCTCCGCTGGCGGTTCGCCCGGCAGGCGGGCGCGGCCCAGCGCCTCGTCGACGCGGACACCGATCTCGACCTCTTCGCGCTGCGGGCCATGGCGAACCAGCCGATGCCCCGCCTGGCGAGGATCACCGGCGACCCGGCCGGCGCCTGGCGCCGCGGTGACCGCGACGTCATCCGCGCCCTGGCCGTGCTCGAGCTCACGGAGGCCGGCCTGCGTCCACCGGCCCCGACGCCGGTCAGTGGACGCGGATGACGGGGCGCAGGTCGGCGTCGGGACAGCGCCAGCCGGCCGCGTCGGCGTCGACCTGCTCGCCGGAGCGGATGTCCTTGACCTGATCGCGGTCCTCGTCGCCGGCGCCCGGGAACCAGACGTAGGGGATGCCGCGCCGGTCGGCGTGGCGGATCTGCTTGCCGAACCTGGCCGCGCTCGGCGCCACCTCGCAGGGGATGCCGCGGGCACGCAGCGCTGCGGCCACCGCGTCGGAGCGATCACGTGTGGCTTCGTCGGAGACCGCGACCAGGACGGCGGACGGGGTGGACCGCGACGCGGTGAGCCCCCGGTGGGCGATGAGCAGGTGCACCAGCCGCGACACGCCGATCGAGATGCCGACGCCCGGGTAGGTGGTGCGTCCGTCACTGGCGAGCGAGTCGTACCGGCCCCCGGAGCACACCGAGCCCCAGGACTCGTCGCCGACGAGCTGGGTCTCGTAGACCGTGCCCGTGTAGTAGTCGAGGCCGCGGGCGACACCGAGGTCGGCCACGAGCGTGCCGGGAGCACGCGCCATCCCCGCTCGGATCACCGCGGCGAGCGCGTCGAGCCCCTCGTCGAGGGTGGGGTGCTCGACGCCGAGGGTGCGGACCCGATCGACGAAGGAGAGGTCGTCGGTGCGGATGGCGGCCAGGGCCAGCACCAGGTGCGCCTGCTCGTGCGTCGAGCCCGCGTCGAGGAGCATCGAGGTGACCCGCTCGGCCCCGATCTTGTCGAGCTTGTCGACGATGCGCAGCGTGCCGGCCACGTTGGTGAGACCGAGTCCGGAGAAGAAGCCTTCGGGCACCTTGCGGTTGTTGACCTGGATGCGGAAGTCCCCGACCGGCAGCCGCCGGAAGACCTCGGTCACGACCAGCGGCAGCTCGGCCTCGACGTGCGGCGCGAGCTGCCCGACGTCGACCACGTCGATGTCGGCCTGGGTGAACTCGCGGAACCGGCCCTCCTGGGGGCGCTCGCCTCGCCACACCTTTTGCACCTGGTAGCGGCGGAACGGGAACGCGAGCTTGCCGGCGTGCTCCAGCACGTAGCGGGCGAACGGCACGGTGAGGTCGAAGTGCAGGCCGAGCTCGGCATCCGCCCCGGCGTGGTCGTCGGCGGCGAGGCGACGGATGCCGTAGATCTCCTTGTCGGCGTCGCCGCCCTTGCCGAGCAGCCGCTCCACCGGCTCCACCGCCCGGGTCTCGAGCGGGGCGAACCCGTGCAGCTCGAACACCTCGCGGATGACGTCCAGCACGTGCAGCTCGGCGAGCCGGTCGGCGGGGAGCAGCTCGGGGAACCCCGAGATGGGGGTGACCTTGCGGGCTGCGCCTCTCCCCGTCTCGCCCGGCCGTCCCGTGTCGTCCCCGTGATTGTCGGCGGTCTCGCTCACGCGGTCAATCCTCGCAGGTACGGGTTGGTCGCCCGCTCCCGGCGCATGGTCGTCGCCGGGCCGTGTCCGGTGAGCACCAGGGTGGAGTCGGCGAGCGGGAGCACGACGTCGCGCAGCGAACGCCGCATGGCAGCGTCGTCGCCGCCGGGGAGGTCGGTGCGGCCGACCGAGCCGGCGAACAGCACGTCGCCGGCCACCACCGTGCGGTCGACCTCCTCCTCGGCCGGGACGCCGTCGGGCGCCCCATCGAGCGCGAACAGCACCGAGCCCTCGGTGTGGCCGGGCGCGTGCCGGACGTCGAGATCGAGGCCGGCGAGCGTCATCCGCTGCTGGCCGCTCACCTCGAGCACCCGCTCCGGCTCACGCCAGGTGGCTCGCCGCCCGAACTGCTGCTCCATCATCGCGAGCATCGGCGGTGGCACCGTCGCGAGCGGGTCACGCAGCCGGTAGCGGTCCTCGCCGTGAATGTAGGCCGCGATGTCGCCGCCGCACATGGGCGTCACCGCGTAGACGTGGTCGAGGTGGCCGTGGGTGAGCAGCACCGCCGCGGGCCGCAGCCGGTGCTCCGCGAGCAGGTCGCGAAGGGTGTCCTCGACGCCGATACCGGGGTCGACGACCACGCACTCCTCCCCCGGTGCGGGCGCGATCACGTAGCAGTTCGTGGCGAAGGCGGCGGCGGGGAAGGAGACGACGAGCACGCGGTGGAGCGTATCCGCAGGTCGGTTGCCTACACTGATCGCCGCTGACGACCCGGACAGGGAGGACCACCCGTGGCGACCAAGGAGCAGGTCCGTGCTCGTGCACGCCGGCGCCATGAGAAGCGGATGAAGATGGCTGCCCAGCGCGCGGAGCGGCGTGCCCGGATCCGGCGGGTGGTCGCCGTGGTCGCCACCGTGGCCGTCGTCGGCGGCGGGGCGACCGCCGCGGCGCTTGCGTTCGGTGGCGACGAGGAGTCCTCCACCACGGCGGAGGACCGCTCGCTCGCCGGGTGTGCTCCGCCGCCGGAGTCGCTCGGCACCGGGGCCGAGCTCGCCCTCCCCGACAAGGCCACCGCGGCGGGCAAGACCTTCGTCGCCACGGTGACCACGAACTGCGGCGACATCGAGCTGACCCTCGACGGCGCGAAGGCGCCGCAAGCGGTGGCGTCCTTCCTCCAGCTCGCCCGGCAGGACTACTGGCGCAACGGGCCGTGCCACCGCCTGACCACCACCGCGCAACTCAAGGTGCTGCAGTGCGGAGACCCCACCGGCACCGGGCAGGGCACCCCGGGCTACGGGTTCGGCGTCGAGAACGCGCCCGCGGGCGGTGCCTACCCGCGAGGCACCCTCGCAATGGCCCGTACCCAGGACCCGAAGGCCGGCAACGGCGGGCAGTTCTTCCTCGTCTACGACGACTCGAACCTCCCCGACCCCGCCGGGTACACAATCTTCGGAACGGTGACCAAAGGACTGGACATCGTCGACCGGGTCGCCGCCGAGGGCGTCGCTCCTGGAGGCGGGAGCCCCGACGACGGACCTCCGGCCGCGCCGATCAGCATTCTGACTGTCGCTGTCACCGAGAAGAAGGCCTGACGTGCCCGACGAGACCACGCCTGACCGGCCCACACCCGCCGTTCCCTCCCCGGCCGCCCTCGCCGCCCGGATGCAGTCGCGGCCAGGTGCCGTGGCCACGCCGGTCGTGCACGCCCACTCCGACTCGGCGCGGTTCGGGCGGGTCGACGACCAGGGCCGGGTCTTCGTGCGGGTCGGCGACGAGGAGCGCGAGGTCGGCTCGTACCCAGGGGCCTCACCGGACGAGGCGGTGCAGTACTTCGCTCGCAAGTACGACGAGCTGGCCTCCTCGGCCGAGCTGCTCGAGGCACGGCTGGACAACGCCGAGGTCTCGGCCAAGGAGGTCGCCGACGGCCTGAGCACCCTGAAGGAACACGTCGAGCAGACCGGGGTCGTGGGCGACATCCCGGCCCTGCTCGCCACCGTCGGCCGGGTCGAGAGCGGGCTCGAGGCCAAGCGTGAGGCCGAGGCGGAGCTTCGCGCCCAGGCCCGCAGCCGCGCGGCCGAGGAGCGAGAGGCGATCGTGGCCCAGGCCGAGACCATCGCGGCCCAGCCGGCGGCATCCACGCAGTGGCGCACCAGCGGCGAGCAGATGAGGGCACTGCTCGATGAGTGGAAGCGTCACCAGCGATCCGCGACCAAGCTCGACAAGATCACCGAGTCCGCCTTGTGGCAGCGGTTCAGCCATGCCCGGAACTCCTTCGACAAGGCGCGACGAGCCTGGTACGCCGAGCTCGAGTCGACACGCGCCGAGGCCAAGGCCACCAAGGAGTCGCTGGTCGTGGAGGCCGAGGCGCTCGCCACCAGCACCGACTGGGGGCCCACCGCCCGGGCCTTCAAGCAGCTGATGGAGCAGTGGCGGCGGGCCGGCCGCGCCGCCCGGAACGACGACGACGCGCTCTGGGAACGGTTCCGGGCGGCTCAGGACGCCTTCTTCGCCGCCAAGGACCAGGTAGCGGCGGTCGAGGGCGAGGAGTTCCGCAGCAACCTCGCGGTCAAGGAACAGCTGCTGGCCGAGGCCGAGGCGCTGCTTCCCGTCGCGGAGGTGGAGACTGCCAAGGTGAGCCTGCGCAGCATCCAGGATCGATGGGAGCGCGCCGGGAAGGTCCCGCGCGGTGACCTCGACCGGGTCGAGAAGCGCATGCGCGCGGTCGAGAGGGCCGTCCGGGACGCCGAGGAGCGCCGGTGGCGAGCCACCAACCCGGAGGTGGCCGCGCGGGCGCGGTCGCTCGCCGACCAGCTCGAGGCATCGGTCGTCGCCGTCGAGGCCGAGCTCGCGGAAGCCGAGGCCGCCGGCGATCAGGCGACCGCCGCGGCGGCTCGCCAGCGGCTCGAGGCGCAGCGCCAGTGGCTGGACCAGGCTCGAGCCGGCCTCGACGAGTTCGGCGGGGGGTGACACGCGCTGCGATCGGCAGCATTGGGGGGGCCACGCAGGATTGTGCACGACCCGGCCCCACGGTGAGGCCGATGCAGCGAGAAGGAGCAGGGAATGGGACGACACGGAGGTCACGTTGACGGTTCCCGTGGGCGATGGGTCGCGACGGCTGCCGTCGTCGCCCTCGTCCTCGGCATCGTCGGATGGCGGGCGTGGGTGGTGGTGGCCGAGGACGGCTCGATCCTGCCGGCGATCGACGCGTTCGGGTGCGACGACCAGGCCGTGGTCTCGGTCGTCACCACTCCCGCTATCGAGCCGGTGGTTCGCGAGCTCGTCGACGATGTCGGAGGGTGTGCCACCTACCGGGTGACGGCCGAGCCGACAACGGCGACCGCGGCCAGGTTCAGCTCCGGTTCAGGCGAGACGCCCATGGTGTGGGTTCCTGACTCCACCGCCGTCGCCGAGCTGGTCGCTGGATCCTCGGGCGAGAAGCTGCGAGTCGGCGCGTCGATCGCGGCTACTCCGGTGGTGGTCGTCGTTCCCGCCGACCTCACCCCTCCGGAGCCGCTGAGCTGGGGGTCGGTGGTCTTCGCCGAAACCACCCGGCTGCCGGATCCCAACAACTCGGCGGTCGGTCAGCTGGCGCTGATGTCGGGTCTGGCAGAGGTCGATGCCCGTCCCGCGGAACAGCGTCGAGCAGCGCTGGCCGGGATCGGTGGCATGCTCAGCCGGGTCGTGCCGGAGGCCACCTTGTTCACGTCTCACACCAGCGGGTCCGACCCCGCCGTGTTTCCCGCGACCGAGCAGCAGGTCGCCGCCTCCGGGGTCTCCGGTCTCACCCTCGCGGTGCCAGGTACCGGCGTCCAGGCGCTCGACTTCCCCCTGGTCTCCTCGACGTCCGCCCCGGAGGAGGCGGTCGACGCCCTCGAGGCGGCGTTCACGTCGTCGAGGGGTCAGCAGGCACTGCGCGATCGCGGGTTCCGTACGCCGGCGGACCTTGAGCCGGTCGTCGCCGGCGCCCCGCCGGCATCGGCGATGCGGTCACGACCGAGCGTCACCCCTTCTGCTGCCGAAGGTGCGTACGAGATGTGGCAGGCCGTCACGAAACCGACCCGGCTGCTCACCGTCATCGACACGTCCGGGTCGATGCGGCAGCCGGCGGGCTCCGGTCGCGAGTCACGGATCCAGATCGCTGCGCAGGCCGCCACTGGGGCGATCGACCTGCTCGCCGACCAGAACTCCGTGGGGCTGTGGACGTTCTCGACCCGGCAGCGTGGCGAGCAGGACTGGACCCAGCTACAGCCCATACAGGCGCTGGGGCGAGAGGACCACCGGGCCAAGCTCGCCTTCTCGCTCGGCTCGCTCGGTAGCCGCCTCGGGGGCGACACCGGCCTCTACGACACGCTCGACGCCGCCTACGCGAAGGCGATCGAGGAGTACGACCCCCGGGCGGCCAACCTCGTGACACTGTTCACCGACGGGGTCAACGACGACCCGTCCGGTGGCCTGTCCCTCGAGCAGCTGCGGACCCGCCTGGCCGAGAAGGCGGACCCGGAGAAGCCGGTCACGGTGCTCCTCGTCGGCATGGGCGGCGTGGATCAGACGCAGCTGCGGACGGTGGCCGCCGCCGTTCCCACCGGCGAACGACGTGGCGCGGCCGTGTTCGCGATCGACACGGCCGAGGACATCGCCGACGTGTACGTGACGATGCTGCTGCGCAGGCTGCCGCAGCGGCCGTAAGCCAGCCGGTCCGGTCGACGACCTGTCTCGGTCGTCTGGCCGGCCCGCTGTACTGATGCGGGAAAGAACGTGTCAGACCCGGTCGGGCTCGCGTCGACCGCCGGTGACCCGGTGGGCGTCGAAGACGCCGTCGATGCGCTGTACCGCTCGGACGACGTGGCCGAGATGGCCAGGGTCCCCCATCTCGAAGGTGAAGTGCAGCTTGGCCACTCGGTCTCGTGAGGTGGTGACCGCGGCCGACAGGATGTTGACTCCATGGTCGGAGATGACCCGGGTGACGTCGGAGAGGAGCCGTGAGCGGTCGAGCGCGTCGACCTGGAGCTGGACGAGGAACATGCTGCCTGCCGTGGGTGCCCACTCCACCTCGATGATCTTCTCGGACTGGGCGAGCAGAGCATCGGCGTTGGTGCAGTCGCGTCGATGCACCGACACGCCGTTGCCCCGGGTCACGAAGCCGATGATCTCGTCGCCCGGCACCGGCGTGCAGCACTTGGCGAGCTTGATCCAGACATCGCTCATTCCCCTGACGACAACACCGGGATCGTGATGCCGCCGCGAGGAGTGTCGGGTGCGTACCGGCAACGCAGCCTCGGCGATGTCCTCGCTCGCGCCCTCCTCCCCACCGACCGATGCCACCAGTCTGGACACGATGTGCTGGGAGGAGACGGTCCCGTCGCCGACGGCGGCGTAGAGCGCGTCGATGCCCGGCAGCCGGAGCTCCTCCGCGACACCGGTCAGCGACTCGACGGTCGTGAGCCGCTGCAGCGGCAGGCCCTGCTTGCGCATGGCCGTGGCGAGCGAGTTCCTCCCCGACTCGATCATCTCCTCGCGGCGCTCCTTGGTGAACCACTGGCGCACCTTGTTCCGGGCCCTTGCGGAACGGACGAAGTTCAGCCAGTCACGCGAAGGACCGGCCGAGTCGGCCTTCGACGTGAGCACCTCGACCACGTCGCCGTTGTCGAGGGTGCTCTCGAGCGGGACCAACCGCCCGTTGACCCGTGCGCCGATGCAGTGGTGGCCGACCTCGGTGTGGACGGCGTAGGCGAAGTCGACCGGTGTGGAGCCGGACGGCAGCCCGACCAGCTGCCCTTTCGGTGTGAAGACGTAGACCTCGCTCGCCGTGATCTCGAAGCGCAGCGACTCGAGAAACTCCCCCGGGTCAGACGTCTCCTGCTGCCAGTCGAGCAGCTGGCGCAGCCAGGACATGTCGCCGACCGCCTCCGCCCCGCCGTCGGACGGCCGGCCCGCCGACGCCCCCTTGGGGTCCTCCTTGTACTTCCAATGCGCGGCCACGCCGTACTCGGCACGTCGGTGCATGGTCTGGGTGCGGATCTGGATCTCGACCGGCTTGCCCTCGGGCCCGATGACCGTCGTGTGCAGCGACTGGTACATGTTGAACTTCGGCATCGCGATGTAGTCCTTGAACCGGCCGGGCACCGGGTTCCACCGGGCGTGCAGGGACCCGAGCGCCGCGTAGCAGTCGCGCACCGTGTCGACCAGAACACGCACCGCGACGAGGTCGTAGATCTGCTCGAAGTCGCGTCCGCCGACGATCATCTTCTGGTACACGGAGTAGTAGTGCTTGGGCCTGCCGGTGACGACCGCCTTGATCTTCGCCGAGCGCAGGTCGCCGCTCACGTGCTCGCGCACCCCGGCGAGGTACTCCTCCCGAGCGGGTGCGCGCTCGGCGACCAGCCGCACGATCTCGTCGTACACCTTCGGGTACAGCGCCTGGAAGCTGAGGTCTTCCAGCTCCCACTTGATGGTGTTCATGCCGAGGCGGTGCGCGAGCGGCGCGTAGATCTCGAGCGTCTCCCGCGCCTTGCGCTGGGCGCTCTCCTGCGACACGTACCGCCACGTCCGGGCGTTGTGCAGCCGGTCGGCGAGCTTGATGACGAGCACGCGGATGTCGCGGGCCATCGCCACCACCATCTTGCGCACCGTCTCGGCCTGGGCGGCCTGGCCATACGTCATCTTGTCGAGCTTGGTCACCCCGTCGACGAGCATCGCGATCTCGTCGCCGAAGTCCCGGCGCAGCGCCACGAGGCTGTAGGCGGTGTCCTCGACCGTGTCGTGGAGCAGCGCCGCGGCGAGGGTGGTGGGCGTCATCCCGAGCTCGGCGAGGATGGTGGTGACGGCGAGCGGGTGGGTGATGTAGTCGTCGCCAGAGCGCCGCTTCTGACCTTCGTGGGCCCGTTCGGCGACGGCGTACGCGCGCTCGACGAGGTCGACATCGGCCTTGGGGTGGGTGGACCGCACCACCTGGAGCAGTGGCTCCAGCACGGGGTTGGTCGGCGGCCGCTGGCGCCCGACCCGGGCGAGTGCGGCTCGGGCACGGGCGCGGGACGACACTCCCGCCGGTGCGCCCGGCACGGCCGTGGTGATTTCCTCCGCCATGACCAGATGGTAGTCGGCTGTTACCGGATGACGTGCAGCGCGCTCACCTCGCGAGGGGCGAGGCGCTGCCGCCCGCCGAGGAACGCCAGCTCGACCACGCAGGCGAACCCGACGACCTGGCCGCCGACTCGCTCGAGGAGGCCCCATGCCGCGGCTGCGGTGCCGCCGGTGGCCAGCACGTCGTCGACCACCAGCACCCGTCGACCTGCGCCGATCGCGTCGAGGTGGACCTCGATGGTCGCCGAGCCGTACTCGAGGTCGTATGACGCCGTCGCCGTCGGCCCGGGGAGCTTGCCGGCCTTGCGCACCGGGACGAACCCCACCCCGAGCCGGTGCGCGAGAGCCGCGCCGATGACGAACCCGCGGGCCTCGACACCGGCGACGGCGTCGACGCGGTGCCCGTGCTGGTCGGCCAGGGCCTCGATGACGATCGCGAACGCCTCGGGGTCGCCCAGCAGTGGGGTGATGTCGGTGAACATCACCCCCGGCCGGGGAAAGTCGGGGACGTCGCGCAGCGCGCCGGCGATGACTGCCGACACCTCGGCCGACCCGCCGGAGGAGGGATGAGGGCTGGTCAGCGCTTCGACCTGGGGGTACGTCGCGGCTGGTTGCGCGGCCCAGGACGGGCGTAGGCGTGAACCGCCCGACCGGTGAGGGTCGCGTCGTCCTCGGCATCGTCGAGGCCGCCGGCCGTGGCCGGGGCGCCGGAGGTGACCGGGACGGCATCCGACCGGCCTGCGGGTGCCTGCTCCTCGAGTGCCCGCTTGCGCTGGCGGGCCTGGTGCCGCTCGGCGCGCTTGCCGAGCTCGATGACCCGCTCCTCCTTCGCCCGGAGGGAAACCAGGATGGGGGTCGCGATGAAGATCGAGGAGTAGGCGCCGGCGACGATGCCGACGAACAGGACGAGCGAGAGATCGAGGAGCACACCGGGGCCGAGCGCGACGGCGCCGACGACGAGCACCGCGACGATCGGCAGCACCGCCACGACCGTGGTGTTGATGGACCGCACCATGGTCTGGTTGACGGCGAGGTTCGCCGCCTCGGCGTAGGAGAGCTTGCCGCCGGCGAACGCCTCGGCCGTGTTCTCGCGCACCTTGTCGAACACGACGACCGTGTCGTAGAGGGAGTACCCGAGCACGGTGAGGAAGCCGATCATCGTCGCCGGCGACACCTCGAAGCCGCTCCACGCGTAGATGCCCACGGTGATGAGCAGGTCGTGGGCGGTGGCGACCATCGCCGCGAGCGCCATCTTCCAGGTGCGGAAGTAGATCGCCATGACGGCGGCGACCAGCACCAGGAAGATCGCGAGCGCGCGCAGCGCCTGCGTGCTGACCGTGGCACCCCACGACGGGCCGACGAAGGTGGCCGACACGTCGGCGGTCTGCACCGCGAACTCCTCGGCCAGCGAGGCGCGCACCTCACCGCTCTGTGTGTCGTCGAGCCGCTCGGTCTGCACGCGCACCGTGTCGTTGCCAATCAGGGTGACGTTGACGTCGGATGCCGTCTCCGCCGCCCCCGTGGTGGCCTCGCGGGCGCGGGACTCGTAGTCGGAGGTGCTGGTGGCACCGCTGACCCGGAACTCCGAGCCGCCGCGGAACTCCAGCCCGAGGTTGACGCTCTGGGTGATCAGCCCGAGTGCCGCCACGATGATGATGGCGACCGAGCCGAGGTAGAACCGGCGACGCGCACGCACGACCGGCACCGACCGTGCACCGGAGTAGAGGTCGTTACCGAGGGTGGACAGGTTGAGCCTCATGCATGGCTCCCTTCGGGTGCGCGCACCGCCGGCGGCGCGGTGGTGAACCGCCCTCGGCCGGCGTACCGCGTGGTGGAGTCGCGCAGCCGGCGCGGGTCCAGGCCCGACCACGGGTGCCCGTCGCGGAAGAACTTCCGCCGGGAGAGCACCGCCACCAGCGGGTGGGTGAAGAGGAAGACGATGATGAGGTCGAGCAGTGTGGTCAGCCCGAGGGTGAACGCGAAGCCCCGCACGCTGGAGCTGGCCAGCGCGTAGAGCACGATCGCGGCGAGGAAGTTGACCCCGTCGGCCGCGAGGATGGTGCGCTTGGCACGGTTCCAGCCGGTCTCGACGGCCGCCTGGAGCGAGCGGCCCTCACGCAGCTCGTCGCGCACCCGCTCGAAGTAGACGATGAAGCTGTCGGCGGTGAAGCCGATGGCGACGATCAGCCCGGTGACGCCGGCCATGTCGAGGCGGTAGTTCTGCGACCATCCGAGGATCGTGACGACGAGGAAGGTCAGGGCCGCGGCGACGAGGATCGAGGCGACGGTCACCAGGCCGAGCATGCGGTACTGGATCATCGAGTAGACGACGACCAGCCCGAGCCCGACCAGCCCCGCGACCAGCCCATAGCGCAGCTGCTCACCGCCGAGGGTGGGGCTGATGTCGGTGCTGGTCTGCACGTCGAACGACAGCGGCAGGGCGCCGAACTTCAGCTGCTCGGCCAGCGAGCGGGCCTCGGTGAGGGTGAAGCCGCCGGTGATGCTGGCCCGCCCGTCGAGGATGGCGGACTGGAAGCGGGGCGCCACGATGACCCGCGAGTCGAGCGTCGAGGCGAGCTGGTTCTGTGGCTCGGGCAGCGCCACCATCTCGCGGCTGATGTCGGCGTACTCGGTGGTACCACGGCCGTCGAGTGACAGGGCGATCTCGACCTCGTTGGTGATCGCGCCCTGCTGGTTGGTGCGGTAGCCGGCGGTGGCGTCGGTGATCCGCTCGCCGGACACCGCGACCGGCCCGAGGATGAACTTCGCCGAGCCGTCGTCCTGACAGGTCACCAGCGGCTGCTCGGGGTCGTCGACCAGGTTGTCGAGGGCGTTCTCCTGCGAGCAGTCCAGGGCGTCGTAGGCGGCCTGGACCTCGGGAGTGATCCAGCCGAGGTCGGTCGGCGGGCGCGGAGCGCCGGGTGAGCCGGACGGCGACGGGCTCGGTGCCGGCGACGCCGAGGCAGTGGGATTCGGCGAGGCACTGGGGCTCGGCGAGGCGGACGGTGTCGGGCTGGGGGTGACCGTGGCCAGCGCCTCCGGCACGGCGCTGTTGTTCGTGGGGCTGGCGCTGCTGGTGGCGGTCGGTGTGCCGGATGGCGCCGGGCTGGCCGTGGTGGACGGCGACGGGCTCGCGGCCCCCGACGGGGAGGGCGCCGGCGAGCCGCTGACCGACGGACTCGGCTGCGGCTGAGGTGAACCCGCCGTGACCGCGAGCACCGGCCGGAACTGGAGCTGGGAGGAGCGGCTGATCGCCTCCTTCTGCTCCTCGGTGGGCTGGCCCGGGATGGCGACGACGATGTTGCGGTCGCCCTGGGTGGTCACCTCGGCACCGGTGGAGCCGCCGGCGTCGACCCGCTGGACGATGATGTCGCGTGCCTGCGAGAGCTGCTCGGCCGACACCGGGCCGCCCCCGCTGACCCGTGGCTCGAGCACGATCTGGGTGCCACCCTCGAGGTCGAGACCGAGTTTCGGCGTCCACTGGGCGTCCGACCACTGGGTGCCCCCGGCGAGCAGGGCGAGCAGGGCCGCCGACATCACGCCGAGAGCGATGAGTGCGCGCCGCGCGTACGAGCGCTGCTGCTGGGCCAGCCCCATGCTCAGACCACCTCGGAGGCGCGCATGCCGATGGCGCGGCGGTCGAACCGCACCACCGTGCCGCCGCCGACGTCGAGGGACACGACCCGGTCCTCGAGGGCGGCGATGGTGCCGTACAGCCCGGAGGTCGTCAGCACCTCCTCGCCGACGGTGAGCGATGACTGGAGCGCCTGCACCTGCTTGGCCCGGTTCCGCTGGGTGAGGAACATCCACACGAGGAGCAGGAAGGGGACGACGAGGAGGAGGACGTAGGCGAGGCCGGAGCCGTTGCCGCTGAACATTGGCGTAAGGGTCCTTTGGGTCAGAGCGCCCATCGGTGGCGGGCAGTGATGCGGCCCGGTCGCGCCGGGCCGAGCGGTCAGTCTAGGCGAGAGCGGGACACCCCACCAACGACAGAGCGGCGCGCCGCGTTTCCACCGCGCGGGATGACGCGTCAGCCGCCGAGCCGGCCCGACACGCCGTCGGACGCATCGTCGCCGGCGAGCGGCAGGGCCGGCTGAGCCGCTGCGTTGCGCGGCGCGGACAGGCCCAGATGGCTCCAGGCGAGCGCGGTGGCGGCGCGACCCCGAGGCGTCCGTGCCATGAACCCCTCGCGGACGAGGTACGGCTCGGCCACCGTCTCGACGGTGTCGGCCTCCTCCCCCACCGCGACGGCGAGCGTCGACAGTCCGACCGGGCCGCCGCCGAACCGACGGCACAGCGCGTCGAGCACGGCGCGGTCGAGCCGGTCGAGGCCGGCCTCGTCGACGTCGAACAGGGCCAGCGCCTCATGGGCCGCGTGCAGGTCGACGTGGCCCGCGCCGTGCACCTGCGCCCAGTCACGTACCCGGCGCAGCAGCCGGTTGGCGATCCGCGGCGTGCCGCGCGAGCGACCGGCCACCTCGGTGATCCCCGCGTCATCCGCCTCGACGGTGAGTAGGCGTGCGGACCGGCGCAGGATGGTGACCAGGTCGGCGACCTCGTAGTAGTCGAGGTGGCCGGTGAACCCGAACCGGTCGCGCAGCGGCGCCGGCAGCAGGCCAGCGCGCGTCGTGGCGCCGACGACCGTGAACGGCGGAAGCTCGAGCGGGATGGCCGTGGCGCCCGGCCCTTTGCCGACGATGACGTCGACGCGGAAGTCCTCCATGGCGAGATAGAGCATCTCCTCGGCGGACCGGCTCATCCGGTGGATCTCGTCGAGGAAGAGCACCTCCCCCTCGTCGAGCGAGGAGAGCACCGCGGCGAGGTCTCCGGCGTGCTGGATGGCGGGGCCGCTGGTGAGCCGCAGCGGGCGCTCGAGCTCGGCGGCGACGATCATCGCGAGCGTGGTCTTGCCCAGCCCGGGTGGGCCGGAGAGCAGCACGTGGTCGGGCGGGCTGCCGCGTCGACGGGCCGCCTCGAGCACCAGCCCGAGCTGGTCGCGCACGCGCACCTGACCGGGGAACTCGGCCAGCCGGCGTGGCCGCAGCGCGGCCTCGACCACCCGCTCGTCGTCGGACCCGGCGGCGTCGACCACCCGCGCCGTGGCGTCCCAGGACCGGTCATCGGAGGCGTCGGCACGCGGCTCGCCGGCCTCGCGCAGCTCGCTGCGGAAGCCGGGACGCGCTGCGTCGGCGCTCACGGCCGCAGCTCCCGCAGCGCCAACCGCAGCAGCACGGCGACATCGAACTCGCCCGGCTCCGCGGCGGCGACCCGCTCGACGGCATCCGCGGCCTGCTTGGCGTTCCAGCCGAGCCCGACGAGCGCCTCGGTGACCGGCTCGCGCCACCCCGGTCGCCCGGTGGCGGCCGGAACGGCATCCGACACCGCTCCGGTGGCAGCGGCCACGCCGACCTTGTCGCGCAGCTCGAGGACGAGCCGCTGCGCCGACTTGGCCCCGATGCCGGGAATGGCGGTGAGGGCCTTCGTGTCGCCCGCGCGGAGTGCGCCGGCGAGGTCGTCGGGGCCCATGACGGAGAGCATCGCCAACGCCAGCCGCGGGCCCACTCCAGAGACGGTCTGCACGGTCTCGAACATGTCGCGTTCGGCGGCGGTACCGAAACCGAACAGGGTCATCGACTCCTCGCGCACCACGAGCGTCGTGGCGAGCGCGGCCTCCTCGCCGCGGCGGCAGGCCGCCGCGGTGGCCGGAGTCGTGTGCACGAGCAGCCCCACCCCACCGACCTCGACGACGACCCGGTCGAGACCGACCTGCCCGACCGCACCTCGCACCGACGCGATCACCGGCGGGCCGCCTCGGCCAGTGCCGCGAGCCGCCCGGAAGCGGCGCCCCGCCAGGCGTGGCAGACCGCGAGGGCGAGCGCGTCCGCGGCGTCGGCGGGTCGGGGTGCGGCGTCGAGGCCGAGGATGCGGGTGACCATCGCGGTCACCTGCGCCTTCTCGGCCCGTCCCGAGCCGGTGACCGCGGCCTTGACCTCGGTCGGGGTGTGG